>CAZFSA010000183.1:0-6419 GCA_964521535.1 uncultured Gemmatimonas sp.
AGGGTGACGGCGCCGCCGGCGCCGGTGCCAGCGACGCGATCGAGGTCGACGGCGAGCGTCTCCGCGGCCTTTCGGGCCAGCGGGGAGACCCGCCGCCGTTCCGGGAGGCTGGGCGGCTCTTCCGGCGCCGGTTCCGCAGCCGGAGCCGGTCCGGCCCCCGCGCCGGCACTCCGAATCAGTGCGAGCGGGGTACCAACCGGCACGCGAGCGCCGGGTTGGATGAGCAGCTGCTCGACGATCCCATCCTCGAAGATTTCCACCTCGATCGCACCCTTGTCCGTCTCGACCTCCGCCACCACGTCGCCCCGGCGGACGGCGCTCCCGGGGGCCACCCGCCATTCCACGAGGGTGCCGGCCACCATGTCGGCGCCGAGGGAAGGCATCCGGAATTCACCCATTGGGTCGCACCAGGTAACGGGCGGCCGCCGCGATCCGCCCGGGTTGGGGGAGGGCAGCGTCTTCCAGGTGCTTGGGATACGGAATCGGCGCCTCGGCGGTCCCCACGCGGGCGGGTGCTGCATCGAGGTCGTAGAGTGCCTCCTCCGCGATCCGGGCCACCACCTCCGCGGCGAAGCTCCCGCTGAGCCATTCCTCGGTCACCACCACCACTCGATGGGTGCGGCGAACCGACTCGAGGACGGTGCCCATGTCCAGGGGGCGGAGCCAGCGAAGGTCCACCACCTCCGCCTCGATTCCGTCGCCGGCCAGACGTTCGGCTGCCGCCAGGCACCTGGGCAGCGACCCACCGTAGGTCACCAGGGTCACGGCCGTGCCCGGCCGCGCAATCGTGGCGCGACCGATCCGCGGCTCCGCGGGGGGCGGGCCGGGGTCGCCCTCCACCGGATAGAGCAGGGCGTGCTCGAACAGAATCACCGGGTCCGGCAAGGTGAGGGCGGTGGGCAGCATCCAGCGGGCATCGGCCACCGTACCCGGCGCGGCCACGTAGAGGCCGGGAATATGAGCGTACCAGCCTTCCAGACTGTGCGAGTGCTGGGCGGCGACCTGCCGGCCGGCGCCGGTCGCCATCCGGATCACCAGCGGTACGCTGAACTGGCCGCCGGACATGTGGCGGAGGGTGGCGGCGGTGTTGAGGATCTGGTCGAGGGCCAGGAGGCTGAAGTTCACGGTCATCAGCTCGACGATCGGTCGCATTCCGCCCAACGCCGCCCCGATTCCGGCTCCGGTGAACCCCAGCTCGGAGAGGGGACAGTCACGAACCCGGTCGGGACCGAATTCCTGGAGGAGCCCCTTGCTCACGGCATAGGTGCCGCCGTAGCGCCCGACATCCTCGCCCATGAGGAATACCCTGGGATCGGCGGCCAGCGCCTCCCGGAGGGCCAGGCGGACTGCCTCGCGGTACGTCAGGGACGAGGTCGCCACGGTCAGGCCGACTGGGGGGTGAGCACGTCGTGGAGCAGGTCCCGGGCCGGCTCGAGCGGGGCTTCCCGCGCGAACCGGACTGCCTCCTCAATCTCGCGGTCGACATCGCGCTGCATCGCGTCGAGGTCGCCCTGGTCCAGCCAACCGACGGCGATGAGGCGGCCGGCGAACGCGGGAATCGGATCCCGCCGCTTCCATTCCTCGACTTCTTCACGGGTCCGGTAGAGCTCCGGGTCGTACATCGAGTGGGCCCGGAAGCGGTAGGTCCGCAATTCCAGGAACCGGGGGCCGGCGCCCCGGCGCACGGCGTCAACGGCGCGCCTGGCTGCCTCGACGACCGCGGCCAGGTCCATACCGTCCACTGCTTCCCCGGGCACGCCCTGGGCGGCGGCCTTGGCGGAAAGATCCGGCTCGGCGTGCGCCAGGCGGAGCGCGGTGCCCATGGCGTAGAGGTTGTTCTCGCAGCAGAACAGGACCGGAGCCTGCCACAGCGCTGCCAGGTTCAGTGACTCCTGAAACACCCCTTCAGCGGCGGCGCCGTCGCCGAAGAAGCAGGCGGTGACCCGGTTGCGCCCCTGCATCCGGTCGGCGAGGGCGAGGCCCACGGCCAGGGGCAGCCCGCCACCCACGATGGCGTTGCCGCCATAGAACCGGCGCGCGGCGTCGAAGAGATGCATGGATCCCCCGCGCCCCCGGCAGCACCCCGCGGCCTTGCCCAGCAACTCGGCCATCAGGATCCCCGGCGGCATCCCTCTGGCAACGGCGTGGCCGTGCTCCCGGTAGGTCCCAACCACGGCGTCGCCGGGATCGAGGGCGTGGATGACGCCCACGGCGACCGCCTCCTCACCGTCGTACAGGTGGAGGAAACCCCGGATCTCGCCCGCAGCGTAGAGCTCCGCCGCCTTGGCCTCGAGCCGGCGGATCAGCACCATCTGCCGGAGGAGGGCGCGGGCCTCCTCCGGCTCGAAGGGGACGGTCACGAGACCGGCTCCAGGGTGGAGAGGTCGCCCTCGGGCAGTCCCAGCTCGCGGGCCTTGAGCAGGCGGCGGAGAATCTTGCCGCTACGGGTCCGGGGAAGGGACGGCACAACCTGGATCTCGCGGGGGGCCACCGCGGCCCCGAGCCGGGTCCGGGCGTGGGCCAGCAGCGCCCGCCTGGTCGATTCGGTATCGGCCACGCCCGGACGGAGCGCGACGAACGCCTTGACGATCTCACCCACCACCGGGTCGGGCTTTCCGATCACGGCGGCCTCGACCACATCGGGGTGTTCCACCAGCGCGCTTTCCACCTCAAAGGGGCCGATCAGGTGACCGGCGGACTTGATCACGTCGTCGCTGCGGCCGACGAACCAGTAGTAGCCCTCGGAATCACGCCGCGCCAGGTCGCCGGTGAGGTACCAGCCGCCGGCGAAGCAGCGGGCGTAGCGCTCGGGGGCCTTGAGGTACCCCCGGAACATCGAGGGCCAGCCTGACCGCAGCGCCAGCTCTCCCTGCTCCCCGGGCACGGTGACCTCCTCGACGGATCCGTCGTCCAGCCGCCGAACGATTCCCGCCTCGACGCCAGGCATGGGCTGGCCCATGGAGCCGGGCCGGATGTCCATCGCGGGGTAGTTCGCGATCATGATGCCGCCAGTCTCGGTCTGCCACCAGTTGTCGTGGATCGGCAGGCCGAAGGCGTCGAGGCCCCAGCAGACGGCGTCGGGGCCGAGCGGCTCTCCCACGCTGGCGATGAAGCGGAGGGCCGGGAGGGGGCGCTCGCGCGCGAGGTCGAGGCCGGCCCGCATCATCATCCGGACCGCGGTCGGCGCCGTGTACCAGACCGAGACCCGTTCCTCCGCGAGAATCCGGTACCACCGTTCGGCATCGAACTCGGCCTCGTCCAGAACCAGGGTGAGGCCATGGGTGAGCGGGGCGACGATCCCGTACGAGGTACCCGTCACCCACCCGGGGTCGGCGGTGCACCAGAAGACATCGCCCGGCCGGAAATCCAGGGCTACGCGACCCGTGAGGTGGTGCATCACGACCGCCTCGTGCACGTGCAGAGCCCCCTTGGGCTGGCCCGTGGTGCCGCTGGTAAAGTGGAGGAGGGCCGGAGTCTCGGGATCGGTCGGCTCGATTCGGTACCAGGGCGCCGCCTGGTCCAGGAGTTCGCCCAGCCGCAGGGCGCTCAGGTCGTGGCCGGGATCGTCGGGCTCCGGAACGAGCACCACGTACTCCAGGGCTGACAGGTGGGCCCGGAAGGGCTCCACCTTCCTCCGGTAGAGCGATGGCGTCGTCACCAACAGGCGGGCCTCACCCAGTTCGAGGCGGGTCCGGAGCGGCTCCGGTCCGAAGGCGGCGAACAGGGGAGAGACGACGCACCGGTGCTTCAGGGCACCGAGCGCGGTCAGATGCAGTTCGGGGACTCGTCCAAGGAGGAGAAAGACCGGGTCGCCAGCACCGAGACCGAGGCGGGCGAGGGCGTTGGCGAACCGGGAGGTTGCCTCGGCCAGCTCGGCGTAGGTCAAGTCCCGGCGGCAGTGGTCCCGCCCGATCCACCGGATCGCGGTCCGTGCCCCGGCGGTCCCGCTGGCGTGGCGGTCCACGGCTTCATGCGCCAGGTTGAGGCCGCGGCCGTCGGGCAGGCCCGAGAGTTCCCGCCGCGCCGCTTCCCAGGTGAAGGCGGCGCGATAGGCCTCGAGGTCCGGAATGGCGGCGGCGCGACGGGCGGCGTCGGACTTGGCGATCACGCCTGGTCGGGCCTGGGAAGGGCCGGTCATCAGCTCCTGCCGGGGCGGGGTCAGTCAGCTTCGCGCCGGGGCCGTGAAGGGAACATGAATCGGCTGTTAGAGGCGACTGTTCCCAAGACCGAGCCGCCCCCGGCGCCAGCGGGCGCCGGGGGCGGCTCCGGGCGAAGATCGATGCCGCCCTACTTGATCGCGATCCTGCTCTTGGCGGCGGGCTCGGCCTTCGGCAGCTTCACCAGCAGCACGCCGTCGGCATACGTCGCCTCGATCTTGCCCTCCTGCACCGCGCCCGGCAGGCGGAGCGTCCTCATGAAGCGCCCCTCCTCCCGCTCCTCCCACAGGAAGTCCTCACCCTTCTCTTCCTTGTGGAGCTCGCGCTTGCCCGACAGGGTGAGCAGGTTCCCATCCAGGTTCACATCGAGATCGTCGCGGGTCACACCCGGGATCTCGAGACGGACGATGTACTCCTTTGCCGTCTCCGAAAAGTCGAGCACCGGCTCCCACATGGTCTCCATGCGCGGCGTGGCCAAGGGCCACAGCGGCGTCTGGAAGAACCGGTCGAAGAGGCGCTCGAATTCCGGCCGCATGGCCGGAAAGGCCGACTTCCGCTGCATGAGTTTCATCGTTCCCTCCTTCGGTCCCCATGGGACCGGCCAACGGACCCAACTTGCCTTTCCCCTCGCGCCGCCCAATATGGGGGAGCCATTCTGAACCGTCGCTGAACGGAGCGTGAATGCCAGTTCAAGACCCCAGCGATTACGCCGGGCTCCTCCGGCTGGAGGGTCGGTGCACCGCGTCCTTCGCGTTCGACATCGGCGACGACATCGACCTCGATCGCTGCGAGCAGTTACTCGGGGAGACCGAGCGACAGACCGTCCGGGCACGCCGGCGGGTGCCCCCGCACTTCGACTACCGGCCGGCCCCGCTCCGCCTGGCTGCCGGCCCGCCGCCCCTGGCGGAGCCGGCCGGCTTTGCGCCGGACCGGGTCGACATCGTGCTCTATGACTTCGGGGGAGCCGCGGTGAACTACGGGATCCCCTTCCGGACCACCCCCGATCGACTGGCGGATCTCGCCGTCGCGCTGGAGGCCGAGCCGACCCTGGTCGCGGACGCCAGGCAGCGGCTCCGGCAGCTCCTCGATCAACTGGGTTCCGCCGTGTCCCACCCCAGGGTGTCGGCCCCCGTGGAGGACTACTTCCTCTTCGAAGTGGCTCACCTCTGGCGCGGGGGCGTTGCGGCACCGCCGACCGTGCTGCTCGACGAGGGCGCCGCCGCCACGGCTCGGCTCCTTCGCGCCAGCCCCGATCCGCTTTCGGCGAGCGAAATCGAGGACGCGCTCCGGCTTCGGTACACCTTCGCCCCCTCCGACCTGACCCTGGTGGACTGGAATGCGGCCATCCTGTGCGACCCCTTTCCGGAGGAAACCCGGGTGCTGTTGGAGTTCGCCAACGTCCAGCTGGTCCAGCTCCGGCATCTGGATGGGGAGCTGGACCGCGTGGTCGACACCGCGTACGAGGCCCTGGCGAGCGCCGATCGCGGGCTCCTGCGCCGGCTTCGGCCTCCGACGGCCGGATTCCGGCGCCTGGGCGAGCTCCAGATGGAAAGCGCCATCGTGTTCGAGCGGGTGACCAACGCGGTCAAGCTGGCAGGCGACCAGTTCCTGAGCCGGGTGTACGGCGGAGCCACCGAGCGGTTCCATTTTTCGGCCTGGGATCGGGCCATCAGCCGCAAGCTGGAGGTGATCGACGGGATCTACCAGAAGCTTTCGGATCGGGTGATGGCGCGTCGGCTGGAGGTCCTGGAATGGATCATCATCGTCCTGATCGCCCTGTCGGTGGCGCTTCCCCTGCTCGGGTAGCGGCCGCCCGGGCCGTGGCCGAGCCCCGCTGGCCCGGGTCCTCGGGCTCGAACCACATGACGGTCTCCGGCGGCTCCAGCGTGACCCCATAGTGCCGGAGGCACTCGGCTTCCCGCCCCCGAACCACCCGCCGACCGCGGAGGGGGCCGGCCCGCGCGGTCACCACGGTGGCTTGCCGCTCGCCGCCCGGGCCATCGTAGTAGATGACCACCCAGTCGCGGGTCCGGCCCAGGCGGTGGGCCCGCTCGGTATTCGAGAACACGGCGGTGAAGTCCCGACCAAAGCGGCGGAGGTGCAGAATCGGGAGCCAGGCAACCCGGTCAGGGTTGAATCGTCGCGGCGCGATGAGAGGGAGCGTCTTCCGGCGGGCCCCGAGGCGATACGCCCGGTCCACCAGCAGCAGCTGGCGGACCGACGGCTCGGCGTCCGGCTGCCGGACGGGCGCCGGCCCTGGCC
>CAZFSA010000184.1:0-6313 GCA_964521535.1 uncultured Gemmatimonas sp.
GCGCGCGCGGCCTGCTCGCCGTAGCGGGTGGGGCGGCGGCTGCCCACGACGGCCACCGCTGGAAGCCCGATCAGGTCGAGGCGACCCAGAGCAAAGAGCACAGGCGGCGGGTCCGGAATGGTGCGAAGCAGCGGCGGGAAGGCCGGATCGAGCGGCGTCAGGGCCGTGCCCCCTGCGGCTTTCACCGCCAGCTCGACCCGGTCGGCCGTGGCTGGGCGGGCGTTCGCAATGGCCGTGGCAGCCGCCGGGCTCAGCCCGGGGACTCCCCGCAGGGCGGCGAACGGGGCGCGGAGCGCCTCCTCCCAGCTGCCGAAGCGCCGGGCGAGCGCATCGAGCCGGGACCAGCCGATTCCCGGGGTCAGTGCCAGGGCCAGGTAGCATCGGCGTTCGTCAGTCATCGCCCGCGTCCCCTGCCGCCGTCTCCGGAACCTCCGCCGCCTTCGCCTCCTGCACCATCTCCCACAGCACCTCCCCCAGCGCTTCCAGCCCCGCACCGGCGACCGCGGAAATGGCCTGCACCCCCTGCGCCTCGGGGGCGTTCACAGCCGGCAACGGGGCGTCCGGCGGCAGCAGGTCCCGTTTGGTGAGCACCACCAGATGCGGCTTGGCGACGAGCGAGGGGCTGTAGGCGGCAACCTCGCGGCGGAGCCGATGGTATACCGCACCCGGATCGTCCGGGTCCATCGGGATCAGGAAAGCCAGCACCCGGGTTCGCTCCACGTGCCGGAGGAACTGGAGGCCCAGGCCCCTGCCCTGGTGCGCGCCTTCGATGATCCCCGGAATGTCCGCCACCACGAAGGTCCGATGACCGCTCAGTTGCACCACGCCGAGGTTGGGTTCCAGCGTGGTGAACGGATAGTCCGCGATCCGGGGCCGTGCGGCCGAGACCACCGAGAGGAGAGTACTCTTCCCGGCGTTAGGCTCCCCCACCAGGCCCACGTCGGCAATCAGCTTGAGCTCGAGTTCCAGCTCCCGTTCCTGGCCGGGCTGGCCTGGCTCCCACTCGCGCGGCGCGCGGTGCGTGGGCGTGGCGAACCGGGCATTGCCCCGCCCTCCGCGCCCGCCCCGGGCTACCAGCAGCGTCTCGCCAGGCCGGAGGACCTCGCCCAGTACCTCCCCGGTCCCCAGGTCGCGTACCACGGTGCCAGGCGGGACCGGAAGGAAGAGATCCCGGCCGGACGCGCCGGTCTGGGTCTTGCCCTTGCCGTGAACCCCCCGTTCCGCCTTCCAGACGTTCCGGTATCGGTAGTCGAGCAGAGTGGCCAGGTTGGGGTCCGCGCGAACGTAGATGCTCCCGCCGTGCCCTCCATCGCCGCCGTCCGGTCCTCCCTTCGGGACGTACTTGAAGCGCGCGAACGAGCATGCCCCGGCGCCACCCGGACCACCGGCCACCTTCACCACCACCCGGTCGACGAAGCTCACGCCTGGACCCGCCGCCACAGCGCCCGCGCCCATTCGGCCTCCGCCGGGACGTCCTGGAGGGCGATCTCGAGGGCCGCCGACACCGCTGCCGGATCCGCGCCGGCGTTCAACGCCCCGCGGAGATGCGAATGGAGCTGCCGTTCGGCCCCCAGAACCGTCACCTGTGCAATCACGCACAGCTCCCGCCGGACCAGGTCCAGCCCCGGGCGGGCCAGGGTCCTGCCGTATCCCTCCGCGACCATCCAGGCGTCCAGTGCGGGGTGCAGCCGGCGAACATTCTCCCGCAGCTTGTCATAGTTCGCTCCATAGATGATCCGGCATAGCTGCTCGCCCCGGGTTCGCCACCCGGCCGCCAGCGACGGGTCCGCCCCATCCTCCAGCGACACCGCCTCGCCACCAAGGTCGTCGCGCCACGCCTGGGCCGCCGTGAGCGCGCGCGGGTAGCCCACCATCAGCACCGACTGGAGGATGAGCTCGTCGATCCAGACCGCGGGCGCTCCGGCCCCGCGGGCTTCCCGGCAGCGGGCTCCGACGTCGCCATGCGCGCCCAGCGCGATGCCCGCGGCGAGTCGCACGAGGCAGGCCGTGGCGGGGTCGAGTTCGTTCATGATAGTGCACCCGGGACGGTCCGGCGGTACCGGACCCGCGTGCTCACGGTCCAAAGAAATGCAACTCGCCGCCCACCCGGATCGCGCCCGCAGGCTGCCCCCGGGTGTCGAGCACCGGCGTCTCGATGTACTCCGCCAGCGACGACAGGGCACGGATCCCCTCGGCAGGTCCGCGCCGGCGAGCCAGGACCTGCCGCAGGGCCGCCAGGACGGCCATCGGCGCCGCTCGACCGCCGCCGTCCTCCACCTTCACGGTGAGCCCGACGCCAAGCGCGGGCAGCGCCGCGCTGTAGATGCCCTCCGCCCCAACCTTGGCGAGGACCTGGCCGGGCCAGGCCGCGATCAGCTCGGTGTCGAAGCGGCCGGTGCCGGCGAGCAGCAGAGGGTGCGACGCGATGGCGCCCCACAGGCGGCGACACGCTGGCTCCTCCGACGCCGCGAATCGCGCGTACGCCACCGCCATGGCGCGAATCGGCAACCCGAAGCAGACGGTAGTGCAGCCATCGACGGCGAGCACGATCTCGTGCCGGGCCAGCCCGGTGAATCGCGTCACCTGGTCCAGAATCCGCTCCTGCACCGGATGCCCCGCCAACTGGTAGCCCTCCACCGGCCACCCGTGGTGTCGGGCCAGCAGCAGCAGGCCGGCGTGCTTGCCCGAGCAGTTGCTCCAGCGGGGCGTCATCGGAATCGCCTGCCGGGGCACCTCCCGGGCCACGAGGGGGGAAAGCGGCGGATGGGGACCGCAGGCCAGCTGGTCCTCCGTCAGACCACCCCTGGCCAGGATCCGGTCCACACCCTCGAGGTGCATCGCCTCGCTGGAGTGAGAGGCAGAGATCAGGGCCAGGTCCGCGTCGGTCAGGCCAAAGCGGTGCGCCGCGCCGTCTTCCAGGAGCGGCAGGGTCTGGAACGGCTTGGCGGCCGAGCGCCAGAGGGTGACCAGGTCGGGGTTGCCCGATGCGGCCAGCAGCCTGCCGTCCCGGTCCACCACGGCGGCCGACACCCGGTGGACCGATTCCACCAGGGTGCCGCGGGTCACTTCGATGCGAAGGGCGTTCATGGCGGCCGAAACATAGCCCTGCGCCCGGTTACATTCCGCCTCGTGTCGCGTGTCCTCCTCAGCCTGCTGCTCCTGCTCCCCGGTTCGCTCGCGGCCCAGGCCACCCCCTACCTCCCGCTCGATCACCCGCTGCTGCCCTTGATCGAGCACCTGATCGCTCGGGGCGACCTGTCAGATCCCAGCCCGTTGGTGCGACCGTTCCGTCGGGCCGACCTCGTCCGACGGCTCGACTCGGCGCGTGGGGGCAGCCCCGGAACGCAGGCCGCCATCGCGGACCTCAAACGGCGTTTCGCAGACCGGGGCGACGAGGCCTGGTTCCGGGTGGAACCCCGGGTCGGCGTTCAGGCCTACACCAGCGCCCGGCGCGACCGACTTCGACCTGCTGGAGCCGGCCAGGTGGAGCCGTACGCCGAGGCCGCGCTGGAGGCCGTGGTGGGCCCGCTGGCCCTGGTGAGCCGGCCGGTGGCCGAGAACCGGCTCAAGGAGGACCCCGACTGGAGTGGGGCCGCGATCCAGTCGCGCAAGCGCCAGGCTTACCGATTCGCCGACGCCTATCTCGGGGCCCAATTCGGCCCGATCCGGCTCCATTACGGCCAGGTAGACCGGAATTGGGGACCGCCCGGGCCAGCTCCTGGCCTGGCGATCTCGAGCTATGGCTACGGACGCACTGATGTGGGGCTGGAGGTCCGGCTCCGCGACGTCCAGATCGACCTGCTCGGTACCGAACTCACCCCGATGATGGCGGCCGGAGGCGAAAGCCGCCGCCGGCACTTCATCGCTCACCGCCTGGGTGTCCGGGTCACCGGCCGATTCCACCTTGCCGTCTGGGAATCGGCGGTACTGTCCGGCCCTGAGGGATCGTTCGAGCCGGCTTTCCGGAATCCTCTGGTCCTGCTGGCGTTTCCGGCCCAGCTCGGACTGGCCGACAACCGCAACACCCTCTTGGGGGGCGACCTCCACTGGCGGCCGCGGGACGGCCTCCTGCTCCAGGCCCAGGCGGCCATCGATGACCGTTGGCGCTCCCGTCCTGACCCGGATGGGACCGGCGAGGCCGCCCACCCGGGCCGCTGGGCGCTGACGCTGGGCGGCGCCGGAGCGTTGGGCCGGACCGCGAGCTGGCGGGCCACCGTCGCCGCCGTGAGCAGCCTGGCGTTCCGGACCGGCGACTCCACTCAGAATCTGATGGACCGCGGGGTCGGCATTGGGCCCCATTTCACCGATCATGTTCTGCTGGGGGCCGAGGTCTCGGTGCCGCTTGCCGGTCGGTGGCTGTTGACGCCCGATGCCGCCATCCTGTGGCAGGGCGAAGGCCGGATCGACGCCCCCTTCCCCTCCGGCCCCGCTCTGACCGCCACCCGCGAGATCTTCCTCGGAACGGTGGCCCGCACGTATCGTCTGGGCGCGGCTGTGGCCGGTGGGACCCCGGCACTCGGCCTTCGGGCGGTGGTCGGCATCCACCGCACGGTCAACGCCGATCATGTGCCGGGGAAGCGGCGGACCCGGTTCGAGAGCCGGGTGCAGGCAACCATCGGACTCGTGAAGGGAGGCCAGCTCCGGTGACCAGGCGAAGCTCAACCAGCGGGCCGCCGATCGGGCGAGACCGGATTCTGGCCCTGCTGGAGCGGATGCGGGAGCGGAGGATCGTGGTGGTGGGCGACGTGATGCTGGACCGCTACCTGGTGGGCGACACCGAGCGGCTCTCACCCGAGGCCCCGGTCCCGGTGGTCACGGTCAGGGACACCCGATCCGCCCTGGGCGGCGCGGCCAACGTGGCGGCCAATGTGGCGGCGATCGGCGCCACGGCGCTCCTGACCGGCGTGGTCGGCGACGACGAGAACGCCGGCACCATCCGGGCCGAACTGGCCGCCCGCCAGATCGATGACCGGCACCTGGTCGGCGTCGCCGGGCGTCCCACCACGACCAAGACCCGGGTCGTGGCCCGTGGCCAGCAGGTGGTGCGAATCGACGAGGAAGTGACTGTCCCGCTCGATCCCCCCGACCGCGAGCGGGTCACCGCCGCGGCGCTGGAGCTGCTGGCCCGGGCCGACGGCCTGGTCTTGGAGGACTATAACAAGGGGGTGCTGGACCCCACCCTGATCGCGGCGGCGATCGCCGGGGCGCGCCGCGCCGGGCTGCCGGTGGTGGCCGATCCGAAGTACCGTCACTTCTTCGACTATCGCGGCGCCACCGTGTTCAAACCGAACCGGCGGGAGCTGGAGGCGGCGTTAGGCGCCGCGGTGGACCTCGAGCGCCAGCCCAACGCCCTGACCGAGGTGCTGGAGCGGCTCGGGGTCGACTATCTCCTGCTCACCCTGGGCCAGGAAGGCATGGTGCTGGTGCGCCGCGGAGGGTCGGCCGTCCATGTGCCCAGCCACGCCCGGGAGGTCTACGACGTCTCCGGCGCGGGCGACACGGTAACCGCCTGGGTTGCGACCGCGCTTGCCGCCGGGGCCACGATCGACGAGGCGGCCTATCTGGCCAACGTGGCGGCTGGCGTGGAGGTGGGCAAGTCCGGGGTGGCGACCGTGGAACCCGACGAGGTCCTGGCCGCCCACGAGCATCGGTGGGACGCGATCGGCCGGCTCCGGCGGAGCGGCGCGATCTGAGTGGGCGATGAGGGACTTGAACCCCCGACCTCTGGTATGTGAGACCAGCGCTCTAACCAGCTGAGCTAATCGCCCGTACGGGGGCGGAAAGTCTAATCCGGGCCGGTGCCCCCGGCAACCAGAATCGACCGTGCCAATGGGCCCTCCGGGATTCGAACCCGGGACCGACGGATTATGAGTCCGCTGCTCTAACCACCTGAGCTAAGGGCCCGCGCCCGCCCGCCAATGATAACGTTAACTTCTCCCCCGTGCGTGTTCTCGTGCTCGGCCCCGCCTTCCGCGACCCGGACGCCCGCGACCGGCTTCGCGCCCTCGCCGGTCTCGGGCCGGAGGTGATCGTGGCCCTTCCCAACGGAGAGGTAGCAACCGACGGTCCGCTCCGCCTCGTTCCGGTTCCTGTCAAGGGCCGGGACGACGACCCGGGCCTGCGGTGGCACCGCGCGACGCTCCGCCGCCTCCTGGCCGATCACCGTCCCGACCTGATCCACCTCGAGTGCCCGCCCGAGGCTCCCCTCGCCTCCGACATCGCCGACCTCGCTGGTCGCCTGGCGATCCCATTCCTCCTGGCCAGCTGGACCGGGCCCGACCCGGCCGCCGGCCTCCTGGAGCGCCGACGGGCT
>CAZFSA010000185.1:0-6249 GCA_964521535.1 uncultured Gemmatimonas sp.
GAAGCAGACCTCCCGGGTTCGCGCCAGCCAGGCCGGGTTGCTCGCGGCCGGCCAGAAGGCCAGCGCCCACCAGGCCGCCGTGACCCCGATGATCGCGGCCAGGGCGGCCAGCGGGAGCCAGCCCGCGCGACCGCCGGCCGGCGAAGTCAACCGATCTTCCATACGAACGACAGCACCTTCCAGTTCACGAAGAAGTAGAGGATGAAGGCGGCAAGAAAGACGCCGACCAACACCAGAGTGCCGGGCGCGGGTCCCATCCAGCCCGTTCGGGGACCGTGGAGCTCGGCGTTCACGGCGTCGATATCGGGCACCTGGCGGGGCGGCACGCCGAGCCCGCGGGGAACACCCACCACCGGGTAGCCCGCGGGGACCTCGCCCAGCGGCTTGCCGAAGAACACCGAGACCACCGCGATCGCGATGAACATGAACGCCGCCGTGGCCGCCAGCAGGCCGCCCAGGGCGGTCACCGCGAGCAGCAAATCCACCGTGGGGCTGAACTGGAGGCTGAAGGGCGCCTGGCTGAAGCTGATGTCCCAGTGCCGGCGGGGCACCCCGAACGAGCCGGCGAAGGTCATCGCCATCGTGAAGATCAGCATGCCGATCGCAAAGAGATAGGGCTGCCACTGGGCCATCTTCCAGAACGCCACCCGCTTTCGGAAGACCAGGGGGATCAGATAGTAGGTGGCGCCCATGAACGCGAGCGCCGTCCCCGCCACCACGGTGGCGTGGAAGTGTCCCGGCACCCGCAGGGTGTTGTGGGCGATGATGTTGATCTGCTCGGTGCCGATGGTGACCCCCGTGATCCCGCCGATGAAGCCGAACAGAATCACCGAGAACACCAGGGCGGAGAACCCGGGGTCGCCCCAGGGGGCGCGCTTCAGCCAGTCGAAGAGACCGTTGGTGAACCCCCGGAGCCGCTGGCCCAGCTCCATCCCCGCCGGGACGGTGAAGCCGTGGATCATGCTGGCCAGCACCGCCATGTACATGAAGTAGCTGGTGTTCACCACCTTCCACGCCGACCCCATCCCGGGATCGACCAGCAGGTGGTGGGCCGAGGCCATCGAGATGAAGAGGATGTACAGGACGAACGCCATCCGGCTGATCTTCTCGTTCAACACCACCGCGCCCACGGTGAGGGCTCCCAGCATGTACCAGATGGCCACCATGGCGGCCACGTTGATCTGCTGGGAGGAATGGCCCAGCCCCCACCAGACCATCCGGTAGATCTGGGCGTCCATCTTCATCAGGCCAAGCGACCAGAGGAAGGTGGGGATGTAGATCGCGGCGCCGTGCAGCAAGGTGATCACCGCGATGATCGCCGCGGTAAGGGCCCCGAAGGTCACCAGCGGCACCGAGCCCTGGTAGGTCCGTTCGCGCCGGGCCACCACCAGATTGGCGAAGAAGAGGCCGACCACCACCAGCGCGCCCACCGCGAACACGATGATGCCGAGGTAGTAGAGCGGGTGGGCGCGGAGGGGCGGGTAGGAGGTGAAGAGCACGTCGGCCTTGCCGCCCCACATCAGGGCCTCGACCAGGAGCGCCCCGCCCAGCATCAGGCCGAACGCCGTCCAGGCAAGGCGGGGGGCCACCTGCCTGGCGTTGAGGAGCACGGTGCTCGCGAAGATCAGCACCGCCATCTCGAAGAACAGGATGAAGAAGATCAGCATGCTCATCCCGTGCACGCCGAGCAGCCGGTAGTACCAGTCGGCGGGGAGGAGATGGACCGCCTGCCACCGGGTCAGCACCAGCAGCACGGCGGCAATGGCGCCCACCAGCAGCGCCACGATCGCCACCACCGCGTTCACCCGGATCAGGCGTTCGGCCTGGGCCTCGATCTTCCGACCGGTGGCGGGACAGACCCGGAAGGTCGCCGCGGTCATTGGGCGCCTCCCGTCATGCCGACCTCACGGCCGGCTTCGTCGAGCACGATCACCCGGCCCAGCATCAGGTGGTGACCGATGCCGCAGAACTCGTTGCAGAGGATCCGGAAGTCGCCCGCTTCCGTGGGGGTCACCCGGAGGCCGTAGTCGTACCCGGGAACGACCTGGAAGTTCACGTTGAGCGGGTAGAGGCTGAAGCCGTGGTTGACGTCGAGCGACGAGAGGTGGAGGGTGTACTCCACCCCCTTCCGGAGCCGGAGGACCGGGGTCCACTGGAAGGACAGCGCCGTCAGGTACACGTCGGCGCCGGGCGGGGGCTCCACCACCGGGATCCCGGCGTCGGTGCCGACCTGGTACTGGCGAATGAACTCCTGGGTTCGCTGGTAGAACCGCGCCGGCTCCACCTTGCGGCGGATGCCCGAGGGGTTCTGCCCCCCCTTGAGGTGCCAGAGCGGCATCATCGCGAACAGCACCATGCACCAGGCGAAGGCGATCCCGACCCAGAGCCGCTCGGTGCGATGGGCGGGCTTCCACCAGACGCCCCTGGGCGAATCGAGCCCGGTATGGGTTTCCGAGGCCATGGAGTGGTCTCCCGAGTCAGGGCAGGGTGGCGGGGGGCAGGGTGAGGATCTCCCACAGACCCCAGCCGGTGTAGATCACCAGCATCACCAGCAGACCGGCCAGCAGCAGGAGGAACGGGTTGTCGATCAGGCGCTGGGCGAGCGGGGGGCGCTCCGGGCCAGTCGACCCCTGGACGGGCTCGTGCATTCCGGACTCCCGGGAAAAGGATCGTGAAGAAACTGGAATCCGGTTCCGAAAGGATTCATGATTTCATCATGACGATATCCTAAGTTTCCGGGGTCTTCTCACCTCCCTGGGAGGGCCATGCCCGCCGCCCTGCCGGTCCGGCGGCTGCCGAACCCGTTGGCCCAGCTGGATGTCCTGGTCAACCGGCTCTTCGGCAGCCGCCACAACCCGATCTATCAGAGCGGCACCCTGGTGGTGGTGCTCTGGCTGGTACTCCTCCTCTCCGGGCTCTGGCTGCTGCTGTTCTACCGGATCGGGGGGCCCTGGGACTCGGTCGCGGCCATCACGGCCGATCCGTGGCTCGGCAACTGGGTTCGGGGACTGCACCGGTATGCCTCGGACGCGGCGGTGGTGGCCACGGCGGTGCACGCCGCCCGGATGTACCTCCAGCGCCGGACCTGGGGCCCGCGGACCCTCGCCTGGGTGTCCGGCCTGGTGCTCTTGGGGCTGATCCTGGTCTCCGGGTGGACCGGCTTCGTGATGGTCTGGGACACGTTCGGCCACCGCCTGGCGGTGGAGGGCGCCCGCCTCCTGGACGTCCTCCCCGTCCTGTCGGAGCCGGTGCGCCGGAGCTTCGTGGGCGACCGCCCGGTGGCCAGCGCCTTCTTCTTCCTGAATCTCTTCCTCCATGTGGCGCTCCCGCTCGCGCTGGGGCTGGTCTTCTGGCTTCATGTCTCGCGGCTGGCCAGGCCGGTGCTCCTCCCCCCGCGGCGGTTGGGCTGGGGCCTGGTGGGCGCGCTCACGGCGCTGGCCATCGTGGTGCCGGTCGGGATGGCGCCCGAGGCGGACCCGCTTCGACTGCCGGCCGAGATTCCGGTCGACTGGTTCTACGCCTTCTGGCTTCCGCTGGCGGACCGGATGTCGCCGGTGGCTTCCTGGGTCCTGGTGCTCGGGGTGGGTGCGGCTCTGCTGCTGGTGCCCCGTCTCACCCGGCCCCGGCCGGAGCGCCCCGCCCCGTCCAGGGTGGACAGCGCGCTCTGCACCGGGTGCAGCCAGTGCGCGGCCGACTGTCCCTTCGAGGCCATCACCATGGTGCCCCGGAGCGACGGTCGAGCCGACCTGGTGGCTCGCATCGATCCGGCGCGATGCGTCAGCTGCGGCATTTGTGCCGGCTCCTGCGCCCCAATGGGCGTGGGCCCGCCGGGGCGGACCGGCCGGGACCAGCTCCGGGAGGTGGGCGAACTGGTGGCCGCAGGGCGGGTGACCGACAGGGTCGTGGCGTTCGCCTGCGCCCATGGCGCGGCCACGATGGAGTCGGTATTGGCGGAGCTGGGGCTCACCGTCCAGGTGGTGGAGTGCGCGGGGACCGTACACACCTCGGCCATCGAGTACGTGGTGCGGGCCGGGGCCCGGTGCGCCGTCGTCCTGGCCTGCCCGCCGCGGGACTGCTGGAACCGCGAGGGAACCCGGTGGCTCGGGGAACGAGTCCACCAGGGCCGTGAGGCCGAGCTCAAGGAACGAGTGGACCGGCGGCGGGTCCGGATCGTCGAACTGGCCGCGCACGACGGGGCCGGGGCCCGGGAAATGGTGACCGAACTGGAGCGGGCGCTCGCCCGACTGGAGCGGCCGGAGACGGAGGCCACCATCGACGTGGACACCGAGTGCGAGGTCCCGTCGCCGGAGAGGGTGGGGCGATGAACCGCTGGCTCCGGGGGGCTCTGGCGACGGCGCTGGTCACCGGGGGTGGGCTCGGAACGGCCTGGCTCTCGCAGGCGCCCTGGCGGGTGCCCGAAGCGGAGCGGGCCTTGTTGCGGCTGGCATGGAGTGGGCGGCCGGAACGGATCGAGCACTGTCGAGCGCTGAGCGACGAGGAGCTGGAACGCGTTCCGGCGCACATGCGGCAGCGGGTACGGTGCGAGGGATCGAGCGCCAGGTACCTCCTCCGGGTGACGGTTTCCGGGGCTGCTGGCCTGGTAGACACCCTGGTGGGTGGGGGGGCCCGGCGCGACCGGCCGATCCACCTGCTCCGGGATCTGCCGCTCGATCCGGGGTCGCACCGGATTGCCGTGAGCCTGCGCCGAATCGACTCCCTGCCCGAGGTCACGACCGGCCCTGGTGCCGCACCCTCGGGCACCGCGATGTCCCGGGAGCGGGAGGAGCGGGAAGGCCAGGAGCGGGAGCGAGCCCGGCACGAGGCCCTTCCCCCGGTCCTCGATCTCGCGGCCGACCTTCGGCTGGACGCGGGGGACGTGGCCCTGGTGACGTTCGATCCCGATTCCCGCCGCCTGGTGGTTCGGAGCCGTCGCATCCGGTAGATGCCGGGCCTCCGGGGCCCAGGATTCCGGTCCCGCGCCCACCCGGCCACATTAGGCCCATGATCAACTCGCCATCCACAGGAAACGCGGAACCCGCCGGCCTCCAGACGGCCCGGGACCGGCGGATCGGCTGGTGGCTTGCCACCTGGTCGGTGATGGTGGCGCTCACCGTCGTGATCGGCGGCGTGACCCGCCTTACCGAGAGTGGGCTCTCGATCACGGAGTGGCGCCCGGTGAGCGGGGTCCTCCCGCCGATGACCGAGGCTGCCTGGGAGGCGGAGTTCGCCAAGTACCGCGAGATTCCCCAGTTCCGGCTCCTGGCCCCTGACATGACCCTGGCCGGGTTCAAGCGGATCTACTTCTGGGAGTACCTCCACCGCCTCTGGGCGCGGGTGGTGGGCCTGGCCATCGCGGTGCCCGGCTTGCTGGGCCTGGCCCGAGGCTGGTTCCGCGCCCCGGTACGCGGCAGGGTGATCGCGATGGGGCTGCTCACGCTGGGGCAGGGCGTGCTGGGCTGGTACATGGTGGTGAGCGGGCTCAGCGAGCGGACCGACGTGAGCCAGTACCGCCTGGCGGCGCATCTGGGGCTTGCCCTCGTGCTCTTCATGCTGGCCCTCTGGACCGCGGCGGACCTGCTCCTCCGGCCGTCCGGCGCGCGGGTGGCGGCCGGGTTGGCACGGCACGCCCGATGGACCCTGGGCCTGGTGCTGCTTACGGCGCTCGCGGGGGCGTTCGTGGCCGGCACCAACGCCGGCAAGGCCTACAACGAGTTTCCGCTGATGGCTGGCCGGCTGGTGCCGGCGGGCTACTGGTCACTCGACCCCTGGTATCGGAACCTCTTCGACAACATCGCGGCGGTGCAATTCAACCATCGGCTGCTGGCGGTGGCGACGGCGGTGGTGGGGCTCCTCCTCGCGATCCGACTGGGCCGCACCGCGGCCGGCGGGTTCCGGGGTCTGGCGGCGGGTCTCGGGTTGGCGGTGGCGGCGCAGTTCGCACTCGGGCTGTTGACGCTGCTCTGGTCGGTGCCGATTCCGGTGGCGGCGCTGCACCAGGCGGGTGCGGTGGTGCTGCTCGGGCTGGCATTGGTGGCGGTGCACCGGACCCGGGCGGTCGAGAAACCGGGGTAGGCGACTGCGCCGCTGGCGGCAGCCGCGATCGGTGGTGGCCTGGGAGGTGCGGATCTGAGGGTTGCCGGGCCCGGCGTCACCGGCTATCCTACTGTCCCTTCGGCAGTTGCGGGGCCTGTAGCTCAGGTGGTTAGAGCGCACGCCTGATAAGCGTGAGGTCGGAAGTTCAACTCTTCC
>CAZFSA010000186.1:0-6144 GCA_964521535.1 uncultured Gemmatimonas sp.
GGCCGCGGCGGCCGGGGCGCTCGCCGAAGCGGGCGGACCGACGGTGGACCGCCGCTCGACCGCGGCGCGGTACGCCTCCGCCGCCGCGATTGGCATCGGATGCGTGTAGGCCCCGTTGAGGTAGGTCCAGCCTTTCCTGATCCGGAAGTCGGATCGGCGCGGAAAGCCCGGATTCGCGGACTGCGCGTCGGCAGGCCCGGCCCCGGCGACGTCGAGGCCGTCCAGGACAGCGGCGGCGCCCAGCGAGCCCAGGCCGCGTAGCAGGTCGCGGCGGCGCAACGTCATGGTGATCGCTCCTCCAGCGCCAACGTCGTTCCTGTCGAGGATGCCGTCAAGCCACCGCGCCCCCAGCCGGCCCCTGGCTCCCGCCTTGAGGTCCCCGGCACCCCGCGAGAGCGTAGCGGCGACATCGCGTTCCCGCGAAGTTTTGTGGTTGCCCGCCGACTGGATGGCCGAGTTCTATCGCCGGCATCTCGGCAATCCCGCGGCCGCCAAGCGTCCGCCGCCCTGAGTCCATCGCCCGTGTCAGCGGGCCGACGAACGGAGGTACCATGTCGACGGAGGCAAACAAGAAGCTGGTCCGCCGGTACTACGAGGAGGTCGTCAACACCGGCGCGGTGGACCGGGTACCCGCGTTTGTCTCGCCGGATTACACCGAGGTGCACGACGACGCCAGATATCGGCTCGGCATCGAAGGAGCGCAGGAGCACATTCGCGGCGTGCGTCGCACCTATCCCGATCTGCATCTGACGGTGGAGCAGCAGATCGCGGAAGGCGAGTGGGTGGTGACCCGGGTGACGATGCGGGGCACACACCTGGGCGAATGGATGGGCATCCGGCCAACGGGCAGGCCGGTGGTGGTGACGGCGGTGAACGTGGATCGCGTGGTCGACGGTCTGATCGTGGAGCACGGCGGCGCGGCCAATCTCCTGGGGCCCCTCCTGGCGATCGGAGCCGTCCAGGCGGCCGGCGGCTCGGTGACGTGACGGATGATGGACCTGCCGGCAACCCCGCCATCGGTTGCCGGGCGGCCCTCACGGGGCTATCACTTCGGCGCAGTCCCGCGTGATGGAGGTCCAGCATGCCAACCGGTCCCCGACGCACCGCACCCCGGCGCCCGCGCCGGAACCCCGCCCAGCCACCGGATCCCGAGCAGGTCGCCTCGCGAGCCTACTTCCTCTGGCTCGACGACCCCGAAGCCAACCCCGATCCGGTGGCCAACTGGCTTCGGGCCGAGGCGGAATTGAGCGCGTCGAGCCGCCCTTCCCGACCGCGGCAAGCGACCAAGAGGCGTCCCGGGGCCTGACCCGACCTGGCTACAAGCAGACGGCTGGCGGCGCCGGGCGGGTCAGGAGGAAGCGGCTCGACGCGGCCCTGGCGGGAAAGTCTTCCAGGTAGGCGGTACGCCAGGCTGCGAGGAACTCCGCCGCCGCCTGTCGGCGGATCAGCGCCCACACGCTCCCTCCGAACCCGGCGCCGAACGCCGACGCAGCCGCCGCGCCGCACTCCCGGGCCGAGCGCACCAGGTGAACCGTCTCCGGGATCTGGTTTTCGAGGGCCGCCACGGCGCCGGCCTGCGACCGGGCCACGAGCCGGCCGACCTGCTCCAGGTCGCCACCGGCCAGCGCCGCGGCCACTCCCGGCACGAGTTCCACGCACTCCTCGCGAAGCTGATCCAGCCTCCGAAGAAGCCGGTCGCGCTCCACCGGGTCCGCCACCTGGTCGCGAATCCGCGCCTCGAACGCCCTGGCAACCTCCGGCCCTGCCTCCAGCGCCGCACCTAACGTCGCCCGACCCGGTGGTGCCAGGCTGGCCGTCAACTGCCAGAGCCGAGCGGTCCGCCTGGCGGTGGCGTTGTAGTGCTCCAGGGCGGATCCGGTCTTCGGCGCCGCGACGCCGCTGGCCCCGATCGCGAAGAGCAGGTCGGCTGGCGCCGGCACCAGAGCCTCCAGCCGGACGGGGTCGAATCCCACCTGAAGGAGGTGATCAGCGCGGGCGCAGAGAATGGCTGTCTGGTCCTGGGCGCCGCCCAGCGTTCCCACGCCGCCGGTGGCGTCGAACGACCCGAACGGACGTCCGTTCTCCACCGCGCCCAGGTACCCGGCCAGATCCTCCGACCGGGCGATCGCCGGGTAGCGGGGGTGGGCAGCGAGTTCATTGACGTCGCTCAGCGCCAGCCAGCCCGCGATCAGCAGCGCGCTGGAGCTGCTGATTCCGGCCGCGGGGGGAAGATCCGAGGCGAACGCCAGGTCCACGCCACGCCATCGGCCCGGGAAATCGCGGACCAGCCGGCGCGCCAGGGTGCGGAAGTAGTCGCTCCAGTCGCCCGGGGCGGCGGGCACATCCTGCGCGAGGTCAAACTCGCGAAGGTCGCCCGAAAGGGCGTCGCGAATCCGCATCCGGGCGTCCGCTCGGGGCGCGCAGGCCGACGCGACCCCCTGCTCCGTGGCACAGACCAGGCTGCGGCCGCCGGCGTAGTCGGTGTGCTTGCCCAGAACCTCGATCCGGCCCGGGACGTGGTAGAAACGCACCGCGGCTGCGCCGGAAAGGGCCGCGAACGCTACCGCGGCCTGGTCGAGTAATGCCTCCCGCCGGCTCGCCTCGACCGCATCGAAGCCCGCGGCCTGGAGCCGCTCGAGAACGGTCAGAGGTCACCTCCCGTGGGTCCCGAGGAACGGACCGGGACCTGATCCGGCCGGAACTCGGCGTCGGGTACCGGCCTTGCGACCAGCAGCCGAAGCGGCTGCCCTTCTGGCCTCGGGACAGAGGGCGTTCGACAGGCGGAAACCAGGCACCGGAACCGGACGACCCGCCTCACAGGTCCACGGCCCGGTCGCGAAGCCGGTCGGCCACCGCTGGCACGTCGGCGCGGCTGCTCAGGTCCAGCACCGGACCGGCCCAGCGGATTACGCGGAAGATCATGCCCTGATGGGCCATCGCCCACGCGACCGCGTCCTGGATTTCGAGTTCCCCTCTGACCGATGGCCGCACCGACCGGCAGGCTGCAAAGATGGCGGGGCCGAAACACCAGCTGTTCATGCTGACCAGCGCCGTTACGCCCAGGGCAGCGCGCGCGGCCGGGTCCGGCTTCTCGACGATCGCGGCAAGGGTGTCGTCCGCCGCCACCCGGATCAGCGCATAGTGGGCGAGTCGGGCCGCGTCGACGTTGCCCAGCGACACCAGGACATCCGGATCCCAGCCGATCAGGGAAGGCGCCCCCGCCCGGGCCAGGGCGGCCAGGGCATCGACCGGATACAGGTTGTCGCCGTTGACCATCAGGAACGCCTCGCCGCCGACGAACTCCTCCGCGGCAAGCACGGCGTGGGCGGTGCCAGCGGGCTCCGATTGCACCAGGAAGGAGAGTTCGAATCGGCGCGGCCGCACGCGGTTGCGATACCGATCGGCAATGGCCGCATGATCGGGTGCCACCACCAACCCGATCCGGCCGATCCCGGCGTCCGCGAGGGACGAGAGCACGTGGTCGAGAAACGGTCGGCCCACCGGCATCATGGCCTTGGCGCCCTGTCGGGCAGCAGCCTCCTGCTCGGCGGACAGTGGTGGGCCGCCGGGCCCGGCGGCCTGCATCCGGGTCCCCCGCCCCGCGGCCAGCACCACGGCGGTCGTCACGGCCGACACGGGATGATTCCTCTCCTCTAGCCGTTGGAGCCCGACCAGAGGCGGCGGAGGATCCGCACCAGCGCCAGCCCGCTCGCGGCGAGAACCGCCAGCCAGACCAGGGCCGGGCCGGCCTGCCCGTAGAGCAGGCTCCCGAAGCCAAAGAGCGCCGCGTACACGAACGCGCAGCCGACCACCCAGGCCAGCAGGGCCTGCGGCAGGTTGTCGGGCGAAGGCGGCAGCCCGCTCTCTTCCCGGATCCGTCGCCAGCCGGGACCCGCCGGGCGCACCAGCTCATAGAACTGGCGGAGCACCGCCGGGTCCGTTGGCCTGGTGAGGAAGGTGACCGTGACCCACACCAGCGTGGTCACGGCGACGGTGGTCACCAGCGCCACATGCGGAGCCACGCCGCTGCCCGCTCGCCCACTGGCGAAGAAGGCGAGCGATACTGCGAACGAGCTCGCCATGGCGGCGATCTCGCTCCAGGCGTTGATGCGCCACCAGAACCAGCGAAGCAGGTAGAGCAATCCGGTTCCCGCTCCGATCGAGAGCAGGAGCTCGAAGCTCGTGCGGGCGGTGTCCAGCACCGTCGTGATCGCGGCCGCCACGGCCATGAGCAGGGCGGTGACCAGTCGTCCCATCGCCACATAGTGGCGCTCCTCCCGGCCGGGACGGAGGAAGCGCCGGTAGAAGTCATGCACCAGGTAGGAGGTGCCCCAGTTGAGCTGGGTGGAGATGGTCGAGACGTAGGCCGCGAGCAGACCCGCCACCATCAGCCCCAGGTATCCCGCCGGCAGGAACCGGAGCATCGCGGGGTAGGCCATGTCGTGCCCCACCAGCCGCGGATCCACCCAGGGCATGGCGCGGGCGATGTCGTCCACCGTGGGATACACCAGGAGCGACGCGAGCGCCACCAGGATCCAGGGCCAGGACCGGACCGCGTAGTGCGCGACGTTGAACAGCAGGGTGCCGGCGAGCGCGTCCTGTTCGCTGCGCGCCGCCAGGATGCGCTGGGCGATGTAGCTCCCGCCGCCGGGCTCCGAGCCCGGATACCAGACCGACCACCACTGAATCGTGAGCGGGATGACCAGCACCGTCAGGGTGAGGCCCCAGTCGCCGAAGTCCGGCAGCAGACGCAGGGTGGCCGGGTCGAGCCGGGCCACCAGACCGGAGAGCCCGCCGACTTCCGGCTGCTGGAGCGCGAAGTAGGCGGCGGCAACGGCACCGGAGAGCGCGATGCCGAACTGGATGAAGTCGGTGACCAGCACCCCCCAGAGGCCCGAGGTGGCAGCGAAGAGGGTGCAGATCAGAGCGCCCACCAGGAGGGTCCGGCCCATGGGCCAGCCCAGCAGGACGTTGGCGATCTTGGCAGCGGCCAGATTCACCGTCGCCATGATGACCGCATTGAAGAGCAGGCCCAGATACACCGCCCGGAACCCGCGCACCAGGGTGGCCGCCCGGCCGGCGTAGCGGATCTCGTAGAACTCCAGGTCGGTGAGCATGGCCGACCGTCGCCAGAGGCGGGCGTAGACGAAGACGGTGAGCATCCCGGTCAGGAGAAACGCCCACCAGACCCAGTTGTTGGCGACACCCTTCTCCCGGACCAGATTGGTGACCAGATTCGGCGTGTCGGTGCTGAAGGTGGTGGCGACCATCGAGACGCCGATGAGCCACCACGGCGCCGCCCGGCCGGAGGTGAAGAATTCCGTGGTGCTCCGACCCGCGCGGCGGGCCATCAGCAGGGCGGGCGCGAAGGCCACGCCCAGGGAAGCGACCACGACCAGCCAGTCCAGGGCGGTGATCTTCATGGCGGACCTCGGCTCGCGCGACCGGGAGGACGGAGCGGCTCGGAACCCGGCGGACCCGGTTCCTCTCCGGATCCCGGCGCCGGGCCAAGCTACCTCCGACCGAAGAGAGAGACCAGAGGAATGCCTGACGCCGAACCCGAGGTGATCTTCGCCCTGCTCTCGTCCCCGGTCGGCCCGCTTCTGGCAGGGTGCCGGGCTGACGGTGCCATCGTTCGGCTTGGCTTCGCCGATTCCGATCAGCTTTCGGCAGCCGGCTGGCATCCCGCCCTGACCCGTTTGGCGGAGGAGCTGGCCGAGTACTTCGCTGGAGTCCGGCGGGCCTTCACGCTAACCGTCGCTCCCCAGGGGACCCCGTTCCAGAGCCGGGTATGGGACGCCCTGCGCGGCATCCCCTACGGCGAGACGCGGACCTACGGGGCGATCGCGAATCAGGTGGGGAGCCCGGGTGCGAGCCGGGCCGTCGGCCGCGCCAACCACCGCAACCCGATCGCGATCATCATCCCCTGCCACCGCGTGGTGGAGCGCGAGGGCCGGCTGGGCGGGTACGGCGGCGGGCTGGCCCGGAAACGGTTTCTGCTGGATCTCGAGCGCCGCTCGGCCCGGCCGGACCCGCTGGCCGATACGCCGCTGGGCCTGGGCGGGACAGCGCGCTGACCCGGTGGCCGATCGCCGGCCGGTACACATCCTGCTCAACCCGGCCAGCGGGGGCGGCCGCGCCCTG
>CAZFSA010000187.1:0-6108 GCA_964521535.1 uncultured Gemmatimonas sp.
TGGCCCGGGCGCGTTCGAGCGCGGCAGCGACGGCAGGAAGGCGCACGGCGCGATCCCGGCTCGGGCGCGGCTACATGCCGCCGGTGTCGTCGGCCGTGGGACCGTAGACCGAGGGAAGCGGAACGTCTCGGAGGCGGAGATACACCGAGAGTTGGCCCCGGTGATGGATCAGGTGGTTCAGGACGAAGGAGCGAAGCACCACCACCCGGGGCAGGGTCAGCACCGTGTGGCCCGCGTTCTTGAGCGACCAGGGCACCATGAAGTCGGCATCCGAGGTGGCGGCGATCGCCGCCCGGGCCCCCTGGACGTTGTCATCGAACATCGTGAGCGCGGCGGCCGTGGTGCTGAACCGGGGCGGGGTCCAGGGCGGGCCACCGGGGGGATTGAGGTCGAGCTCCGTCTCTTTCAGGGTGACGATCGTCCAGCCCACCAGGTTGGCGAGATGGATGGCGAGATCGCCCAGGGAGTACGATTTGGGGTGAGGCTTCCAGTCCTTGTCGCCCTCGGGCACCCGTTCCAGCAGGCGGCGGGTGCTGGCCATCTCCTGGTCGAACTCGGGGAGTACGGCTTGGGATATCGACATCGGGCCTCCGGGCGGGTGGTCTGGGAAAGACGGAGCGGGCCGGATTCTACCAGCGGGTCTCAGGGGCCGCCAGTGCGACGGCCCGCCAATTCGACCCGCAAGTCATCGAGTGTCACCCCCGACGCACGGGCGGCGACCAGCACGTGATACAGCAGGTCCGCTGCCTCGCTCCGGATCCGGTTCGGATCGCCATCGGCCGCCGCCACGGCCAATTCGGCCGATTCCTCGCCCAGCTTCTTGAGCCGGAGGTTCCGATCCCGGAGGAGCCGCGCGGTGTAGCTGGACGCCTCGCCAGCAGGCGCCACCCCGGCCGCACGGGCTGCGATCACAGCGTCGAGCTCGGTCAGGATGTCGCCACCGAGAGCGGTCGGCCCGAAGCAGGTGGCCTGACCGGTGTGACAGGCCGGTCCGGCCGGTTCCACTCGCGCGAGCACCGCGTCGCCGTCGCAATCGGGGAGCAGGGCCACCACCCGCTGGACGTTGCCGCTGGTGCCGCCCTTGTGCCAGAGCCCCCGGGTCCGCGAGCGATAGTGCATCTCGCCGGTGGCCAGCGTCTTCTCCAGCGCCTCCCGGTCCGCATGGGCCACCATCAGCACCGCACCCGACCGGTGGTCCTGGGCAACGACGGTCACCAGTCCCTCGCCGCGTTCGAAGTCCAGCCGATCGAGATCGAGTACCGGCGTCATCGGGCGGGTTCCTCCAGCAGGATGCCGCGGGCCAGGTCAGCGAGGGCCGCGTTGGTGGCGATGGTGTCGCCCCCGAAGGCGGTGGGCTGGCCCCGCCAGTCGGTGAGCGAGCCGCTGGCCTCGGTGATGATCGGGAGCAGCGGCGCTGAATCCCAGGGGTTCATCCGATCGTCCACCATCACGTCGGCCCGACCGGTGGCCACCAGCAGGTAGCCGAAGCAATCGCCCCAGGTCCGGGCGATCCGGGCCCGCTCGGCGAGGTAGCCCCAGCGCGCCCGCCGCTCGGGCCGGTCGGGAAAGCGGTCGTCCGTGGTGAGCACCGTGGCCTGAGCCAGCTCACGCACCTCGGACACCCGGGTCCGGGCGCCGTTCCACCAGCACCCCGCGCCGATCGCCGCCACGACGAGCTCGCCCGCCGCGGCGCAGTGGATCGCGCCGGCCACCACGTCCTGGCGCTCCAGTACCGCCACCAGCGAGCCCCAGAGCGGCACGCCGGCCACGAAGCTCTTGGTGCCGTCGATCGGGTCCACCAGCCAGCGGCGGGCGGTTTCCTCGCCGGTGGCGCCGTATTCCTCGCCCAGGACCGCGTCGCCCGGGAAGCGGCGTTCGATCCACTCGCGCACCGCCCGCTCGGCCTCGCGGTCGGCGGCCGTCACCGGGCTGCCATCGCTCTTCTGCTCCACGGCCAGGCCGGTGCGGAAATGCCGGAGCGCCACCTCGCCCGCGATCCGGGCCGCCTCGGCGACAGGTTCGAGCCAGCGAGCGGGGTCGGTCACCAGGTCCTCCGGGTGGGGATGCCGGCGTCGAGCATGGCCTGCTTGAGGTCGCGCACCGTCAACAGCCCGTCGTGGAGGATTCCGGCCACCAGGGCGGCCTGGGCGTGTCCTTCGCGGAATGCGGCCACCACGTGGGCTGCACTGCCCGCGCCGCCCGACGCGACCACGGGGACCGGCACCGCGTCGGCAATGGCCGCGGTGAGCTCCAGATCGTAGCCGGTCCGGACCCCATCGCGATCGATGCTGGTGACCAGCAGTTCTCCGGCCCCCAGATCGGCGGCGCGCCGGGCCCAGTCGAGGGCATCGAGGTGGGTGGGTAAGGTGCCGCCCCGGGTGTACACCCGCCACCAGCCGCCCTCCCGGGCCGCGTCGATGCTCACCACCACGCACTGGGCCCCGAAGCGGCGAGCGCATTCGGTTACCACCGCGGGCCGGTTCACCGCCGCCGAGTTGAGGCTCACCTTGTCGGCGCCGTCGCGGAGAGCCCTGGCCACATCCTCCGCCGAGCGCATGCCGCCGCCCAGGGTGAGTGGGATGAAGAGCCGCTCCGCCGTCTGCCGCGCCAGCTCCAGCAGAGGCGCCCGCTCCTCCGCCGTGGCCGAGATGTCGAGGAACACGATCTCATCCGCGCCCTCCGCCTCGTACCGGGCGGCGAGGGCCGCGGGATCGCCCAGATCGCGGAGGTCGCGAAAGTGGATCCCCTTCACCACCCGTCCGGCCTTCACGTCCAGACAGACCACCAGCCGGTTGGCCATCATGTGCGGGTCCGGACCTCTCCCTTGGTGGACCGGATCTCGGGCGCCGGACGGGTGGCCTCGCCCAGGGCCACGCCGAGTACCTTGAACGCCGCCTCGACGACGTGGTGGCGATCCTCGCCCCGGAGCACGCGGAGGTGAAGGGTCGCCCGGGCGTGATCGCTGAACGAGCGCATCCAGTGATCGTAGAGACTGCTGGGGACCGGGCCCCGGTAGTAGGGCCGCCCCCCCAGGTCGACGGCACACTCCACCAGAGCATCGTCCATCGGGATGACACGGTGTCCGTAGCGGACCCGGGGCCCGGTCGCGGCCTGCGCGACCGCCGATCCCAGCGCGATCGCCACGTCCTCGACCAGGTGATGCCGGAGATCGCCGGTCGCCTGGATCGTGAGACCGAACCCGGCGTAGCGGGCCAGCGTGGTCATCATGTGGTCCAGGAAGGGAATCGAGGTGGCGATCTCCACCGGCCCGCCCTCCAGTTCCAGATCCACCCGGATCCGGGTCTCCCGGGTCTCCCGCTCGACAGTCGTCATGCCGCGAACTCCTTCGCCACCTGGTTCGGTTCGATTGCGCCGAGGTACAGGGCCATGCCGATCACCGCGGCAGCGGCGCCGGCATCTGCGAGACGCCGGAGGTCGTCCACCCCGCCGATGCCGCCCGAGGCCTGCACCGGATGACGGCATCGCTCCGCCACCAGCCGGATCAGCTCCAGGTCGGGGCCGGTCATCCGACCTTCCTGGTGAACGGCCGTGACCAGCACCCCGGCCAGGGGAAGGTCGTTGGCTCGGGCCACCAGGTCGAGCACGTCGCGGCCCGAGGCTTCCGACCAGCCTTTCACCACCACCTCGCGCCCGCGGACGTCGGCGGCGAGCACGATCCGTCCCGGGTAGGCGGCCGCGATGGCGGCGAACCAGGCCGGATCCCGGACCGCTCGGGTCCCGATCACGGCGGCCGACGCCCCGGTCTCGAGCACGCGGGCCACGCTGGCATCGTCGCCCAGGCCACCACCCACCTGGACCGAGGTGTCAGGCAGACTCGCCAGCCGGGCCACCAGGTCGGAGTTCCCGCCCCGGCCGGTGGCGGCGTCGAGGTCGACGACGTGCAGCCGCCGGAAGCCCGCGGCGAGCCACTGCCGCGCGACGGCCAGGGGATCGGGAAGGCGCACCCGTTCGGCGGCGTAGTCCCCTCCCACGAGCTGGACGCAGGCGCCGTCGCGCAGGTCCACCGCCGGAATGGCGATCACGCCGCCGCCTCCCTGAAGAAGGCCCGCAGCAACTCCAGCCCGGGTGCGGAGCTCTTTTCCGGGTGGCTCTGGATGCCGAGCGACCGGCCGGCGCGCACGGTCGCGGGAAAGCGATCGCCCTCGTACTCGCTCCAGGCGGTCGCCACTCGCGCATCGACGGGGCGACAGACGAAGCTGTTGGCATAGTAGCCGTACGCGAGTCCGGCGGCGCGTACCGCAGGATCGATGGCGTCGTCGATGGTGGCCCAGCCGATCTGGGGCAGGCGTTGGGCGCGAAGTCGGGTGACCCGCCCCGGCAGCAGCCCGATCCCTGCCCCTTCCCCCTCTTCGCTCTCCTCGAAGAGGAGCTGCATGCCCAGGCAGATGCCGAGACAGGGCAGGCCCTGGACCAGGGCCCGCCGCATCGCCTCGCGCGCCGGTGACAGGCGGTCCGCCGCCTGGGCGAAGGCGCCGACGCCGGGCAGCACCAGCACATCGGTATCGAGTGCCCGGGCCGGATCGGTCACGATTCGCGGCGGCTCCGCCACCAGGGCGATGGCCTTGGCCAGCGAGTGGAGGTTGCCGGCCCCGTAGTCGAAGAGCGTGATCCTCATCGGGGCAGCCCCGCGAGCACCGCCACCACCCGTTCCATCGCTTCCGGCGGCCCGATCGTGATCCGGAGCAGGTCTCCAACGCCGGGCAGCGCCTGGAACGCCCGGACCGCGATCCCCTGTTCGGCCAGTCGGCCCGACGCCTCCCGGGCATCGGGCACCGGCAGACCGATGAAGTTTGCGGCGGACGGGAACGGGGCGAAGCCCTCGGCCCGGAGTGCCGCGACGAAGCGCTCCCGTCCCCGGGTCACCCGATCCACGATCCCCGCCACCCACTCCCGGTCGTTCGTCACGGCGGCCCGGGCGGCCCGTTCCGCCAGCGCGTTCACCTTGTAGGGGCCCCGGGCCTTCTCCAGCTCGCCGAGCAGCGCGGCCGATCCCACGCCGTATCCGATCCGGAGGCCGGCCAACCCCCAGGCCTTGGAGAAGGTGCGGGTGATCACCACGTTAGGCCGTTCCACCGCCTCGCGCACCCAGGACACTCCGGCAAACTCGGCGTAGGCCTCGTCCACCACCACCACGCCGGGCGCCCGGTCCAGCAGCAGCCGGATCGCCGCGGGATCAGCGAGCGCGCCCGACGGGTTGTTCGGCGAGGCCACGTAGAGGAGCGGCGCCCCCGTGGCCAGAAGCCCGTCGGCATCGATGGCGAAGTCCCGTCCCACCGGCACCGGCACCGGGGTCAGCGAATTGGCGGCGGCGAAGTGGGCCGTCATCACGAACGTGGGCGACGCAAACGCCACCTTGCCGCCGGGATCGACGAACGCCCGCATGCTGGAGTCGATGATGTCGTTCGATCCGCAACCGCAGACCACCTGGTCGGGACTGACTCCCAGCCAGTCGGCCAGGGCATGGCGCAGCGCGCCGGTCGCGACGGGCGGGTAGTCGGAGAGGGGGGTGGGCGGATCGAGCAGGCGGGCGCCGGGATCCGGGGACACGGCGGCCAGCGCTGACGGCGCGGAACCGAAGAGGTTGGTGTTGTCGCCGAGGTTCACCTCGACCGGCGGCGGCTCGTGCCGGTAGGCGACGAGCGTGCGATAGGCGGCGCGGGTCATGAAGCCCTCCCCCAGGCCAGGGCGGCGGCAGCGTGCGCCGGCAGGCCTTCCGCCTGGGCCAGGACGGCGGTGTCGGCAGCGAGGCGTGCGGCCGCGCCCGGGGTGACGCGCTGGATGGTGGTCCAGCGGACGAAGTCGTCGGGCATCAGGCCCGAGTAGGCGCGGGCGAGGCCGCCGGTGGGCAGCACGTGATTGCCTCCCGTGAGATAGTCCCCGAAGGGAACGGTGCTGCTCGAGCCGAGGAAGATCGCGCCCGCGTTCCGGATCCGGGCCGCGAGTGCCTCGGCGCCGGTCGCCGCCAGGAGCAGGTGCTCGGGGGCGTAGGCGGTGGCGAACGCCGCCGCTTCGGGTTCGCTGGCCGCCGTGAGGATCCCGCCAGCTGCGGCGAGGGCCTCGCGCACGGTGTCGGCGCGCGGTGTGGCC
>CAZFSA010000188.1:0-5902 GCA_964521535.1 uncultured Gemmatimonas sp.
CGGAGCCCGGCCCGCCAGCGCGGCGGCCGCGAGCAGGCCGAGGAGTACCGGTCGCATTCGGGTCCAGGTCAGCGGAGGCGGTCGAGGAGATGGTCGCCCACGCGCAGCGCGTTCGCCATGATGGTGAGGGCGGGATTGACGGCTCCGCTCGAGGGAAAGAAGCTCCCGTCCACCACGTAGAGGTTGTCGACCTCGTGGGCTCGACAGGTCGGGTCCAGCGCCGACGTCTTCGGATCCTGCCCAAACCGGATCGTTCCGTTCTGGTGGGCCACCCCGGCAAGGGGAATCCGCTGGCCGAGAAAGAGGTGGCGGGCAAAGGTCCCCTGATGGCACTCGTGCCCGTGCAGGCGGCAGCCGCGCTGCTGCTGGAGCAGCCGTTCCAGCCGCCGCACGAGACGCCGGTGCCCTTCCTCGTTGTTGGGCCGGTAGGAGAGCACGATGTTCCCCTCGCGATCGAGCGTCACCCGGTTCTCGGGATCGGGGAGATCCTCCGAGGTGAGCCAGAAATCGAGCGAATGCTTCGCCATGAGGTCCAGGGTCCACCCCGGCGCGACGGCAGGCGCGCCGGCCGAAAGCGCCACCGAATCCAGCTTGCCGACGAACGAGATGTGGCCCATCGGGTAGGGAAAATCGGGCCCGCCGAAGTAGAAATCGTTGAGGGCGAGCGTCTTCTGGAACACGGTCGGATTGGGGCACTTCGACAGCGCGAGCACGACCGAGTTGATATGCCCCATGTAATGGCGGCCCACGACATCGGAGCCGTTGGCCAGGCCGCGGGGGTGCTTGTCGTTGGCCGACCGCAGCAGCAGCGCAGCGGAGTTGATGGCGCCCGCGGATACGACCACGATGTCGGCCGCGTAGGTCTCCGGAACACCGCCCCGGGACACCTGCACCCGGGTCACCTCGCGACCGGACGGACCGGTGTCGAGCCGCGTCACCAGGGCGTCCGTGAGCAGGGTGACGTTCGGGTGGGAGAGCGCCGGGTCGACGCACATCACCTGGGCGTCCGACTTGGCCTGGATCAGGCAGGGAAACCCGTCACAGGTGTCGCACCGGATGCAGGGGCTGCGTCGCGGGTCGGCCTGATCGAGGCGCACCCCGAGGGGAACGTGAAACGGACGCAGGCCCTGCCGCTCGAAGTCTTCATGGAGCTGCTGGATCCTGGACTCGTGCGCCACCGGCGGGTGGGCATAGGGCGCGCTCGCCGGCGGCTCGGTCGGATCGGCCCCCCGCTCACCCCGGACCTGGTACAGGTGCTCCGCCTGGGTGTAGTACGGCTCCAGCTCCTCATAGGCGATCGGCCAGGCCGGCGAGAGGCCCCCGTGGTGCCGCAACGGCCCGAAGTCCTCGCGCCGGAGGCGGAAGAGTGCCGCCCCGTAGAACTTGGTGTTGCCGCCCACGCAGTAGTTGGTGTGGGGGTGGAGCGGCTTTCCGTGCCGGTCATACCAGACCTCGCGGGTATGGTACCGGGCCTCGACGTTGACGGCCCTCGAGCTCCAGTTGGCCTTCTCGCGCCGCACATAATCGCCCCGCTCGAGCAGCAGAATCCGCTTGCCCGAGCCGGCCAACCGATGGGCCAGGGTACCGCCTCCCGCCCCCGTGCCGATGATGATGACGTCGTATCGATTGGCGCTCATGGTCTTGACCAGTCGCCCCTCAGACGGCCGGCAGACCGCGCCAGCCACCCTCTTCCACGGCGCCGAAGATCACGCGAGGATTGGCCAGCCGCCCCCCCGCGTCGATGTCGTAGGCCAGCCAGCGATTGCGCCCATCCCCGGGCTGGCAGACGTAGAACCGGCCACCTTCACGGGTGGATCCGAACAGGAGGAACTCGCGGGGATCAGGACGGGACATGGCACGGCTCCAAGATGACGAGGCTGCGAGGGTAACGGCGAGGAGGCGGATCAGGTTCCCGCCCCCGCCGGTGCGATGGTTACTGCCCGCCCGCCGCTACGGGTCGGGCAAAGGCGCCGGTCCCGGGGATGCCGAGCCGGATGCGGTAGAGACCGGTGGTCGCCGTGATGTAGAGACTGCGGAGGTCGGCGTCGCCCCAGGCGAAGTTCGCCACATGTTCCGGGGGGACGATGGTGCCCAGGTGGCGGCCGTCGGGCGCCAGGATGTAGATCCCCTCCGGCCCCGCCGCATACAGGTGGCCGTCCCGGTCGACCTTGAGGCCGTCCCACGCATCCTCGCCGGGCACGGCCCGGGTAATGTCGAAGAACACGGCGCCGGGCCCCAGGGTGCCGTCGCCGCGCACGGGATAGCGCATGATCACCTTCCGCGCCGGATCCCAGTTGCTCACATAGAGAAACCGTTCGTCGGGGGAGAACGCGATCCCGTTCGGACCCGAGAGGTCGCTGGTGAGCAGCGTGAGCTGCCCGTCCTGCCACCGGTACACGCCGGAGAAGGGGGTCTCCTTGCCGGGATCATCGAACACCCTGGGGAGGCCGAAGGGCGGGTCCGTGAAGTAGAGCGACCCGTTGGACCGGTAGACCAGGTCGTTCGGACTGTTGAGTCGGCGCCCTTCGAATCGATCGGCCAGCACGCTTACCGCGCCGGTCCGTTCCACCCGAATGACCCGGCGGTTGCCGTGCTGATTGATGGTGAGTCGTCCCTGGGCGTCCACCGCCAGGCCGTTCGAGCCGGGCTGCCGGTAGGCCGCGATGTCGACCCCACTGTAGCCGCTCTTGGTCCGGAAGACCGAGACCGAGCCGTCCTCGGGAACGTAGCGGTAGATGGTATTGGTGTTCGGATCGCTGAAGACCAGGAACTGGCCCTCGCTCACCCAGACGGGCCCTTCCCCAAAGTCGAACCCGCCGGCCAGCCGCTCGATGGTGGTGCCTGGCGGCACGATCGCGTCCAGCGCGGGCGCCTTGCGTACAACCGTGGCCGGCCCCGTGGACCGTCGACCCGACACACCAGGGCGATAGAAGTCGAGGGTCGCCGACCGGATCCAGACAAAGTTCGGCGGAGGGTCGGAGAGCGGCCCGTTGATCGCGAAGACGGCGAGCTGGATCCGCTGGCCCGGGCGGGCGTTCCGGGTCACGACCACCCGGTTCGGCGCGTTGAAGCCCTTGATCAGGCGGCCGCCGGCCTGGCCGAGGACCGGCTCCAATCGGCCGTCGACCCAGACCTCGGCGTAGTCGTCGACCACAACTTCGAAGACAACCGTCGCGCCGGTCGGATCGAGGTCGGCCACGCGCTCGGGAATGGTCACCGCCGTGCGATACCAGCCAAAGGCCGGCGGCCGCCGGTTCGGCGCCGGAGGAGGTCCGACGCCGCCACCTGTTCCCAGGCGGAGTCGTCGAAGTCGGCGGCCCCCGCGCGCGGCTCGATATCGCGAGTGCGGTTGGGGGCGCCGGTCGCCCGCAGGTCCGGGCCCGGCCACCGGTGGTCGACCTCGACGATTCGGGCATCCGCGTAGCGCCACTCTGCCCGGACCATCGCGGCGCCCTCGGCCGTCATCAGATCGACAATCGCGTGCGGCCGGCCGGCCGGGGCGTCGCCGGTCACCTGGGCTGCCGTGGGACCGGCAAGGCCCAGCAAGGCGATCGGAGCGGCGAGCCGGAGAGGGAGACGGGTCATTGGGGCCCTCCTTCAGCGAGCCTTGACGGTGTAATAGGTCACCGGCCCGTTCACGGCCTTGAACCAGTGCGGGGTTCCGGCCGGAATCACCACCACATCGCCGGGGGTGATCCGCTGCTCCTGGCCGCCCTCGATGGCCGAGCCCCGGAATTCGTAGGGGCCCACCTCGCGCCCGCCCACCATCATCCCCCCGGTGACCAGTGTCGCCGACCCCGCGAGCACGTAGAACACGTCGGTGTCGAGCGTGTGAACCTCCGCCTCGCCGGCCTGCAGCCGCCGGCTGGTATGCACCTGGTACCGGCGCCCGTCCTGACTGTCGACCAGCACGCCGCCGTTCGCGAACGAGCGCTCCACCTCGGCCTTGGGAAAGACCCGGACCGGAAGGGCGGAGGCGGCGGCCTGTCCCAGGGCCTTCGCCCCCGCCATCGCCAGCTCCTCGTCCTGGGCGGCGCTCGCGGCGCCGCTCACGCCCACGCCGCCGACGATCTCGCCCCCCACCTCAAGCGGGATCCCGCCCTGGAGCGGCGTGAAGTCGTCGAGCGCGATCATCGGGGTCCGGCCGTTCCGGATCAGGTTCTCGAAGAAACCGGTCGAGCGGCGGAACATGGCCGCCGTCCGGGCCTTGCCATACGAGATCAGCGCCCCAGCTGGGAAGGTGCCGTCGACCCGCGCCAGGTACATCAGGTTGCCACCGTCGTCCACCACCGCCACCACGCCCGTGGTGCCGAGCCGGCCCGCCTCGGCCACGACGGCCTCCGCGACCTGCCTGGCGCCCGCCATGGTCAGGCCGGTGCGGGCCGTCACCTGGCCCGCGGCCGGGGCTGCCGACGCGGCTGTCACCGCGATCAGAAGTGCCGCTATGTGCTGCTGCATCGGGAATCTCCTGGTTGAAGCGCCGGACCGGCCGCCCGTCCGAGTGCTGACGCGTATCGGTCGCGTCATGTCAGCCCGGACGAACGGCCGGTCGAGTCCTGGTATGGAGGACTCTGGTCGGTCGGCGAGGCTAGAAGGAGGCCTCGCCGAGGTTCGCCACCGCCCAGGCGCAGAAGATCTGCACCTTGGCCACGTCCTTGATGTAGGCGGGGAGGGTGATCGTCTGGGTCAGCTTGTCGTCCTTGATCGTCATCCGATCGAGGAGGTAGACCTGCCCCTTCTTGTCGATCACCTGCCAGTGGGCGTCGGGGGTCTTGGGATCCTTCACGTCGCTGGACAGCGTGAGGGTGATCTTCCCGCCATCGATCCGCATGGTCACGTTGCCGCCGTTCACCTTCGATCCGCTGAAGGTGGAACTGACCTTCACCACCGGCTCGGGTGCCGGACGGAAGGCCGCGGAGACAGCGACGGCGCTCATGAGCGCCAGAGCGGCGAACCACGAACGAGCACTACGCATCTTGCTGGTTCCTCCAGGTGGATGACTCGACGAGCTCCCTCGTCCGGTCGGCGCGAGACGCTCGCGCCGGTCGCCCACTGGAACGCGGCGATGACCACCCGGGTTCCCGCCCGTCCCGCCGGTGCTGGTGCTCGCAGAAGAGACACCGGTACGCCGGGTCGTGATGGTACTTGGCGCAGTGACTGGCGCCCGGGGCAAGACGGCGGCGGAGTTCCGCGGCGGCGAGCATACCCGCCGGGGGAGCGAGGAAGTAGAGCCAGAGGCCATCCCACTGCATCGCCGGGAGCGCCGAGGCCAGCGTGCGGGCCGGATTCATGCTCATCCCCGAGACCGGCGCCTCCACCGTGATGTAGAGCGCCACGAGCGATGCCGCCGCCGCGCCGGCAAAGGGCGCGAGCCGCGGCCGGGCCACGAACCAGAGTACGGTGGACATCAGGAGAAGGGCGATCGCGAATTCGGCGAGCAGCGCCGGCCCGGCGCCCCACCGGCCCGGAACGGTGACCACGTAGTTGACCGCAGGATGGGCGATCCACCCGCGGAGCAGCGCCGAGGCGAGCACGACCCCGGCCAGGCCACCGGCGAACTGCGCGGCCACGTAGCCGGCGGCGTCAACGGGCGAGACCTTGCCCAGACGGAGAAACGCCAGGGTCGTGGCCGGGTTCATGTGCGCCCCCGAGCGCCTCCCCCACGGCGAGTAGACGTTGAGCATCGCGGTGAGGCCCATCGCGAGGCCCATGAGCCCCCGGCGGGCGAGGGTCCCTGGCACGGCCGCCGGCACTGGAGAGGCCGGGTGAAAGAGCAGCGCCCCGAAGCCGCAGGCAGAGATCATGAAGAGCCCCAGGGCCCAGGCCTCCGCGAGGTATTCGGTCAGGTTGCCAAGCGGCCGCGGGCGCGCGCCACCTGGCGACCCGGCCGCCGGACTCATCG
>CAZFSA010000189.1:0-5888 GCA_964521535.1 uncultured Gemmatimonas sp.
GGGGTCCTGGCGCGCTTCCGCCAGCTGGCCGCCGACGCCCGGGAGCTGGAGCGGCGCCGCGCCGACTACCGGCGGGGAGCCACCCAGCCGCTCGCGGCCCCGGCCGAGGAGCTGGAGGCGCTCCTCCCTGCCCTGAATGGGACCGTACCGGTCCTGGTTCAGGCGAACCGGCGAATCGACATCGAGAACGCCCTCCGCCTGAAGCGCGAGTTCCGGCTCCGGCTGATCCTGGCCGGTGCGGTGGAAGGCTGGCAGGTGGCCGCCCAGCTCGCGGCCGAAAGCGTGCCCGTGGTGCTCGATCCGACGACCGACATCCCGAGCTTCGACGGCCTGGGGGCCCGGCTGGACAATGCGACCCTGCTCCGGGAGGCCGGGGTGACAGTGGTCATCGCCGGGAACGACCCTGGCGGCGAGCGAAGCCTTCGCTTCGCAGCCGGCAACGCGGTCCGGAACGGAATGACCTGGGATGACGCCCTGCGTGCGGTAACGCAGTGGCCGGCCCAGACTTTCGGTCTCGAGGACTACGGCACGCTGGAGCCGGGGAAGGTGGCGAACGTGGTGGTCTGGTCGGGGGACCCCTTCGAATTCGCGAATCGGGCAGAGCGGGTCTTCGTGCGGGGAATCGAAACCTCCCTGCGAACCCGGGAGCACGAGCTCAGGGACCGTTACCGCACTCTGCCACCGTCCCGCTAACCCTCCAGCCGCGGTCGGGCAGGCACCAGGCCCGGCCGCGGCTGCCGCTCAGCTCGAGGGCCCGCCCGACACCTCCGCCTCGCCGGTCTCCGCGGCCGGCGCCGGCTGCTCGTCCACCCGAACCGACTCGCCGTCCAGGTCGTCCAGCTGCCGGTCGATGGCCGCGATCCGCGCGACCAGATCGTCCATCCGGGCGAACAGGGCATCGATCTCGCCCTGATCCACCTGACTGCCCCGTTCTCTTCGATAGGTGAGCATCCCGAGCTTGTAGGCGACCTTGCTCCGCTGGCCGATCAGGCCGCTGCGTTCAAGGTGAAGCCTGCTCGACTCGACGGCATCCTTGAGCCGGTCGCCGAGCTGGTCCAGCTCGTCGCGCATGCGATCGAACAGAGACGACATCGTTCCTCCTGGGCTGGGGACAGGACCGGACAGGACGCGAATGGAGGGGGTTCGGTTTCAGGCCGCGGGCCGGCAGCAGAAAGGGCGCCCCTGATGACGCGGGCGCCCCCTGGGGAAGCCGGGTGCTGGACCGGTCAGCTGGCGGCAGCCTCGGCCGGGTAGACGGAGACCTTCTGGCGGCCCTTGTCCTTCCACTCGAACCGGACCACGCCGTCCACCAGAGCGAACAGCGTATCGTCGTTGGCGCGGCGTACGTTCTTCCCCGCATGAAAGCGGGTCCCCCGCTGACGAACCAGGATGTTGCCCGCGAGGACCTTCTCGCCGCCAAAGCGCTTGACCCCGAGGTACTGGGGGTTGCTGTTCCGCCCGTTGCGGGACGAGCCGACGCCCTTCTTGTGTGCCATGGTCAGCCCACCTTCACATCGATGATCCGGACCTCGGTGTACCGCTGCCGATGGCCGGTCTTGCGGCGATAGTTCTTCCGCCGCTTGAACTTGAAGACATGGATCTTGTCGCCCTTCTGCTCGCCGACGACCTCGGCCTCGACCGACGCGTTGGGCAGGAGCGGGGTGCCGGCCGCGACGGTCGAGCCGTCCGATGCCAGCAGCACCTCGTCGAAGGTGACCGTGGCACCCGGCTCGGCATCCATGAGCGGGAGACGCAGGACATCGCCCTTCCGCGCCTTGAATTGATGCCCGAGGGCCCTGAAGATCGCGTACATGTCGCCAGAATCCGGGTTCACGAAAGCCTGAAAAGCTAATCCCTGCATGGCCTTCTGGGCAAGAGGCCGGCCGGCACCCCGGTCCTACGCCACGGCATAGACCTCGGTCAGATCCCGACCGGAGGGGCGACTGGACAGCCGGAAGTCGTCGGCGTTCATGGTCGGGTCGTCCCGAATCTCGATCTCCAGTCCGGTGCTTCGCGCCAGGGAGGTCACCAGCTTGGGTTCCTCTTCCCGGAGGTAGATCGCGACCTCGGGGTGGATCCGGACCGAGATCTGGCGCTCGCGCTTCTCGTGCGCCGCCCGCCGGAGCGAACGTTCCACCCGGCGGGCCACCACCTCCGGAGTAAAGACCCGACCGGTGCCGCGGCATGCCGGGCATTCCGTGGTCATGGAGGCCCAAAGCGACGACCGAATCCGCTGCCTGGTCATCTCCACCAACCCCAGGTCGGATACGGCCAGGGCCTTGGTTCGGGCCCGGTCACGCCCCAGGTGCGTGCGGAGCTCCTGGAGCACCCGGTCCCGGTTGGCCCGGGACTCCATGTCGATGAAGTCGCAGACGATGATTCCACCCAGATCCCGGAGCCGGAGCTGCCGCGCAATCTCCCGGGCAGCGTCCAGATTGGTGCGGAGGATGGTCTTCTCCGGGTCCTTCCGTCCGGTGTACCGGCCGCTGTTGACATCGATCGCCACCAGCGCCTCGGTGGGCTGGATCACGATCGACCCGCCGGACGGGAGCTCCACCCGGGGCTGGAACAGTTTCTTGATCTCCGCCTCGATCCCGAACTTGTCGAACAGGGGCACGGGATCCTCGTAGAGGTGCACCCGGCTCTTGAGCTCGGGGTCCACCTGCTCGAGGTACTGCTCGACCTCGCGATGGACCTCCTTCGAGTCCACCCAGAGGCCGTCGACCTTGTCAGAAAAGAGGTCCCGAATCAGGCCCCGCGTAAGCCCGGCCTCCCGGTGAAGCAATGCCGGCGGGCGGCGAATGTAGAACTGTTTGCGCTTGATCTTCTTCCACTGCCCCAGCAGCGAGTCGATCTCGCGCCGGAAGTCCTGCTCAGTAACCCCCTCGGCCACGGTCCGCACGATCATCCCACCCGAGTCAGGCGGCAGCAGCCGACTGACGATCTCCCGCAGCCGGGCGCGCTGCTCCCGGTTCTCGATCTTGCGGCTGACCCCGACGCGAGAGGCGTAGGGCATGTAGACCAGGAACCGACCTGGCAGCGAGATCTGCGCAGTGACCCGGCACCCCTTGGTGCTGATCGGCTCCTTGGTGACCTGAACCGGGAGGGTCTGACCCTTCTTCAGGATATCGGCGACGTTGGGCAGCCGGCGGCCAACCTCCCGCTGCCTCCCCTCGCCGTTCCCGCCGTTCGCGCCCGACCCGCCGTTACGCGCCCGCCGCGGCCGCCTCTCCTCCTGGGACGCGGCGGTTGCCTCCTCCAGATCCGGCTGGTCGGCGTCGTCGGGCTCACCCGGTTCCTCGTCCTCGTCGGGCTCGAGGAGGTCCGAGGCATGGAGAAAGGCGCTCTTCTCCAGGCCGATGTCGACGAACGCCGCCTGGATACCCGGCAGCACCGCCTCCACCCGGCCAAGGTAGATGTCGCCGACAATGCGCCGGCGATCGGGACGATCCACCATCAGCTCGGCGAGGCGGTCGTCCTCCAGGATGGCGACCCGCGTCTCGCGGGCGCCACTGGTGATGAGAATCTCGCGTTTCAAGCAGCGATTCCTTCGCCGGAACCACGGCGCCCGTCACCGCCAGCGGCGGGAAGGCACGTCCGGCACCTGCAAGGTTGGTGGCGGGTCGGCCAGCGGCCGCCCGCCGGTAAGAGCTTCCGGTTCCCCGGCGGCGGCCCTCCTCCGGACCGGTCGCACGGGCAGGCAGCCTGCGTCCAGCCGCGAGCCGGTTCCAGCGAACCGCAGCCAGCCGGAACACAAGCCCGGCCGGGATCGTTCGCACTACCGAAGCGCAGAAGGAAGCTGGTGACGGCAAGCTGCGGCGGGCCCGGCGATCACCGGGGGCCCGGAAGGACTGGATTGACAGCAGCGTCCGCCCGAGGACCCCTGCGAGAAATCGGGCTAGTGCACCGGCACCCCTGCCCGCTGGGAGGTCTTCTGGCGGCATACCGCAAATATATGGGACCGATTGCTTTACGCGCGAGGGCCCCGGCCCCCGACGACCCAGGCCCGGCGCCGACGTTCCGTCTTGGAACGTCAGCTGATGCCGTCGGCTACCGAGCCCAGGATCGCACGGGCGATCACGATCCGCTGGATCTCGCTGGTGCCTTCCCCGATCTCGCACACCTTGGCGTCACGCATCATCCGTTCCACCGGATAATCGGCCGTGTACCCGTAGCCTCCGAAGATCTGAACCGCCTGAGTGGTGGCCCGCATGGCCAGCTCCGAGCAGTAGAGCTTGGCCATGGCCGCTTCCTTCTTGAACGGCTTGCCCGCCTGCTTCAGCCGGGCCGCGGAATACAGCAGGTGGGTGCCGGCCTCGATCTCCGTTGCCATGTCGGCCAGCTTGAACGCAATGCCCTGAAAGCTGCCGATGTACCGGCCGAACTGCTTGCGGGTGCCGGCGTACTCCCGGGCGGCCTCGTAGGCGCCCTCGGCGATGCCAAGGGACAGGGCCGCGATCCCGATCCGTCCGGCGTCCAGGGTCTTCAGGAAGTTGACGAAGCCGTCGCCCCGTTTCCCGAGCATGTTCTCCCGCGGGATCCGGGCGCCGTCGAAGTGCAACTCGCGGGTGTCGCTCGCCCGCCAGCCCATCTTGTCTTCCTTCTTGCCGGCCCGGATCCCGGGGATCTTGGGCAGGTCGGGAGCGTGACCGACGCCGAGTTCCCGGCAGCGCTCCAGATCGCAGGTGTCCTTGGTGACGATGAAGCTGGTGATGCCCCGGTGCCCCGGCGCCTCGTCCGTCCGGGCGGTCACCGAGAAGATCTCGCCCACGCCGGCGTGGGTGATGAAGATCTTCGAGCCCGTCAGCTCGAAGTGATCGCCCCGGTCGATGGCCCGGGTGGCGGTGCCTCCGGCGTCGCTCCCGGCCCCGGGCTCGGTGAGCCCGAACCCGCCCATGACCTGCCCGGAGGCGAGGAGCGGCACGTACCGCCGCCGCTGCTCCTCGGTGCCGAAATCGACGATCGGCGAGGTCCCGAGGTTGGTGTGGGCGCTGATGGTGAGCCCATGCGAGGCGTCGACCTTGGCCATCTCATGGATGGTGATGTAGTAGGAGATCTGGTCCATTCCCGCGCCGCCGAGTTCCTCCGGCCAGGGCACGCCGAGGAGACCCAGTTCGCCCATCCGCTTGATGTTCTCCCACGGAAATTCGGCGGTCCGGTCGAGCTCGCGGGCGACCGGGGCGACGTAGGTCCGGGCAAACTCGCGGACCATCTCGCGGACCTGGTGGTGCTGCTCGTCGAAGTACAGGCTGTCGTCCATGGGCCCAATATAGCAGCGGGAGCGGCGTCGGTTACGTTTCCTCACCCCTCGCAACGGATCATCAATGGCCGATCTCGAAGCGCGCCTGGCAAGGCTGGAACGGCGGGCCGCCCGCCTCCGGATCCTGGCGCTGTTGGCGGTGCTGCTCGCAGCGGTCACGCCGGCCTGGCTGCTCACCCGGGCCGATCCCACGCTGGCTGAGGGCCGGCTCTGGATGGCACGAGACGAGGGCGGCCGGGTCCGGGCGATTTTCGGGGTCACCGCGGACGGCGTTGGCCTCTCGATGTACGACTCGACGGGACAGATGCGGCTGGACCTCGGGCTCGCGCCCGGCGAAGTCCCGGGCTTGCTGCTGCTCTCTCCCCGGGGCGAGCCGGTTGCCGCGCTCAACCTCCAGCAGGATGGGGGTCCGACCCTTCGTCTTACCGACTACGGGACCCGGCAGCGGATCGAGCTTCGGCCGGACGGCCGGGGCGCGGTCCGGATGGAGCCGGAGCCTCCCGACACGATGATCGCCCGGCAACCGAAACCCTGAGCGGTCCCGGTCGGCCGCCGGTGCTGCCGATCGGGCCGTGGCCCTTCACGCCAGGGCCTCGAGCGCCTCGCGGAGGGCGCTGGCGGTGGGCCA
>CAZFSA010000190.1:0-5860 GCA_964521535.1 uncultured Gemmatimonas sp.
GGAGCGGCCAAGGGGGCCTCGCCCCAGCAGATCCTTGCGGCGGTGATCCGGCTGGAGGGCGAGCTGGCCCGGACCCGCCAGGCGTTCGGGGACGCCGCGACCCAGGCGGAGCTCGTGGCGGGAGCGAGTGCGCTCCGGGCCGGTGCCACCCCCGGCGATCTCGCTCGGCTGCGCGCCCTGCGTGCCGAACAGCCCCTTACCGTGGCCGCCGCGGTGCTGGCCGATCTGGTAGCCTCCGGCGTGCCGGCCGAGCATGCGGTGGGTGCGGTGCTCGCGCTCGCGGCCAACGCCGCGGACGCCGACTACCTGTCGTTCCGCCGCAATGTGCAGCGGGACATCGCGCTCGGCGCCTCTCCGGCTGCGGCCCTCGGCGTTCGACTCAAGGGGCTGGGTGACCTGGCGTCGAATCCTGGGAGCGAGGGCCAGGGGCCAGGAAGTTCCCGGCGGCCGCAGAAGCCCTGACCCGGCGGCGGCCGGACCAGGGCCCGCGCCCGGCCGGAGTTCGGTGAGGCGTTCGCCCGGCCGGCATCGTATCATCCTGCCATGCGTCGGCCTGGGATACTGCGCTGAGCCCGGCAATCGGGCGCCCGACCCGGCGGATCGGTCCGCTCCTGGCGATCGGTCTGCTGGGACCGGTTTCCGCCCTGCCCGGGCAGGTCGTGGGTACGCTTGGCGTGGGCGGGTCGGTTATCCGCTTTGACGGCTTCCTCACCTCCAGTGCCGCGACGCTCTCGCCGGCCGTGCGGTTCGATTCGCCCCGCCTGTCGCTCGCCGGCCAGGGAAGCTGGACCGTCTTCGAAAGCGGCAACGACGTCCTCCAGGGAACCGTGGGCGGTGCCTGGCTCGCGGGGTCGGCCCGGACTTGGCGACTCGAGCTGTCCGGCTCGGGCGGGGCGTCGAGGTACGCGACGGAGCCAGCGGCCGGACACCTGCTTGGTGGGGCGCGGTTCCACCTCGTCGGCCGGCGAAGCGGGGGGTGGCTCGGTGCCGGGGCCGGGGCCACGTTCGGGGACCGGGCCGCCGGTCCGGTCGAGGTGAGCCTGGCCGGCTGGACGGTGACGGGGCAGGTCGCTCTGGTGGGTGCCGCGACCCATACCTGGCTCGACGGCGACCGCTACCTGGATCTCCTCGGTGCGCTGCGGTGGACTGCGCGAGGCGTGGAGGTCGAGGGCCGGCTCGGGGTCCGTCCCTGGAGCGAGAGCCCCGAGCGGGCCGGCGATCCGGTGACCGGGGTCTTCGGCGAGTTGACCGCCCAGGTGCCGCTGGGCCGCCGCCTAACGCTATCGTTAGGCGGCGGCTCCTATCCGTCACAGCCCTCCCGACGGGTGCTGGGCGCCACCTATCTGAGCGCGGGGCTCCGCCTCCGGGCCTTCGGTCGCGGGGCGGTGGCGGACCCGCTGTTCGATGCCGGGCTCCGCTCCCGGCGAGGGAGCGTCGAGGAGCCGGCATCTGCCCGCCTTGAAATTGCGCCAGCCGGTCCGGGCCGCCGAATCAGGGTCCAGGCGCCTGGCGCGCGGGTGGTGGAGTTGATGGGGGACTTCACGGACTGGGAGACGGTGCCCCTGGTCGAGGTCGCGCCCGGAGTGTGGGAGGTCGTCCTTCCGATCTCGCCGGGCGTCCATCGGCTCAACCTCAGAGTGGATGGCGGGTCCTGGCTCGCGCCGGCCGGGACGCGGGCGGAGGCCAACGAGTTCGGTGGCGTGGTGGGGGTGGTGGTGGTCCGGTGACGTGCGGCGTCAGTAGTGTGGGGGGAGCTGCGCGGTGGCATCCATACCGTGCCAGACGGCGGCCGCGTGCATCAGCACGTGCGCGGAGAGCGGTGCCACCGGGCTCCCCGCGAAGAGGTAGCTGGCCGTGATCAGGAGATTGCCCACCAGGGGTTGCACCAGGGCGCTGCCGCGGAACTCCGCGAATCCGAGGTGATACAGCGCCGTGACCAGCAGGCTCGCGGCCAGCGCCGCCAGGCCCCAGAGCCAGCGCTGGCCCGCGCGTCGCAGCGTCTCCGGGGGTCGGGCGCCGTAGACCGCAAGGACAGGGACGATGCTGAGAAGCACGGCATCGGCCGCGCCATAGACGACGCCGTACCAGCCGAGCGCCACCGCCAGGGCCGAGCGGTCCGGCCGAACCCCGCCGGGTTGGGCCAGCACCGTCCGGACCAGTACCGCTCCCAGCAGGAGACCCAGCACCAGGCCCGCGGGCCAGCGGCGACGGAGCTGGTTGAGGGCGCTTATGGCCTCGATCCGGCAGTAGAGGATGGCGAACCCGGCCACGATCGCCGCGTGCAGGCCCACGAACCCGGCGCGATCGACCCGGAGCACTGACGAGAAGAACCCCGCCGACCCGAGGCCGAGACCACCGGCCAGGAACACCCATCCGAGCGCGCGCACCGTGGTACGGTAGGGCTGCCGGTGAAGACCGGCAAGCGGACCAGGGGGGCGTCTGCCGGCATCGACACCACGCCCGCGTTCGATCCTCGAGCGGCGCTGTGGCACGAGCGGGAGGTAATCGCTAGGTTGGACAGCGGGGGGATGGTCCTGCCCGCGAGTGCCGGGCCCGGCCCACGCTGCCAGGGAGACTCATCGCTGCGCACCGAATCCGCCTCCGGCCCCAACGCGGTCGATCCGGACCACTACCTGCTCGACCAGGTCCGGCGGTCACTGGCCGACCGGTACCGGGTGGACGAGGTGGTGGGATCCGGTGGGATGGCCGTCGTGTTCTCGGCCCTGGACCTCCGCCACCAGCGGCGGGTGGCGATCAAGGTGCTCCGGACCGAGCTGGCCCAGTCGATCGGGGCGCAGCGATTCGTGCAGGAGATCCAGATCGCCGCGCGGCTGGCTCATCCGCACATTCTGCCGCTGCTCGATTCCGGTTGGCTCTGCCCCACCGACGACTGCGACTGCCCCTACTACGTGATGCCCCTGGTGGAGGGGGAGACCCTCCGGCAGCGGCTCGCCCGGGGGCCGATTCCCCCCGACGAGGCGCTCCGGATCATGACCGAGATCGCCACGGCCGTCGAGTATGCCCACCGCCAGGGTGTGATTCACCGCGACCTCAAGCCCGAGAACGTGATGTTCCTCGAAGGCCTGGCGGTGATCGCGGACTTCGGAATCGCGCGGGCGCTGGACGTGGCGGGCGGCGCCCGGCTCACCCGCACCGGGCTGATGCTCGGGACCCCGCAGTACATGAGCCCCGAGCAGATTACGGGCGAGGGCGAGGTGGACCAGCGGACCGACATCTATGCCCTGGGATGCGTGCTGTTCGAGATGCTGGCGGGGACGGTCCCCTTCGGCGGGAGCCTCCGGGAGGTGCTGGGCCGACGGCTGTCAGAGGCTCCTCCCGGGGTGCGGCGCGTGGGGGCGCCGGTGTCCACCGGCGTGGACCAGGCGATCCAGCGTGCCATGGCGACCGACGCAGGAGACCGCTTCGGGTCGGTGGCCGAGTTCATGGCCGCACTGCGTGCCGGCGACGCCGGCCGGGTGGTGAGGCGTCCGCGCGCGCCTGCCCTGGTGTTCGGCGCCCCGCTGCTCGCCATCGGCGTGCTTGGCCTGGTGTGGCTGTTCTCACATCGGGGGGAAGCGCCGACCCGGACAGTCGCCATCCGGCCGCTGGTGAACGTGGACCGCGATTCGTCGACCCTGCACCTGAGCGACGGCATCCACGAGGCGGTGGCTGACCTGCTGCGTGGCGTGCCCCGCCTCGCGGTCACGGCGCCCACGCTGGTCCACCAGATCCTGCGGGAACGTCCCGACCTCGACTTCAGGGCCTTCGCCAATCGGGTCGGCGCCTCCGCCGTGCTCACCTGGACCCTCCGCCGTCAGGGCGACTCCCTCCGGCTTCGGGCGGAGTTGGTGAGCGCGGGCGACGGGCGGATGATCTGGAGCCAGACCTACGATCGCGCCGCCACCGATGTCGTGTCGCTTCCCGCCGAGATCGTGCGGCCGCTGACCCAGGCGGTCGGCCTTGCCCTGACCGGCCCCGAGGCGGCGCGCGTCGCCCGGGTTCCCACCCGGGATCCCATCGCGTACGATGCCTACCTGAGGGGGCGACGGGTCTGGGTGCGGGCCACGCCCCTGGGGGGCGCCAACGCCCGGACCCACGCCGACTCCATCCTCTACTACGCGGAACGGGCACTGGAGCGCGATCCCGAGTTTGCGGGCGCGCATTTCCTTCGGGCCGCATTCTACTCCATCGCGGCCGTCCGCGGGTGGCGCACGCCCTTCGGCCCCACATTGGATACCGCGGCGGCGGTGGTCCGGAAAGCCTTGTCCCTGGATAGCACGCTTGCCGATGCCTACGTGGTCCAGGGGATCGTCGACTTCTTCGGGACCGACCGGTGGGAGGACGCCGGGCGGGCATTGCGCCGGGCCGTCGAGCTCAACCCCGATCTCGCGACGGCCCGGTTCTACTACGGGATGTACCTGGGCGAGGTGGAGCGGCAGCTCGATTCCGGGATCGCCCAGCTCCGCCGCGCGGCCGCGCTCGAGGTGCAGCCGATCTTTCTGAACACCCTGGGCGACCTGTTGCTGCGAGCCCGCCGGCTGGACTCGGCCGCGGTGGTGCTCCGGGAGGCGATGGTGCTCGAGCCCTCGGCGACCGGCCAGCGGCTCCGCCTGATCCGGGTGCTGGAGGACCTGGGCAGGTACGAGGAGGCCCTGAGGTATCGCCGCGCGGGGCCCGACAGCGCCGCCACTGCCGAGTTCGCGGAAGCGCTGGCCCGCGAGGGGCCCGCCGGTTACCAGCGGGTGCTCCGGGCCTCGATCCTAGGCGAGATCGACGCGCTCACCGCTCGCGTCGCCGGGCCCCGGGCCGACGCGGATACCGTGCCTCCCACCCCGGAGCACCGGATCGCCCGACTCTACGCCCGCCTGGGCGACTGGCCCCACGCCCTGGACTGGGTGCTCCGCGAGCACCAGCGGCGTCCCGGTCGGCTGGTCTATGTGCTCGCCAATCCCGACTTCGACGGGATCCGGAGCGATCCGCGCTTCCTGCCGCTGGTGCGGTCGGCCGGCCTGGAGCCGTTGCTCGAGCGGCTTCGCTAACCCCGACGGTGCCGCTGCCGTGCCGGCTGCCGCCGGGTACACTCGCCCGATTGCCTGAGCCATTTCGCCCGTGACGCCGCTGCTCGAGGGATTGTTCGGCTGGGACCCCACACCCGGAATCGTCTCGGTGTGGGCCGACGGCGATGGCCGCGCGATGGTCTGGCGACGCGACCCCGCCAGCGGAGCCCTCGTCCGCGAGGAGGAGCGCTTCAGGCCCTGGGTCCTGGTCGATCGCCTCGACTATCTCCAGCATCTCGGCTCCGCGCTCGCTCCGGACGGGTGTGATGGCGCCCTGGTCACCTGGCGCGAACTGGAGGGCCCGGGCGCGCTTCGCTTCCTGGTTTCCGCCGCCGGAGTCCGCGATCTGAGCCGGGCGATCACCGACGGAGCCTCCCGGGTCCGGGGCCAGGCGGTTGAGCGGGTGCGGGATCTGGGTTCCCAGGCCGTGCTCGCCCTGCCCCCGGAAGAGCAGTACCTCGTGGCATCTGGCCGGACCTACTTCCGGGATCTGGAGTTCGACCAGTTGCGCCGGCTCCAGCTCGACCTCGAGACCACCGGCCTCGATCCCGAAAGGCATCGGATCTTCCTGGCCGCGGTGCGGGACCCCTCCGGCGCCACCGAAATCCTGGAGGCCCCCGGCCGAGGCGACTCCGCCGAAGCCGACCTGATCCGCCTCCTGGTGGAGACGGTACGCCGGGCCGACCCAGACGTGATCGAAAATCACAATCTCCAGGGGTTCGACCTTCCGTTCCTCGACCGCCGCGCGCGCCGGCTCGGGGTGCCGCTCCTGCTGGGCCGGGTGGACGGTGAGCCGATGCGGG
>CAZFSA010000191.1:0-5711 GCA_964521535.1 uncultured Gemmatimonas sp.
GCCGTTGGACTGGGCGGGGTCGATGACCTGGTGTTGCCCCACCGCGAGCTGCACCGTTGCCACGGCGTCGCAGCTGGCCGCCGAGGGAGGCGGGGGCGGAGGCGGGGCCACCCCACCGTCCCCGCCGCAGGCGATCGCGCCGGCACCCGCGAGCGCGAGGCCGGTTCCCAATCTGGTCAAACCGCGCAAGTTCATGATTCGCAACCGCTTTGACAGGGCCATCGTGCCCGTCTACCTTCCGCCAACGCTCCCCGACCGCAGGTCCAATATCGGCAATCGCGTCGCTCGGCGGGAGCCGGGGTTCGAGGGGCGACACCCGAGGCCGATCCCGTCCCTGACCGGGTTCCGCGTCCGGAGCCCGGAGCGGCCGCGGCAACATTCCGGAGTACCGAGTGGCCCGCTGGCCGCCCGGGAGGCAGGCGCACCGCATGGCGTTCGTTCATCTCCATACCCATAGCGAGTACTCCCTCCTCGATGGCGCCAACCGGATCCCCGACCTGGTGGACCGGACGGTGGAGCTGGGCATGGACAGTCTCGCCGTCACCGACCACGGGAACCTGCACGCCGCCTGGCACTTCTACGAGCACGCCCGGGCCCGCGGCATCCGCCCGATTCTCGGGTTCGAGGCCTACCTGGCCTACGGCGACCGTCGCAGCCAGCAGAAGCCGCCCGACGCCCCCGCCCACTACAGCCACCTGGTGCTCCTGGCCCGGAACCGGACCGGGTATCGCAACCTGATCCGGCTCTCGTCCATCGGGTTCCTGGAGGGCTTCTACCGCCGGCCCCGGATCGACAAGGAGGTGCTGGCCCGCCACGCCGAGGGCCTCGTTTGCCTTGCCGCCTGCCTCTCAGGCGAAGTGGCCCATGCCCTCCGGGCCCAGCGGTACGACGAGGCCCGGGATTCAGCCGCGTGGTTCGCCCGGCTCTTCGGGCCCGACGGGTTCTGGCTGGAGATCCAGGATCACGGGATCGCCGAGGAGCGGCTGGTGCGGCAGGGGATGCTGGAGCTGTCGCGGGACCTGGGGCTCCCGGTGGTGGCCACCAACGATGCCCACTATCTCCGCCGTGAGGACGCGGAAGCCCACGACGTGCTCCTGGCCATCGGGACCGGCGCCGACCTCGACGATCCGAAGCGATTCCGGTTCACCGGAGAGGAGTCGTACCTCAAGAGCGAGGCCGAGATGCGCCAGCTCTTCGGCGACACCCCCGAGGCCCTGGAGAACACCGCCCGGGTGGCGGCGCTCTGCGAATTCGACTTCGAGAAGCGGTACTTCGTGCCCGAGTTCCCCCGTCCGGCTGGCTCGGCGAGCGACGACGACCTGCTCACCGAGCTGGCCACTCGAGGCGCGGAGACCCGCTACGGCGCCCCGCTCCCCGGACCGGTCCGGGAGCGGCTGGAGTACGAGCTCGGCGTGATCATCCGGGCCGGCTACGCGGGGTACTTCCTCATCGTCCAGGACTTCATCGCCGCGGCGCGGGCCCGGGGCATCCCGGTGGGGCCGGGTCGAGGCTCGGCCGCGGGTTCGCTGGTGGCCTACGCCCTCCGGATCACCGACGTCGATCCCCTCCGGTTCGACCTCCTGTTCGAGCGGTTTCTCAACCCCGAGCGGGTCTCGATGCCGGACATCGACGTGGACTTCTGCTTCGAGCGGCGGGGCGAGGTGATCGAGTATGTCCGGGAGCGCTACGGCCGGGACAGCGTGGGCCAGATCGTCACCTTCGGGACCATGAAGGCCCGGGCGGCCGTGAAGGACGTGGCCCGGGTCCTCAAGATCGCGCCGGGCGACGCGGACCGGATCACCAAGCTGATCCCCTCGGGCCCGGCCTACAGCCTCTCGGTGAACGACGCGGTCCGCAAGGTGCCGGAGCTGGCGGAAGTGGTGCGGAGCGCGCCGGTGTACGAGCGGATGGCGGGGCTCGCCGGCCGGATCGAGGGCATCTCCCGCCACCTCTCCGTCCACGCCGCGGGGGTGGTGATCGCGCCCGGCCCCCTGCCGGAATACGTGCCGGTCTGCACCGCCCCGACCAAGGGGGCGGGCCAGGCCCAGGACGGCGAGAGCGCGATCATTACCCAGTTCGACATGAATGCGCTGGAGAAGGTCGGGATGCTCAAGATGGATCTCCTCGGGCTCAAGACCCTGACGGTGATCCACGACGCGGTGGCCATGGTCCGGGAGCGGCACGGCGTGGAGGTCGACGTCGGAGCCCTGCCATTCGACGACCCGGCCGTCTACGCCATGCTCCGGCAGGGACGGACCGCGGGGGTCTTCCAGTTCGAGTCGCCGCTCGCCACCGAGACCCTCCGGCAGATGCGGTGCGACCGGTTCGACGACCTGGTGGCCTCGAACGCCCTGCTCCGCCCCGGGCCGCTCGATACCGGAATGCACCTGGTGTTCATCCGCCGGAAGCTGGGCCACGAAGCGGTGACCTACCCGCATCCGGCGCTGCGCGAGGTCCTGGAGCCCACCTACGGCGTCATCACCTACCAGGAGCAGGTGATGCGGATCGCCAACATTCTGGCGGGCTTCTCCCTGGCCGAGGCCGATGTCCTCCGGAAGGCGGTGGGCAAGAAGGACGCCGAGCTGATCCGCCGCGAGCTGGGCCGCTTCGTGGAGCGGGGGGTGGCGCTGGGCCACCCGCCCGGCCTGATGCAGAAGCTGGCGGAACAGATCGAGACCTTCGGGCGCTACGGGTTCAACAAGTCGCACTCGGTGGCCTACTCGGTGCTGGCGTACCAGACCGCGTGGCTGAAGGCCCACTACCCCGCCGAGTTCATGGCGGCGCTGCTTTCGTCGGAGATCGGCGACCCGGACAAGGTGGTGCAGTACATCAACGAGGCCCGGGAGCTCGGGCTGGAGGTCCTCCCGCCGGACGTGAACGAGTCGGGCTTCAAGTTCACCGTGGTCGAGTCCCGGCGGATCCGGTTCGGGCTGGGCGCGGTGCGAAACGTGGGGCGCGGGGCCATCGACTCGATTCTGGCCGCGCGACAGGCGGGCCGGTTCACGAGCCTCCAGGATCTGGTCGAACGGATCGACCTGCGGCTCGGCAACAAGCGGGTGCTGGAATCGCTGATCGCGGCCGGGGCCTGCGACTCGCTCGGGGGACATCGGGCCCAGCTCATGGCGGCCCTCGACACCGTGCTGGCCGAGGCGCAACTTCTCCAGCAGGATCGCGAGGCCGGCCAGGGGTCGCTCTTCGGCGAGGCTCCCGAGACCAGGCGCCCCCGACCCGGAGGCCTCCCCGAGGTGGCGGCCTGGAGCGAGGCCGAGCGACTGGCCCGGGAGAAGGAGCTGGTGGGCTTCTTCATCTCGGGTCACCCTCTGGCGCGGTTCCGGAGCGAAGTGGAGCTGTTCGGGACCCGGACCACGGCCACCCTGGGCCAGTGGAGCGAACAGCCGGTCACGATCGGCGCCGTCGTGACCGGGATCCGGCGGCAGATCTCCAAGAAGACGGGCAAGGAGTACGCCCGGCTGATCCTGGAGGACTTCCACGGGACGGCGGAGGCGATCGTCTTCCCGGACGCATGGGCCACGCTCAACCAGACCGTGGCCGTGGATGCCTGCCTCCTGCTCACCGGGGGCTACAGCGAGCGCGACCGGGGAGAGGACCGGGCCCCGTTCGTGGTGGAGGGGGCGCGGCGGCTGGAGGAACTCCGGCAATCGGGGGCCGTGGCGGTGGCGCTCAGATGGGGGCGGCCCGCCGCCCCGCTCGGCGACGATCTCGGATCGATCGCCACCATCTGCGCCGCCCACCCCGGTCCGGCGGCGGTCTATATTGAGTGGTCGGACGGCAACGGCGAGTCGGTGCGGCTCCGGGCGCGCGCGCTGCGGGTGAGCCCCACCGAAGAACTGATCCAGGAACTCCGGGGCCTCCTCGGAGGCGAGCGGGTTCGGCTGATCAAGGCGAGGTGACCATGGCGATCTATACCCTCGAATTCGAGAAGCCACTGCTCGAGCTGGAGCGCCAGATCGAGGAGCTCAAGCGCGTGGGCGACGACCGCAAGGTCGACGTCACCGACGAACTGGCAGGCCTCCAGACCAAGCTGGAGCGGCTCCGGGGAGAGATCTACGCCAACCTGACCCCGATGCAGCGGGTCAGCCTCGCCCGGCACCCCAGGCGGCCCTACGCGCTCGACTATCTGAGCTCGATCTTCACCGATTTCGTGGAGCTGCACGGCGACCGGCTCTACCGCGACGACCTGGCGATCGTCGGTGGGTGGGCCCGACTTGCCGGCCAGTCCTGCATGGTGATCGGCCATCAGAAGGGCCGCGATACCCGGGAGAACCTGAAGCGCAACTTCGGGATGCCCCATCCCGAGGGCTACCGCAAGGCCCTTCGACTGATGCGGTTGGCCGCCCGGTTCCGGGCCCCGGTCATCACCCTGATCGACACCCCGGGCGCCTATCCCGGCATCGGGGCCGAGGAGCGCGGCCAATCGGAAGCGCTGGCCACCAACATTCTGGAGATGGCCTCGCTGCCCACACCGATCGTGGCCTGCGTCATCGGCGAGGGAAGCTCCGGTGGCGCGCTGGCGCTCGGCGTGGCCGACCGGGTGCTGATGCTGGAGAACTCGGTCTACTCGGTGATCTCGCCGGAAGGATGTGCCGCCATCCTCTGGAAGGATGCCTCGCAGCGGGAGCGAGCGGCCGAGGCCCTCAAGCTCACCGCCCGCGACCTGATGGAGTTCAAGCTGATCGACGAAATCGTTCCGGAACCGGTGGGTGGAGCCCACCAGGACCCCGACGCCGCGGGCGAAGCGCTGCGCGAGGCTCTGATCCGCCATCTGGGCGAGCTGGGGAAGCTCCGGCCGGACAAGCTGGTGAAACGCCGGGCGGAGAAGTACGCGGCGATGGGCGTCTTCGCCGAGACCTGATGGCCACCACCGTCGAGGTCCGGTTCAAGGGCAACCGCAAGGACTACTTCCTCTGGCCGGACGAGAACGAACCGCTCCGCCTCCACGATCCGGTGATCGTGGAGGTGGAGCGGGGCCTGGATTTCGGCCGGGTGGGAGCGAGAGGAGAGACCGCCGCCGCCAAGTGCGCCGCCGGCTGCGGCGGGTGTCCGGTGGGCGGCGACCCGCCGGCCCCCCAGCGCCGGGTGGTGCGACTGGCGAGCCGCGAGGACATCCAGACCGCCAACGAGGCCAGGCGGGCGGAGGATGAAGTCAGGCGCAAGGCCGTCGAGCGCGCCCGCCACCACGGCCTCGAGATCAAGGTCAGCGACGCCGAGTGGCAGTGGGACCGGAAGAAACTGACCTTCTATTTCACGGCCGAGAAGCGGGTCGACTTCCGCACCCTGGTGCGCGACCTGGCCACGACCTTCCGGACCCGGATCGAACTCCGGCAGATCGGGGTCCGCGACGAGGCGGCGCGCCTCGGCGGCGTGGGCCGGTGCGGCAAGGAGTTCTGCTGCTCCACCTGGCTCCGCGAGCTCAATCCGGTCAGCCTGAGCCTCGCGAAGGACCAGCACCTCTCGCTCAACCCGGCGCAGATCTCGGGCGGCTGCGGCCGGCTGCTGTGCTGCCTGAAGTACGAGCACGAATTCTATGTCGCGGCCCGGAAGCGGTTTCCGAAGGAGGGCAAGACCTTGCGCACCGCGCGCGGCGCCGAAAAAGTGGTGGCGGTGGACATCTTCCGGGAGCGGGTGCTGCTCCGCAGCGAGGAGCACGGTCCCCGCCAGCTGCTGCTGGCCGATCTCCGAGCCGAGCTCGA
>CAZFSA010000192.1:0-5639 GCA_964521535.1 uncultured Gemmatimonas sp.
GGAGCTCAGACGGCTCGCCGCCTAACCACGTTTACACACCTCTTGACACGAGCTCCTCTCGACGCTTTGTGAGCCTGACCGCATCGTCTGCTCGTCAACGCGCTGATTGCACTTCACCCTTGTCTGCTAGGACTTCCAGTCTGCACCGGTTGCGTCCCGGAGACCGAGGTCCTGGGTGAGCTTGTACCACCCGCGTCGTCGGACTACAGCGATCCCACCGTTTCCGCTCATGGTTCCAGAGCTTCGATCGCGTTGACTTGTGCAGGTCGAGACGCCAGGCGCTGGGTCGCGAAGGTGGCGGAACTTGAGCCGTCAGCGTATCATCAATGCCAGCAATCACTTACGCTGGTTTGGCCCGCGGAGCAGTAACTTAGGGTTCAAGCCAGGGCACTGAGTCGGGAGGATTCGATGCTCAAGCGGCTGTACGTGGACAACTACAGGTGCCTTGTGAACTTTGAACTGTCCCTCTCGGAACTGTCACTGCTACTCGGTCCGAACGGGGCGGGCAAGACCTCGGTGCTCGATGTGGTATTCGCGCTCCGGCAGCTACTTGGCGGTCTGGCCAAGGTTACCGACGACGGCATCTTCCCGGTGCGAACTCTGACACGCTGGCAATCTAAAGAAACGCAGGTGTTCGAGATCGGTGTCGCTTTGGGGGAAGAAGACTTGATCTACCGACTCGAGATCCAGCACGAGCGATCGACCAAGAAAGCTCGGATCGTACTGGAACGGCTGACCGCGAACGGCAGGCCTTTGTTCACGTTCGAACGAGGCAAGGTCCGTCTGTATCGCGATGATCATAGCGAGGGCCCACAGTACTCTGCCGACTGGACCGAGTCCGCGCTGGCGCGGGTCCCCGCGTATGGTGAGCAGAACCGTCGGCTCACTGCATTCCTCGACTTCTTCCGAACGATCATGGTGTGCGGGCTCTATCCAGGGAGCTTCGTGGCCGAGTGCACAACTGAGGATGCTCTGCTGCATCGGGATGCGAGGAATTTCGCGGCGTGGTACCGGCATGCGCTTCAAGAGCATCCTGATCTCGTTCCTGATCTCATCAACGCCCTGAAAGAGGTCATCGAGGGATTTGCGGGAATACGGCTTGAGAAGGTAGGAAAGGAGACCCGTGCCCTCATGGTGATGTTCGAAGAGCAACGGCAGCGTTACGAGTTGCGCTTGGATGAGATCTCTGACGGCCAACGGGCACTCATCGTGCTTTATGCACTTGTGCACCTCGCGACAGGACAGGGTTATACGCTCTTTCTCGACGAACCAGATAACTATGTCGCACTAGCGGAGATTCAGCCATGGCTCATGCAGCTTGCCGATTCGTCGGGGGAGACAATAGCGCAGGCAGTACTCTGCTCTCATCATCCCGAATTGATCGACTACTTCGGTGGGGAGCGAGCCATTCTCCTCAAGCGTGAGATATCGGGCGTGATCAAGGTCGAGCGACTGGGTAGCCACATGACCGCGACTGGCCTGAAGCTCTCCGAGGTTGTGGCCAGGGGTTGGGAGCGGTGAGTCGCAACGTCCAGGTTGTACTTCTTTGTGAGGACAGTCAGCACGAAGCGCTTGCTCGACGTTTCCTCAAAGCGATGGGGTGGCCGCTCAGACGTCTACGCGTGGAGAAGGGCGCTCCTGGAAGCGGTTCAGCCGAACAATTCGTCCGCGAGAGGCTTCCAACCGAACTCAAAGCTTATCGCAGCAGGAGCGCTTCTGTTAGGCAGGCTCTTGTCGTCTTACTTGATGGTGACCAACGGGGGGCACAGGGGCGCCAAGCCGATCTGGAAGCTGCTTGCGCCGATGCAGGTGTCCGGTGGCGGCAGCCCGGCGAACACGTCGTGCTGGTTGTCCCGACTCGGCATATCGAGACTTGGTTTGCCTACCTCGACGGAGAGAGTGTGGACGAGGCGACACAGAGGTACCCGGGGCTCAAGCGGGAAAGGGACTGCAAGCGGCACGTGATGGTCCTCGAGAAAATGTGTAGAGAGGGGAGCCTTCGACAGCCTGCACCGCAGTCTCTGAAGGCTGCCTGCGAGGAGTTCAAGGGGCGAATGCCGTGAGTGCCCTGCGAACAGACGATCAGGGCTCGACGGCATGACGGTTGCTGACATGGACAGCGGGTAGACCTCGCCAATGGAGCATGGCCGGAACGGGGCGTGTCCGTTGTGGCCGCTGTCTGCCGCTAGCCCCGACGGCTCGCCTCGGCAGCTGGCGAGAGCCATCAACGGTTTATCGGGGTTCTCACGGCTTGCCCAACGGCGATCGATAGACCGTTGACCGGGAAGTCGCAGGTTCGAGGCGTGCCGCCCCAGTGGTTCCCCCCGCAAGCCCTCGCGTCCCGACTTCGAAGCGAATCCGGTGGACGGACCAGGTCCCTGCGCGGGTCCACCCCATTGGCAGCCGACGATCACCCCCCGGAGAGCTCGCGAAGCACGGCCCCAAGCGCCCGGACCTTTCCCGAATCCACCGCCGATTCGGCATCCCGCTCCACCTCGCCCGCCAGCCGCCCGAGCGTCTCCTGGCGCCGCCCGCCAGCCTGCCGCTCCGCCCGCTCAAGCTCTCGGGTAATGGCGGCGATCCGATCCGCGGCGAGTCCGCCGCCCCGTGCCAACTGGTCCAGATACGCCCGCGCCACCACCAAGCTCGCCGGCCAGGTGAACCTGGTCTGAAGCTGGGCGTTGAACTCCGCCAGCCGAACCAGCTTCGCGGCCTCGATCTCGTTCCGTGAAAGGTGCTGCGTCGGGACCAGCTCCAGCACGTCCAGCCCCCGCGCGATCTCCGAGCCGTAGATGTACCCGTTGTACCAGTACGCCGACCAGTGGCCGGCCTGGATCAGCCGCTCGCCCGACATCGGTCCCCGGTCGAAGTAGGCGATCTCCACCGGCCTGGCCGCGTCGGTGAAGTCGATCACGGAGATCCCTCCCTGGTACCACGACTGCACGAACAGGTCTCGCCCCGGCACGGGGATCAACGAGCCGTTGTGCGCCACGCAGTTCTCGAACTCGGTCTGCGCCGCCGGCAGCTTGAAGAAGCTGGCCAGCGTGAACCGGCCATCCCGCAGGGTGTAGATCGCGTCCGCGCCCCACTCCGGCCGGTCGGTGGCCCGGCAGCGGGGCGCGCTCCCACCGCCCCATTCGTCGGTAAAGAGGACCTTCGAGCCGTCGTTGCTGAACGTGGCCGAGTGCCAGTAGGCGAAGTTGGGGTCGCTCACCTCGGTGATCCGCCTGGGGTTGGCCGGATCCCGGATGTCGATGAGCAGGCCGTTGCCGGAGCAGGCCCCCGCCGCGAGCCCCAGCTCGGGGTAGGCCGTGATGTCGTGGCACATGTTGGTCTCACGGGTGTTCTGGGTGCCTTCCCCGTGGTCGCCGCCCTTCCAGAGGCCCGCCGGATTGCCGCTGGCGTCGGCGAAGAGCCGGGGCGCGTTCACCACCCGCGCCTCGTGCGGCGCGGCGAGCGGAACCCTGATCACCTCGATCCGGAAGAGCGAGGTGTTCGGATCCTCCTCCGGCCGGAGCCCGGAACAGCCCGCCAGCTCCTGACCCGGACGCACCACGCTGGTGCCGGAGACGTAGACATAGACGTGGGCCGGGTCGTTGGGATCGGTCACCAGGGTGTGGGTGTGCGACCCCCGGCAGGTCTGAACCGACGCCACGACCTTCGGATGATCCAGGTCGCTGATGTCGTAGATCCTGACCCCCCGGAACCGCTCGGTGCTCACCGTGTCCTGCACCCCCTGATCGCCGCAGTCGAGCCGGGCGCTGGTGGCCTGGATCGAGATGAAGAGCAGATTGCCGTAGATCGAGGGGTCGCCCTGGTTCCCGGGGCAGTAGACCTTGGCCCGGAGCGTGGGCCGGCGGGGATTGGCCACGTTCCAGACCTTCCAGCCGGCGTAGTTGCCCTGGACCAGGTAATCGCCAAAGAACGCCAGGTCTGAATTGCCGAAGCCCGGCAGCGTTCCGGAGGGATCGAAGCCCTCCGGACGGGGCCGGTTGGCCACCAGCTTCATTCCGAAGGCGGCCTGCCCGGCGTCGAAGATGCCCGGCTTGAGCCCCACCCGGGGGTCCGGCGGCTGCGCCGAAGCGCGGGCCGGCAGCAGGAGCAGGGCTGACAGCAGTGCCGTAGACAGGACCTTCATCGTCGTTCCCCCTCGGAATCGGACAGGGTCTTGAGCAGCGCCTGCATCCGCCGGATCTCGGCCCGCTGGTCGGCCTCGACGTCGGAGGCGAACCGGAAGATCTCGGTATCCTGCCCGGCGCCCGGGCTCCGGAACAGCTGCGCCACCATGACCAGGGCGCCCTCGTGATGACGGATCATGAACTCCAGGAAGAGCCGGTCGAACTCGCGTCCCCGCGCGGCAGCGAGCCGGGCCAGCTCCTCCGCGCTCAGCATTCCCGGCATCAGCTCGCCGTGCCCGTGCGCCGGGCCGTGCTGGTGCTCGGGGTCGCCGGCGGGAGCTGCCTCCTTCCGGTCCAGCAGCCACTGCCGCATCAGGGCGATCTCGTCCTGCTGCGAGACGTCGATCCGTTCGGCCAGCATCCGGATCGGCGTGGTGGCGGTCCGGTCGGGCACCAGGCGGGCCATCACCAGCGCCTGGGCATGGTGATGGATCATCCCCTGCATGAAGGCGACGTCGGCCGCCGTGTGGCGGACCTGCGCCGACAGCCCGGGGGTCAGGGACACGGCGAGGAAGAGCGGAGCCAGCCGGAGCGGCCGCCGGCCGAGGAGACGGGTCATGGCTGGAAGGTATCGCGGGGGCGCCCCGGCCGGAACGGGGCCCGCGAAGGGAGGCGCCTAACGATCGATGACCCGGAGCAGCTCCCCGGGCGCGGCGAGCCAGTAGTCGGGCCCCGTGGCCTCGAGCTGGTCCCGGGCAATCGGCCCCCAGAGCGCCGCCGCCGTGAGCGCGCCGGCCGCGCGCCCGCACTGCATGTCGTGCACGCTGTCGCCCACGTACAGGACCCCCGGGAGGTCGACGGCCAGCTGCTCGGCCGCGCGGAGCAGGGGCTCGGGATGCGGCTTCGGGTTCACCACGTCGTCCGCCGCGATCACCACGTCCATCGCGTCCTCCAGCGCCAGGAACCGGAGGCCCCGATCGGCGCCCGTCCGCATCTTGCTGGTGACCAGGCCGGTCCTGAGGCCCGCCGCCCGCACCGCCCGGACCGCCTCCGCGGCCCCCGGGTAGGCCCGCACCCGCTGGTCGTGGTGGGTGATGTTGTAGACCCGGTAGGTCTCCACCATCCGGGCCAGCAGGTCCGGGTCGCCGGCGTAGTCGCGGAACTGGACCCGGAGCGGCGTGCCGATCCCGGCCAGCCAATGCTCGTCCGATCGGGGAGGCAGTCCGTGAACCGCCAGGGTGTGGTGGTAGCTGTCGAGGATCAGCCGGATGGAGTCGAGGAGGGTCCCGTCGAGGTCGAACAGGACGGTGTGAATCGGTCGTGGCATGGCGGGAAAGTAGTCGGTCGGATCACCACCACCCCGACCATGGTGGCCCGGGCGCCCTCCGGCGCCCCCGGTTCGCCGCCGGCGCCCGCGAGGCGCTCCCAGGCGAGAGGGTCGGTGGCAAGCCGGGCGGCAAGGTGTTCCTCGCCGGCCGTGAGGCCCCGTGCGAGAACCGACAGGACCCGGTCGGCCTCCCG
>CAZFSA010000193.1:0-5591 GCA_964521535.1 uncultured Gemmatimonas sp.
GCCAGTGCCACGAGCAGGCCGGCCAGCGCGCCGCCGGCGGGAACCCGGGCTCGCATTGGGGGTGACCCTACTTCTTGCGCTTCAGGGCGCGGCGGATCGCCACTCCCGCCGCGGCCGCGACCACCGCCGCCCCGGCCGCGGTCGCCACCTGGGCCTTGCGGGAGGTCTTGAGCGTCCTGGCCGCCTTCTTCGCGGTGACCTTTACCTTCTTGGTTGCCGCCGCCGTGGCCTTCCGGGTCCTGGATCCGGCCCGCTTGAGCGCCGCCCTCGCCTTCGAAACCAGCCCCTTGCCGGTGCGAGCTACCCGCTTCGTGACTTTCGTCGCCATGATCCCTCGCTGATGAAGTACGCGATCGTCGATCGTCCGATCGGTACATGATGGCCCGACCGGCCCCCCGAGGGAAGGGCCACCGACGCCGGCACCCGGCGGGCAATCGTCTTTGCTAGAGCACGACCCCGGGAGCGCGGAGCACCAGCACCGGGCACTCGGCGCCCCGGATCACCTTGTCCGCCACGCTGCCGAGCACCATCCGGCGAACCCCACCGGCCCCGTGGGTTGTCATGGCGATCAGGTCGTGCCCCCCGATCACCCGCTCTTCCAGGATCGTGGTCGCGGCGCCTACGCCGACCAGGACTCTGGTACTGGCGCTAATCCCCTCGCTCTCCAGCTGGGCACCCAGGGGTGCGAGGCGAGCCTCCGCCTCCTGTTTGCGGCGCTCCAGCTGAGTGGCGTCGGCCGGCACCGGGAACGGAAGCGCGCCATCCACGATCCCCACGGCGGGTTCCACGACGTGAAGGAGCTGGATGGCCGCCCCCAGTGCCCGGGCGAGATCCGCGGCGGGAGCGATGACAGCCCGCGACTCTCCGGAGAGATCCAGGGCCACCATGATCCGGCGGATCGAGGTTGCTGCGACCGCTCCCTCACCGGCGGGTCGAACCAGGAGCAGCGGCACGGTCACATGACGGAGCAGGTGGTCCGCCACGCTCCCCAGCCAGAACCGGCTCAGAGGCCCTCGCCCATGGGTGCACATGACGACCAGATCCGGTCGCTCCCGCTCCACCGCTTCCGTCACCGCCACCGCCGGGCCGGCGGCGGGGCAGTCCACCACCGCTGTGCTCACCGCCGTCACTCCGGTGATCCGACGGGCAGTCTCGGCCAGATAGGCCTGGATGGCGTTCCGGACCTCGAGGTTCCGGGCATCGAGCAGGGGCTGGTCGAGCCCGGGGGAGAGATCGGGCCGCGGCTGGTGCGCCGTGAGCAGCCGGAGGTTGGCGCCGGTCCCCTGGGCAATCGCCTGCGCCAGGGGGAGGGCCGACTCGGCGAACTGGGAGCCATCAAGGGGAACCAGGATGGTGCGGATCACGATCAGTCTCCTTGCTTCGGTCGATGCCGACGGGCGGCGGACGCTACGGCGCGACCGGTGATCGGTGGGTGAGGTAAATCTGAAGCATTCTTCATGACTTGGAATCGATCAGCCGTAGCGAACGCCGGGATAGACCAGGTTGACCACGAAAAGGAACACCGGGTTGACGATCCGATCGAACAACTGCCAGGCGAGCAGGAGACCCACCCAGCCCAGCACCGGCTGGCCCCAGAGGAACTCCTGGTACCGGCGGGTGGCGCGGTCGCTGAGCAGGAGCGGCACGGCGGCGCTTCCATCGAGGGGTGGGAAGGGCAGGAGATTGAGCGCGGCGAGCACCAGATTGAGGCAGAAGACGACGCTCACCACGAGTGCCAGCGCGGGCCAGATCCCGTCTCCGACGCCGGCGGTCACCTGGCCGAACCGGACCGATGCGGGGGCCGCAAACACGCCTGCCGAGACGCCCAGCCGAATCGCGCCCAGGGCCAGGGCGACCAGCAGCAGGTTGGACGCGGGTCCTGCCAGCGCCATCCACGCGGCGCGCCTGGGATGCCGCATGGCCCAGCGGGGGTCGTAGGGAGCGCTCGCGAAGCCGAAAGGCCAGCCCGAAACCGCCAGGCTGAGCAGGGGGAGGATGACCATGCCGAACGGCTCGCGGCGAATGTGGGGCCTGGGGTCGAACGACGCCTGGCCCCCGAGGTAGGCGGTGGGATCGCCGCCACGCAGGGCGGCCCAGGCGTGCGCCGCCTCGTGCACGGTTGCCGAGATGACGAAGACGGCGTAGTAGACGAGCCCGGTAAAGAGGTCCGGCACGGAGGCCTCGCGCGTGGTCAGGACTGCCGGCGCCCGCCGGCCGGCGCCTCAAGATACGAGGCCGGCCGGTGCGCGACAGTCCGACGCTCAGGCGGGCAGGGCCAGGACGGTGGCGGCGGCGATGAGCTGCCCGGCGACGACATCGCCGGGGTAGTGGACCCGGAGCACCACCCGGCTCCAGCCGATGAGGAGGCCCAGGGTGGCCAGGGGGACCGCCAGGACCGGCCAGGCAAGGCCGTAGCTCAGGGTGACGGCGAGGGAGCTGGTGGCGTGGCCCGAGGGGAAGCTGAAACGGTCGGGGTGCCGGATCAGGGCTTCGAACGACTCCACGCCGGAGGGCCGCTGTCGGCCCACCAGACGCTTGGCGGCCTGGACCACCAGGTGGGACAGGGCGAGCGCCGCCCCGGCCCTGAGGCAGGCGCGGGGCGCCACCAGGCCGAAGACGCCCGGCACCACGACGCTGCCGATGGTCATCACCGCGCCCCCGAGATGGGTGATCGCGATCCAGAGGCGTTGCACCGACGTGGGGGCGCCGGGTCGGAGCGCCAGCCGCAGGAACAGCCCGCGGTCGACCGTGGTCAGCCGGTGGAGCAGCGCAGCGCGAATCGTCGGGTCATCCCGGGCAATCAGACGTCGTCTATCGTCGCCGCCCGGCGTTAGGTATGGATCACCGTTCCGTCGCAGTCCCGTCACCGGACTCCGCGGGGCCCGGGTTGAGGGACGGATGGCCCGATCACGCGATCGTGACCGGATCGTCGCGGGGGCCTAACGTTGTGCCACAAGCCTTCGACATGCGAATCCTCTTCTGTACCGACACCTTCGCGCCCCAGGTGAACGGGGTCTCGGTCGTGACCCACCGGTCGGTGGCGGGTCTCCACGCCAGGGGCTGGGCCGTGGGGGTGGTGGCCCCGGCCTACCCCCGCGAGCAGGCAGAGCGGTCGGTCTTCCCGCCGGTCCCGGCGGAGCCGCATCTCGCCGTGCCCAGCGTCCGCTTTCCGCCCTATCCGGAGATCCGGCTGGCCGCGCCGGCGGTCGGCGACCTCGACGCGGCCATCGCGGCGTTCCGGCCCGACCTGGTGCATAGCGTCACCGAGTTCACCATCGGCTGGCTGGGCCAGCGGCTGGCCCGCCGGCGGGGGATCCCGATCACCTCCAGCTACCACACCGACTTCGGCCGCTACCTCAAGGCCTATGGGGTCGGCGTGCTCCGCGGGCCAACCACCCGCTACCTGGCCCGGTTTCACCGGCGCTCAGCCCGGGTCTACACACCGTCGGAGGTGGCACGCGACGAGCTCCGGCAGGCGGGGGTCGAGGCGGTGGAAGTCTGGGGCCGAGGGGTGGACCTGGATCGGTTCGGTCCCGAGCGGCGGTGTCACCATCTCCGGCGGCAACTCGGCCTGGGCGACCGGTTCGTGTTCCTCCATGTGGGCCGCCTGGCGCCGGAGAAGAGCGTGGAGGTGATTCTCGACGCCTTTGGCCGGACGGTGCGGCGGATCGGTCCGGAGCGAGTCGCCCTGGTGGTGGGCGGCGAAGGACCGAGCCGGAGTCGGCTGGAACGCCGGGCTCCGCCCGGGGTCGTCTTCGTCGGCTACCTGGACCGGAACCGCGAGCTGCCGGAGCTCTACGCCACGGCCGACGCGTTCGTGTTCGCATCGACCACCGAAACCCTGGGCCTGGTGGTGCTGGAGGCGATGGCCAGCGGCCTGCCCGTGGTCGCCGCGCCGGCCGGCGGGGTGACGGAACACCTCCGGTCGGACGAGAACGGCCTGGCGTTCAGGCCCGGGGACGCGGAGCACCTGGCGTTTCAGCTGGAGGAGCTGGTGGCTAGGCCATCGCTGGCCGCGAGGCTGGCGACCGGCGCCCTGGCCTGGGCCCGCCGCTTCGGGTGGGAAGCGGAGCTGGATCGCCTCCAGGCGAGCTATGGCGAGGTGGTCGCCGCGGCGGCCGCGCGGAGCGCTGCCTAACGGCTGTCGTGCCCGCGCTCGACCGGGGGCGGGGGCGTCCCGATCTCGTCGTGTCTGATCGGGCCGCCCTCGAGCCCGGTCCACGCCATCAGGGCCGAGGTCACCAGCAGCAGCGCCAGCACCACGGTCGGGCCGCCGCGAGCCGCCGCCGGCCCGCTCCGGAGCCGAAGCCACACGACCGCCGAGATCAGCGCGGTGACCAGGGCCGCGATGGTCGCCTTCTCAGCGGCCTCTTCGTGGTCGTGGATCCGGGTGTCGCTGGCCCAGGCCGCGGATTCGATCACCTCCTCGGCCTCCTCCCCCGACTGCTTGACCGCGAAGGTCGCGGCGCCCAGCAGGACCGCCAGGGCGGTCGCCGTGAGCATCAGGTCGCGCGATCGACGGACCAGTCCGACCGCAAGGACCACCGCCACCAGCGGAAAGCCGATGATCGGGAGGTGGTTGATCATCAGGTGGATGTGGGCCCAGTTCGGCATGGGGCGCCTCTCAGGAGCTGGAACGTTTGAACCAGAGGACCACGTCGCTCACGATCACCGGGCCGCCGCCGCCCCCGGGGACCAGTTCGAACTCCACCTCGTTGGGCCCCCCGCCGGCCAGCGTCCCGGCGGACAGCACCTCCCACAACGCGGCGTGCTGCCCGGGCGCGACCGGGTATGACGGCCCGCGTCGGGCGCCGTTGACCCGGACCTCGAGCTCGGCCGCGTTCTCGCCCGAGACCAGGAACCCCAGGATGGCCCGCTCGCTTCGGGCCAGGTCGGCCGGCATCGCGAACGGAAGCCGGCGCGCCGGTGTCCCGTGCTCCAGGGTGAGGTCGGTGTCCCAGATGGCCAGGTAATCCGCGGCGACGGGCATGGGGGGGAGGCTCCGCGCGGAGGGTGTACGGTAGGTCGGTTGGAGCTTAACCGGCCAGCTCGCCGAACGGAACGTGGTCTCGCCAGCACCGTGTTACCGGCTGGTTCGCGCCTGTTCGCGGAACCGGTCCAGTGCCTGCTGGTGATCGCGGTACTCGGGGCGTCCGGCGGCGATCTCGCCGTCGTAGGCTCCGAGAAAATCCCGATGGACGACGGCGAGGGCGGCGCTGTTGCCGTCCCAGCGCGCCAGCGCTCCGCGGATCAGATAGCCGAACAGGTGCCCGGGCTGGGTGGTCAGGATCGAGTCGCCCAGGGCGCGGGCCCCGGCCGGGTCTCCGGTATGGAGCCGGAGCATCGCGGCGTGGTACCGGGCGTCGGCGTCGACCTGATCAAGCCCCGCGTACGCCATCAGGGCCATCGGGGTGAACTGCGCAACCTGCGCGGTGTCGCCGGCTTCGCTCGCCTGCATCACCCGGTTGTAGAGCCGGTCGAACCGCTCGCGCGGGGTCATCCGTGACAGATCGGGGAGGGCGCGCGTTTCCCTGGCGCCGCCCGGCCCGACCGACGGCGCGGCTGGCGGGGTGGGTTCGCGCCGTGCGACC
>CAZFSA010000194.1:0-5537 GCA_964521535.1 uncultured Gemmatimonas sp.
GGCCTCGCGGGCCCGGTCCCGCTCCTCCCGCGCAATGCGCGCCTGGGTCGCGGTACCGACCAGGCCGCCTGCCAGCGCCAGGAGCGCCATCGTCGCCGCGACCACCGCGGCCCGGTTTCGGCCGACGAACTTGCCGACCCGGTAGCCAAGGGCATCGGGCCGGGCCCGGACCGGGAGTCCCGACAGGTATCGCTGGATGTCGTCGCCCAGCTGCTCGACCGAGGCATAGCGACGCGCCGGCTCCTTCCGGATTGCCATGAGAACGATGCTGTCGAGGTCTCCCTCGAGCCCGCGAGCCAGCCGCCGGGCGTCCGCGGAGTCAGCGCCCTCACGGGCAGCGACACTCGGGAGCGGTGGTGAGTCCTCCCGGATCCGGCGGCGCACCTCGTCGGTGCCGGGCCGATCGCGGTTGAAGGGATGGACGCCGGTCAGCAACTCGTAGAGCAGCACGCCGAGGGAGAAGATGTCGGTGGCCGTGGTAACCGGCTGTCCGGCGAGCTGCTCGGGGCTGGCGTAGGCCGCGGTGAGAGGTGCGGCGCCGGCGCGGGTGAGGGCCGCCTCGTCCTCGTCGCTGTCGGCATCGAGGAGCTTGGCGATCCCGAAGTCGAGGAGCTTGACCGTGCCGTCGGGCGAGACCAGGACGTTCCCCGGCTTGAGGTCGCGGTGGATCACCAGGCTCCGGTGCGCATACTGGACCGCGGCGCAAACCTGGCGGAAGAGCACGAGCCGCTCCCGGACGCCGAGCCCGCGGTCGGCGCAGTACCGGTCGATCGGCCGGCCCTGGATGAACTCCATGGCGAGATAGGGCTCGCCGCCCGCGGTCACCCCCGCGTCGTAGAGCGCCGCGATGTTACGGTGCTCGAGCCGGGCAAGGATCTGACGTTCCTGACGGAAGCGCCGCACCAGGGCGTCGCGGTCCACCCCGCGGGAGACCGTCTTGATGGCGACCCGCTTCCGGTACTGGTCGTCGTCGCGGTGCGCCTCCCACACGACGCCCATGCCCCCACGACCGACCTCGGCAACGAGCCGGTAAGGACCGAGCCGGGCGCCGGCCTCGAAGCCTGGAAGCGAAACCGCTTCGCCCGCGCCGTCGAGCCCAACGGCAGCAGGCCGCTCGAACCGGTCTGCTGCGCTGTCGAGGGCCTCGAGCAGGCTCCGCACCTCGCGGGCGAGATCGGCGTCGCCGCCAACCTCGGCCACGAGCCAGGCCTCGCGCCCGCTCCGAGGCTGCTCGAGGGCGCGGTCGAAGACCGACTTCACCACCTGCCAGCGTGCCGGGTTCAGGGTCATGCCGTCACCACGCGCAAAGTCTCGTCCGGGCGGCTCAGCCGAGTTCCCGCTGGAGCCACGCCTTGGCGGAGAGCCATTCGCGCTTGACCGTCGCGGGGGACACTTCCAGCACCCTCGCCGTCTCCTCGATGGTGAGGCCGGCGTAGTACCGGAGTTCGACCAGCCGGGCCTGGCGGGGATCGAGCGCGGCCAGCCGGTGGAGCGCGTCGTCGACGGCCAGGATCTCGTCGGGGGGATCGGCGGTGGCGCCGAGCGCGTCGTCGAGAGTCACGGCGCGACCGCCGTCGCGCTTTCGAGCGGAGCGCCGGCGGGCGTGGTCCACCAGGATCCGCCGCATCGCTTGCGCGGCGATCCCGAAGAAGTGGCGCCGGTTCTTCCATTCCACGTCGCGCTGGCCGGCGAGCCGGAGCCAGGCCTCGTGCACCAGGGCGGTGGTCCGGAGGGTGTGGTCGGCCCGCTCGCCGCGGAGGTACGAGGCGGCGAGCTGGCGCAACTCGCCATACACCAGCGCGATGGCCCGGTCGCCGGCGGACGGCTCCCCGGCCTCGAGGGCCCGGAGCAGGTCTGTGATCTCGCCCTGGACAGGTTCGGTCATGGGCGATCGGCGCCTTGGCACAGCAGTGGCCAACCGGGCCCCACCACCCGGCAACGGCCGGATGGTGGGGCGGACAGTCGAGGATGCTCGACGGGGGCAGGAAGGGCAAGAGCCCCCCGCGTTGGCTCAGCGCCCCGACCCCATGGTGAACACCAGCTGGTAGGCCTGGGCGCCCGGATCGTACTCGGCCCGGAAGGCGGCGGGAAACCGCGCTCCCTTCGGGCCGCTGGCGGCCACGACGGGCATCGGGCTCTCGAAGCTCTTCCGCGCCATCAGGGTGGCACGGCTCACCATCGGCTCGATGAAAATCGGCGCGCCGGCGTAGTAGCCCACCAGGAGCGTGTGCTCGAAGGGCGTCGTCGCGGCGAGCTCGGTGGCCGGCATGGCGTGCATGCCCATCGTTGGCACGCAGAGCCCCTTGAGTTCGCCCAGGCCGGGGACGGTGATGTCGGGGAGGGCATAACCCGACGGCACCGCGGCCGGCTTGGTCGCGTCGGCGCAGTCGATCGCGCGCACCTGCTCCACCGGCACGGTGTAGAAGTGGAAGTCGAAATGGGGAGTGAGATAGGGACCCGGTGGGTGGCCGTGGTGCTCCCAGCTGATCTGGAAGTGGTCGAACCCGGTGCCCTGGCGCACCTCGGCCGGGAGGGGGATGATGGCGGCCACCGGTGGGGGCCAGACCATCTCGCCGTCGTGCGGGGCCGCCGTGACCACCCGATCAGGCACCGTCGCCCCGAACGACAGTACCCGGGTGCCCGAGACCCGGGCCCAGACACACACCGGCGCGCCGAAGACCTCTCGGCACTCGCCACGGACCAGCCGGCCCTGGGGGCCGGACACCGGGGGGATGCCCCCCGCCGGGATCAGCCCGGCAGCCAGACCGAGCACCAGCAACCCGCTTCGCATCGGACAACCCTCCAGTCGAAAAATGAGTGAACAGTACTGTACTGTGATTCAGTATAGTAGCCGAGGCCCGGGTTGTCAATCAATCGTTGATCATGTATGTTTACTGAATGACCTCCCGGGGACCGTACCGGCTCCAGCGCCGGGCCGAACGTCAGGCGGAGACCCGCCGGCGGATCGTCGAGGCGGCGGTGGCCCTCCACCGCAGCCTGGGCCCGGCCCGGACCACGATCAGCGCCATCGCCGAGCGGGCCGGCGTCGAGCGACTCACCGTCTACCGGCATTTCCCGGACGAGATCACACTCGGCATGGCCTGTTCGGGCCACTTCCTTACGCTCCATCCCCCCCCGGACCCGACGCCCTGGCGGGAGATCGGGGACCCCGAGCAGCGCCTGGAGGCGGGCCTCACGGCGCTCTACTCCTACTATGCCGAGACCGCCGACCTCTGGACCGCCGTGCTGCGGGATGCCCAGGTGCATTCACCGACCCGCGAGATCCTGAACCGGCGGCACGGATTCCTCGACGAAATCAGGGCGGTGCTGACGGACGGCTTTCGGGCGAAGGGACGGGCCCGGAGGCTGGTGGAGGCAGCGGTCGCCCACGCGATCGCCTTCCATACCTGGCAATCGCTGGTGGAGACGGGTGGGCTGACTCGCGCGCAGGCAGTCGCTCTGATGGCAGGGATGGTACGGGTGGCAGCCGCTCTGGCCCCCTCCGGCCGGGGGCAATGATTCGCCGGGCGAACCCTGTTCAGCGACTCGACCCGCGCCCCTGGAGCCGTTGCGCCTCCGCGAGGAGCGCGGCGGTCTCGGGATCGCCCGACCGCAGCAGGCCAGCCGCCCGCCGGGCGAGCGCCGCCGCCGTCTCGTCCGCGCCCGCAGCCATCTCCAGGCGGGCCAGGGCCACCAGGACCGGCACCAGATAGCGGGCGTCGGACTCCAGCCGGTGGATGTACGGCGTGTCGAGGTATCGCCGATAGATCACTCGCGCCGAATCGCTCCTGCCAGCCTCGACCAGTGCGTCGCCGAGGAGCGGCAGGAGGCAGACCGGGCACTGATCCGCGGCGAACGCCTCGCCCAGCCGGGCAGCCACGCCATCGAGGTCACCCCGCTCCCTGGCCTCCGCCGCGTCCACCATCCGGCGCAGAACCGGTGCGGCCGGGACGCCCTCCCCTCGAGCGGCTGCCAGCTGGGCACGCGCCAGGTCCGGGAGCCCGAGCAGGGCCGCCTCCGCCACCAGGGCATCGAACGGCCGATCGTCGGGAGGCAGCCGGTCCAGGCCCCGCCGCACCACCTCGTCGCGAAAGAACCGGCGGGCAGCCTCCTCCGACTGATAGACCTGCCTGCCCCGGGCGATCGCCCCCAGGTCCTGCACCACGTGCGCGGTTCGACCCTCGCCCTCGGCGACGCGAATACCCTCCCGCCGATAGTGCTCCGCCAACCTGAGCCGACCCTGCAACTGATGGAGGTCGGCGAGCAGGCGGTTCCCCTCCAACTGGTGGCCCGGGGTGTCGATCAGCTGGCGCGCGATCCGGTCGACGGCCGCGAGGTCGGGAACGTTCTGCGCGATGTACCCCTCGACCCAGAGGAGATAGGGATCGTCGGGAAACCGGGCCCGGGCGGTCGCCAGCGTGGTCTCGGCCTGGGCCAGGGCCCCGCGATTCACCAGGGCTTGGAGGAGACCCAGCCAGACCACGCTGTAGCTGGAATCGCTCCAGCGGAGCGCGCGCCGCGCCAGGCGCTCCTGCGCCTCGTAGTCGCGCAGGGCCTGGTAGGTGAGGCCCAGGTTGTGAAGGATCCGGAAGTCGGTGGAATCGCGCTCCAGCAGGGCCAGGTACGCGGCAGCCGTCTCCCGCTCGTCGCCGGTCACGTACGAGTGATAGCTGGCCTCGACCGACAGACGCTCGCGCTCCGGCAGCCGGTCCCGGAGGTTGAAAGCGCGGGTAATCGCCTGGCGGGCCAGGTGGGCCTGCCCGGTGACGCCGTAGAGGTTGGCGAGGCCGTGCCAGGCGGTGGCGAACCCGCTGTCGGCGGCGATCGCCTGTTCCAGCAGCCGGAGCTCGCGGTCCCGGTCCTGCCCGGTCTGCTTGAGCCGCTCGGCCGCGGTGTAGGCCCTGAGGGCGGCGAGGGAGGACGTGGTGACCTGTTCGAGCGGGGTGCGGTCGCGCAGGCGACGGAGGGGATCGCCCAGGCTCCGGCGCAGCCGGACGGCGAGGCGGTCGACGGCGCGGATCAGCCCGGTGGAATCGGAGGCCGACTCGGAGACCGTTACCAGCGTCTCGCCCGACTCCGCCGAGACGATCTCGGCGCTGATCGACAGGCCGGGACCGAGGGCGGTGACGGTTCCCGCGATCACCGCCTTGGCGCCTTCCCTGGCGGCGATCTCCCGGGCGATCGAGTCGGGGACGGCCTCGCCGTCGAGCCCCATCCGGCGGCGGGCATCGGCGATCCGGCGGCGGTTCATCACCCGCACCGACGCCTCGGCCAGCCCCACCCGTACCAGCTCGGTCACCGCCGGCGCGAGCAGGGAATCGCGGGTCTGGTCCCGGAAATCGGCGACCAGAATCAGGTCCTCTTCCCGGAGGGTGCCCCGGGCGATGAGAGAGGCGGGGTCGGGACCGCCGGGCCGCAGGATCAACCCTGCCAGGATCGCGGCCGCGACCAGCACGAGCCCGCCAACGAGGGCGGCCATGCGGCGCCTGTCGGGCCGGCCGGGCGCTGAGCCGGGCGGAGGCGCCGCGGAGGGAAAG
>CAZFSA010000195.1:0-5367 GCA_964521535.1 uncultured Gemmatimonas sp.
AGGTCGATGCCGCGCTGGCGCCGCGCCCCGTGAATCGCAGGACCCGGCCGCCCACCGCGGTCCCGACCCGGAACCCGCCGTCGCCCAGGATGGCGATGCAGGTCCCGCTGGCCGCGAAGGCGCCCTCGTTCGGGAGCGCGTGAAGCGACTCGTGACCGGGCGGCGAGTACGGCTCCCAGTTCCGGCCGCCGTTTCGGGTACGGAGCAGCGGGAAGCGCCCGTCCACGGCGTCGCTCACCGCCACGCCGAACGACCCCCGGAAGTCGATGCAGTCGTAGAAGGCCCGCGGCTCGGGGTTGGTCCAGACCAGGGTCCAGGTGCGGCCCCCGTCCTCGGTGCGGTAGAGTCGCGAGCGGTCGCCGGGCCCGGCGGCGAGCAGCACCGCGCGGCGGGCATCGAACGCGTGCAGGTCGCGGAACTCCAGCGAGTCGGCGCCCGGCACCACGCCGGCCACCCAGGTCCGGCCCCCGTCGGTGGTGCGAACCCAGGTGCCCCGGGCCCCGCTGGCCCAGGCCACCTCGGCGCTCACCACGGAGACCGCCTGGAGGCGGGCCGAGGTTCCCGAACGCTGCGGCTCCAGGGTGGGACTGCCCGGTTGCCCCGCGCCCGGGGCAACCGGCACCCCCATCGCCAGCAGCAGGAGGCACGCTCGCATCGGCGGGGCCTCAGTGCCCCGAGAGTTCCTCGTACAGGATCCGGACGAATCGCTCGTGCCCGCCGGGCCACTGGTCGGCGTATCGATCCGTAATCCTGACCGCGAGCACCTGCTCCACGGTCCGACCCGCCGCGATCTCCGCCTGCATCCGGTCCCGGAGCGCCACCAGCATCGCGTGCCATGCCTGAAGCTCCCCGCGCCCGACCACCCTGCCGTGCCCGGGAATGATCCGGGTGGCGTCGTCGCTGAGCGCGATCGCGCGCTCCGCCGCGGCGATGATCCCGTGGATCGACCCCCCGCTCGAGCGGTCCACGAACGGCATGCCCGACATGTTGAACAGGTCGCCCAGGTGGAGCACGTTGGCCCTGGTGAAGTGGATCAGGGCGTCGCCGTCGGTGTGGGCGTTCGGCACGTGCGTCACCACGATGTCGTCGCCGTTCAGGTGAAAGGTCACCCCGGTGGGAAAGGTCACCACCGGCAGCGCCCCCGGCGGCGACGGCGGTTCCCGCCGGTTGATCGCCCGGATGAACTGCTCGGTCGACATCCGCCGGCGGACGTTCTCGTGCGCCACGATCACCGCGCCGGCCCGGCCGAGGTTCTCGTTCCCGCCGGTGTGGTCGAAGTGCCAGTGAGTGTTGACCACGAACCGTACCGGCCGGGGCGTGATCGCCGCGATGGCCGCGAGGATCTTCGGCGTAAGCGGCGCGAACTGGTCGTCGATCACGAAGGCGGCGTCTTCGCCCACCGAGAGTCCGATATTCCCCCCCGCGCCGAACAGCACGTAGATGCCGGAGGCCAGGCGCTCGGTCCGGATCTGCACGGTGTCGAGCCCCGCCTGGGCCTGGAGGCAGCCGGGCCCGGGCCCCACGACGAGGGCCGAGAGCACGGCGAGCCAGCGGAAGGGCCGCATGGGAGTCCTTGCGAAGGGGCCGTCTGATCTTACCCCGGCCTGACGGGCCGCGACAGAGGATGCCCCCAAACCGCTCACGCCCTCCGGGCGAGCGGCTCCAGCCGCGCCGTGAAGTGCCGCAGCACCGGGGGCTCCTCGACGATCCGGTAGCCCCCGAGGTATTCGCGGCCGTCGTTGACGTACAGAATCACCTCGGCCAGATAGTCCACGTGGCTCTGGGTGTACACCCGCCGCGGGAAGGCCAGGCGGACCAGCTCCATCGGCGCCGGCCGTTCCGACCCGTCGGGCTGCCGGCCGAACATCACCGAGCCGATCTCAACCCCACGGACCCCGCCCGTGAGATAGAGCGCGTTGGCCAGCGACCAGGCCGGGAACTGGAGCGAGGGGATCTGCGGTAGCATCGCGCCCGCGTCCAGGTACACCGCGTGCCCACCCGTGGGCTGCACGATCGGCACCCCCGCCGCGACCAGCTTCTCGCCGAGATAGGCGATCGACCGGATCCGGTAGCGGAGGTAGTCGGGATCGAGCGCCTCCCAGAGGCCCTGCGCGATCGCCTCCAGGTCGTAGCCCGCCATCCCACCGTAGGTGGGGAACCCCTCGGTGAGAATCTCCAGGTTGCGGCACCGCGCGGCGAGGGCGTCGTCGTTGAGCGCCAGAAAGCCGCCGATGTTGGCCATCCCGTCCTTCTTGGCGCTCATGGTGCAGCCGTCGGCCAGGCTGAACAGCTCCCGGGCGATCGCCCGCGGGCTCCGGTCGGCCTGGCCTTCCTCCCGGGTCTTGATGAACCAGGCGTTCTCGGCGAAGCGGCAGGCGTCGATGATGAGCGGGATGCCGTGCGCCCGCGCCACGCCGCTCACGGCGCGGGCATTGGCCAGGCTCACCGGCTGCCCGCCGCCCGAGTTGTTGGTCACGGTCAGCATGATGACCGGGATCCGTTCCGGGCCCACCTCCCGCACCAGCGATTCCAGCGCCGCCACGTCCATGTTCCCCTTGAAGGGATGCAGCGCCCGCGGCTGTCGCGCTTCGGGAATCGGAAGGTCCCGGGCCTCGGCGCCGGCGTGCTCCACGTGCGCCCGGGTGGTGTCGAAGTGGGTGTTGTTGGGAACGATCTGCCCCGGGCCGGCCACCGTGCTCATCAGGATGTGCTCGGCGGCGCGACCCTGATGGACCGGGATCACGTGCCGGAAGCCGGTGATCTCCCGGACCGCGGCCTCGAACTTGTAGAACGACCGGGCCCCCGCATACGACTCGTCGCTCGCGATCATCTCCGCCCACTGCCGCGACGACATCGCGCCAGTGCCACTGTCGGTGAGCAGATCGATCAGCACGTCCTCTGACCGGAGCTGGAACGGGTTCCAGCCCGCCGCGGCCAGGGCCCGGGCCCGCTCCTCCTCGGTGCTCGTCCGGATCGGCTCCACCGAGCGGATCCGGAACGGCTCGATGATGGTGCGGGGGGTGAAGCCCGCGGGGCCCGGATCGCGCGCAGTCATGCGGGGCTCGTCCGAAGCGGAGGCTCGGCGAGCACCTCGCGGAGCCAGGCATCGATCAGCGCCCGGGTGGGCTCCGGAGCAGTCAGCGGGAAGAGGTGCCCGTGCCCCGGCACCTCGTCGAACCGCACCCGCCCGAGCCGCGGGCGCAGCAGATCCACCGCCGCCGGAACGAACACGGGCGAGGTTCCGCCGCGGATCAGCAGCATCGGGAGGTCGGGCTCGACCCGGTCGAGTTCGAGCCAGATACGCTCGTCGAGCGACTCGTAGTAGTACGCCTCCCACGCCGGCGACCACACCAGCTCGAACCCCGGCCCATCCCGGCGCGGCCGAAGCGCGCTCCGGGTATACCGCCAGAGCGCCTCGTCGGACCAGTCGGCGAACAGCTTCCGGTCCCGCCAGGCAGCGAATGCGTCCTCCATGGTCGGGAACCGCGCCCGGCGCCTTCGCGCTTTCGGCGCCAGCGGATTCAGGATCCGCTCCCGCCCCGCGCGGAGCAGCGCCAGGAAGTCAGGCGTATGGATCGTGGGATCGAGCAGGCAGAGCCCGCGGAACCGCTCCGGCTCTCGGGCCGACGCCACCAGCAGCGCCACGCCGCCAAAGGAGTGCCCCAGGCCAATCACCTCGTCGAGACCGTGACGGCGCATTCCCTCCAGCAGCTCCAGGGCCAGGTCCACCCAGCTTCCCGGCTCCGTTGGCGGGTCACCCCCAGCCGGCCAGAGGGCCCGGGGCGGAAGGCAGACCACGCGGAAACGCTCCGTGAGGGGCTCAAGCAGCGCGGCATATGCGTCCGGGGGAAAGCCGTTCGCGGGCGCCAGGAGGAGGGTCGCGCCCCGTCCCCCGAAGTCGATCAGCGGATGGGTCATCCCGGGGCACAACCTAGCGCCTTCCCTCCTCAGGAGCCACGGGATCCTCCACCGGCGCCGAACCTGGCTCCGGCGCTGCCGCCTGTCGTTAGCTTTCGCGCCGAAGCCAGCCCGGCCGCCGATGCCACTCGCCCGCCTTATCCGCCCCCGGACCCGTCGTGCGGGCCCTGCGCTCGCTGCCCTCCTCGTCGCGCTCCCGCTGGCCGCCGCTGGCGGCCAGCCGCTCACCGACCGCGAGGCCCGGATCCGCGGGGCCGTGGCCAGGCACCATTCCTGGGCCCTCGATCTGCTGGAGCGGACCGTCAACGTCGGCAGCGGAACCCTCAACCGGACCGGCGTGAAGGCCGTGGGCGATGTCCTTCGGGCCGAGCTCGACGCGCTGGGGTTCGCCACCCGGTGGGTCGACCTTCCACCGGCGATGCGCCGCGCCGGCCACCTGGTGGCCGAGCGCCGGGGGCCCGGTGCGCGACCTGATACCAGGCGGCTCCTCCTGATCGGGCACCTCGATACGGTTTTCGAGGGACCCGGCCAGCAGTTCACGCTGGCCGACACCGTGGCGCTGGGGGCCGGCACCAGCGACATGAAGGGCGGCAACACGGTGATCCTGCTGGCCCTCAGGGCGCTGCGTGCTGTGGGCGCCCTCGACCAGATGCACGTGACCGTGGTCTTCACCGGCGACGAGGAGAGCCCCGGGCGCCCGATCGAGGTGTCGCGCGCCGCGCTGCTCGAGGCGGCGGCCAACAGCGACGCTGCCCTCGCTTTCGAAGGGGGTAACGCCGGGACTGCCACCATCGCCCGCCGCGGCGCCAGCACCTGGATCCTGACCGTCACCGGCCGGCAGGGCCACTCGTCCGGCGTCTTCCGCGCGGACGCGGGCTACGGCGCCGTGTTCGAGGCCGCCCGGATCCTCGACCAGTTCCGGCAACGCCTGGCCGGCCAACCCTTCCTTACCTTCAACCCGGCGGTCTTCCTCGGCGGCACCGACGTCGCCTGGGACAGCGCCGCGGCGCAGGGAACGGTGGCGGGCAAGGTCAACATCGTCCCCCGCGAGGTGGTGGTGCACGGTGACCTCCGGTTCCTCACCGACGGCCAGCGCGACAGCGCGCGGGCCGTGATGCGCGAGGTGGTGGACCAGAGTCTTCCCGGTACCAGCGCCCGGATCCGCTTCGAGGACGGCTATCCGGGGATGCCCCCCTCCGACGGGAATCGCGAGCTGCTCGCCGTGCTGGACGGTGCGAGCCAGGCCCTGGGCTACCCGCCGGTGGACCCCCTGCCGCCCGACCGCCGGGGCGCCGGGGACATCGCCTTCGTCGCCTCGATCCTTCCCTCCCTGGACGGGCTCGGCGTGGACGGCTTCGGGGCCCACTCGCCCGAGGAGGGGATGTACGTCCCCTCGCTCCGGATGGCTGCCGAGCGCGCCGCCGTGTTGATGGCGCGCCTGTCGGCGGG
>CAZFSA010000196.1:0-5351 GCA_964521535.1 uncultured Gemmatimonas sp.
CCGCTTTGAGCGGCTCACAACCTAATGCCCCCGGCTTTGCCGGGGGATATTTACCGGGGCATCCGGGGCGGCCGCTCACGCCGATGACGGCGCCCAATGTGATCGGGACCGCGGACTGCAAGGGCCAGTTCAAACTGGGGGACGGGCAGTACTGTTATCCCCTCACGGTACCGGATGGCTTCAGCCGCTACCTGCTCACCTGCCGCGGGCTCCACGGCACCACCTACGCCGAGTGCCGCCCGGTGTTTACCCGGCTCTTCCAGGAATATGGCCTGCCCGAAACTCTCCGCACCGACAACGGGGTGCCCTTTGCCACCGGCGCCCTGGGCCGGCTCTCGCAGCTCAGCGTGTGGTGGATCCGACGGCCTGGCGGGTGCGCTACAACACGGCCCGGCCGCACCGGGGCCTTCACGGACGCACCCCCACGCAGTATGCTCTGGCCCTGAGGAAGGAGCTACCCCCACTCCGACTGTCAGCCTAAGACTGGACCTGAAATGGGGGTACCCTCAACCCATCAGCCCGGTTGCTCAGGCCCAAACCCAGGCCGGCGCCGCCTGGCCGTGGGCGACGACCGGCGGCCGCGTCATTCGGCGCTACTTCACGATGACATCGACCCGCACGCTATCGAGCGGTCCCAAGTCTGCAGGCCGCAGGACGAGAAACGAGTCTCTAACTGTCCCGTGGAGGCCTGTTGGAGTCTGGGCGTTCACCACTAGACAGGCAACGAGTCGGGCAAATGGCGGGCCGCGCAGCAGCTGGCGGTATGTTCCGTCCACGGTCTCTGTGGGCACTCCCCGAAGAACGGGGTTCAGCTGAGTGCACCGTTCGGCGAAGACTACAACCTCGAAAACGGCGCCCGGTTGCGGTCGACTCTCCATGTCGCGGATCGTCCCGTATACTATGCCCTCGGCGGGCGTCAGAGGACTGGTGGTCTGGCCCGCGCAGGCGCTGGCGGCGGCCAAGAGTAGCACCATGCGTGAAAGCGAGGCCGATGGGATCGCAGCGCGGGGCGCGCCCAGCTTTGGGTGGCCGAATCGCCGGACCGGGCCTGCACGTAGATGCACGGTGCGCCGCCCTCATTCGAAGATGTTTGTGTACCAAAGTGGCCGGGCAAGAGCCTTGCTCCAGCTCGGAGGAGTCGTGGCAGAATGGCGCCAACCCGCTGGAGTGATGCGTTCTGTCGCATGAAGGTTCGCGGCAAAGGGATCGATGTCTTGCTCCAAGCAGTACGTAATGTGGTCGATGCCGGTAGCGCGTAGCCAAGCGCCGAAGAACTCGAGCCATTCACACGTGCCGACGAGACGTGGCAAATACGTCCCTGTCCAGTGCGCGCCATCATGGACCTCATTAGCCGGGTCGGCAACGTCGAGGAGCGCCGCTGCGACCGCACCTTCGGTCTTGGGGTTGGGAACGCCGGACGAGTGATAGATATTGGACTCGAATGCTCCGAGCAGATTTCCGGTTAGGAACACGGAGAAGAAGTCTGCGAAGCCCTCCGACAGGGCACACCCATACGATGAGGGTAGCTCGAGGTAGTGTGGGTCGCAGTTGTCGGCGAAGTTGGGGTTTCTGCCACCCATGGCACCGTTGTGATAAGCATGGCCGTACTCATGGGCGATAACGAAACGTCCGAATTCACCAGGGAGCGAGTTTGTTCGGAGAACAATCTTGTCCTGGCTTGGAGAATAGAAGGCGCCCCGACTGGAACTGATCTCGGCTAGAATCTGCGTTCGACCAAGGCCGAACTGGACGATCGCGTCATAGGCTGCACGCGACATTATGGTGTAGGCACGCGCTGCATTGCTCGTGAGGATTGCCTGACGACTCAGGCCGCAGCCCTGATTGAACTGGCCGCTCCATCCGGCAGTGGCGAGCGGCGACGTCCGAACATATGAACCCCAAGTCTGGGTCAGCCCGGAGTACCGCTCGTCTGGACGACAATCGATAACCACGTAGCCATTGAGGTCCGTGGAGCCTTGGTCGGTGCCAGTCACCGGTCCAAACAGCCCTTGTCGGTATTCGACTGACCACTGCGCGTACGGAATGGGCCGATACTGCGACACCTCGCTATCGAAGTAGAGAAACTGCCACACAACGGTTCCAGACAAGAGTTGACCGCCGGGTGCACCGGCAGTATCAGGGGCAGGCGGCGGCGCAGCAATAGCACGTCGAGGCCCCGGCAATTTTGAGGCCGCCGAGCTCACCGGCTGGGATCACCGGTTTCGAGTCCCAATCGGGACGCCGCTTCCCGCGAGGACCACATGGACCGGCGCCCTGGCAGCGGGCCAGACCGTTCAGCGCTCTTTTCGCCTGGCTATTCCCAGCAGCGGCTTCTTCCGACTAACAGCCCGCATCCGAGATGTATCAGGCGCACGTCTGCCGCTCCTACGGGGGCACCTTCCTCAGACCGCCTCCGAGCAAGAGAAGTGGCTCTTCGCCGACGATACCAGCGGCCGGGTCCTTGACCGCTTCGACGACTCTCTAATACCCGCGTCGTACTTGCCCTAATCTCCGGAGCGAGAACGCTCAGTTCGGCAAGCTTGCTGGGAACGAGAGCCTCGGCAGAGACGTTGACCGTTACGACCCCGCCGACGCGAGGCTCCCCTTCGATGTCCAGCGAAACGGAGAACATCTGTTCGCCCGGCACAGGTCCGGTCGTAGCGGCAGCGGATACCGCTTCAGCTGCAAGGTCCGGCGCACCAGGCGCAGACGGCAGATCACCCACATCCCGGCACGCCACAAGCCCGGAGGCGGTGGCCACGGCAACGAAGACCCGAGCGGAGAATCCACGAAGGCGGTTCATGCGCTCCCTCCCAAGGTAATCGAGCTAGCCGGGCGGACAACCGCGCCGACTCGATGAGATCTGGTCACGGGCTGGGCTGGCGGACGTCCCCAGGGGTGCCGTCTAACGGCCAATGGATAAGCTGCAGCCGCCGCAGGCGGCTGGCTGCTTCATCCATGTGTTAGGCAGCATATGCGGGATCCGCGCCCTCTGGGCCACTGTGCGCGGCGGCTCGGCCCAGCCTGGGACCGGTGGGCGGGGACTTGGTCCCCCGCGGAATGACGGACGTGCCGCCAATAGAGGGCGGATCAATGACCGCGCGGTGGCCTGATACCGAGCGCGAACTGCAGCGATACGATATCTGGAGGCTCAGCTTCAAACGCACGTTGGTATCGGCCCTCGATCCGAACGGAGATTGGTGAATCCGAAGCCAGCTCCAGGCCAGCAAAGACGGATGCAGAGCCAGTGAGGTCCCTCAAATGCGTGATGCCGAGGGCACCACCGAGATATGGTCTGACGGTCGGCGCCCTCAGAAACGGCAGCGCGGCACCAGCCTCGACCGTCCAGCCTGAACTGGGTGGACATTGTACCGAAGATGATGCGTCGCATCCGACGACCGCCGTCCAGCCTGAGACTTGGGCTCTCAGGCGCAAACGATCACGCGACAGGAGGTGCTCGGCCGTGCCCCCAAAGTGGAACTCTCTCCCGGTGCCTGCCCTTGTACCCAGTCCGACGAACGGTACAAGCACCCATCCACTCTCGCTAGGTGACCGCTGCGCGCCTGCAGGGGCGGCACAAAGCGCAAGCAAGAAGGCGGCAAGGGGCGAACGGACCACGCTGAATCTCACGAGCACCAGATGCTTTGATTGCTCGGGTCCACGTCGATGTACTTGCTTGTTGCCGCATAGCCGCCAAGGGCGTCTCGGACCTCGAGATTCAACCAGCCGGGATACGGCACCTGGCCGGACACGTTATTGGAGGTGCCCGCCAAGGCCCCGAACCAGGTGTATTGAAATGGTCCCCGGCCGCCACGAGGATCTGCAATCCACGTACAGTTCATGAATGGCCCAACGAGGGAAGGCCCAATGATGTTCGTGTAGACAGGGACTGGAAGCGTGGAGTAGACTAGGAGATTAGGTGAGCTCGGCCCTGGATTACTGACTACGCCCGAAGTCGCCCCGTCCCTGATCGCATAGTGAATCTGGTCAGGCGAGTCGTTCGGATACTGCTCCAACAGAATCGCGGCAACTCCTGCGACCACCGGGGAGGCAAGAGACGTACCCGAGGCGGTCCCGTACCCACCGGTATGAAGGGCCACGTTAAGGCTTGTTCCGGGCGCGAAGAGGTCGACGCACGCCCCGTAGTTGGAGGCTTCAGAGCCCCAGATCCCACGAGCGTCGTTCTGATCTGTTGCAGCCACTGTCATGATTGGCATCGCGTTGGCCGGTGCGTAGCCACACGCGTCGCCACCGTTGTTGCCGGCGGCCGCAACGACGAAGACACCAGCATTCTTGGCACCGATTGCGGCGTCTCTCAGAACGTTGGGAATGCCGAGCGGGCCGCTATACACCCTGCTCATCACCATGACAGCGGGCTTGAGGTGGTTGCCCGCGACCCAATCAACCCCCGCGCAGTACTGACTCAGGCTAGCGTTGGCTTGGCAGTCCTGAACCCGCACGTCGCGTAAGGTTGCGCCCTTTGCGACGCCGTACTCGTTTCCGGCAGCGACGCTAGCCACTTGAGTGCCGTGGCCGTTGCAGTCATCGCCAGCGGGGTAGCTCGACGGATTGAAGGAGTACGCCCCGACGACGCGACCGCCGAAGTCAGCGTGGGTCGCTTTGATCCCGGTTCCGACGGCGTAGATATTGACGCCAGCGCCGGTTGCCAGGTAACTGAACACGTTGTCCGAGGGACCGTAGCGTTGGTCGATCCTGCCAACTCCCCAGCCTGCGTTGTAGTCGGTTCCGGCGTCTTCTCCCTCTTGGTCCGGCTGGACGTAGGCCACGTCTGGGTGCTTGCGCAGAGCACTCAGAGCGTCGGCATCAAGGTCTGCGGCGAAGCCAACAAGAGCGTGCCTGTACGTGAACAGTGTTCGGCGGGCGTACTGCCGTTCGAGCGCCGCCGACTTCGTAGCAGCGGTTGGACTGGGCTTCAAGACAACAATGTAGCGTCCTGCCGTGTCAGCAATTTCCCCGCTGCCAAGGGCTGGCGTGGGCCCGGCTATCGGTTCCGTCGGCTTCTCGGTGGTTTGATCACAGGCGGCAAATGGGACGCAGAGGCAGGCTGCTGCTACGCGAAGGACCGCTGACGGAACTGTTCGCATAGGAGCCCCATGCGAATGATGAAAGCGGATTCAAAGCCGCCGTCCGGCGAGTTCTCCCGGACTGCTTGAGGCGAAGCCCGAATCGTTACACCAAACGTAGGACTACCGGTGCGGCACTGTCAAGCCCATGCGGGACTGGTGCGCGGTCGGGGCATGGGCAGGCAAGCCACCGGACCGGTCCCTCGGCTGCTGCCTAACGGCCACGCTTCTGCCGCGGGCCGAGGCTCGTGGGGGTTGTCACCTCGC
>CAZFSA010000197.1:0-5347 GCA_964521535.1 uncultured Gemmatimonas sp.
GGCGGAACGGTCTTCCGCACGAGCGACAGGCGGTCGGGCTCGGCGCTCACCACCTTGGCGACGATCGCCTGCACGGTGGGCCCGGTGAACGGCGCTTCGCCGGTGAGCATTTCGTACGTCACCGCGCCGAGCGCATAGACGTCGGTGCGCGCGTCGATGCTGCGCTCGCCCATGGCCTGCTCGGGGCTCATGTAGCTCGGCGTCCCAAGCGAAAGCCCCGTTTGCGTCATCCGAGGCCCGCCCGCCTGCTGCACGGCGAGGGCGATGCCGAAGTCCGCCACGAGGGCGTGGCCGTCCCGCAGGAGGATGTTCTCGGGCTTGATGTCACGGTGGACGATGCCTTGGGCATGCGCGTGGTGGAGAGCGTCGGCCACCTCGCGGGCGATGCGCAGGGCGTCGTCGATCGGGAGCTGGCGTTCGCGCTCGAGACGGCCGCGGAGAGTCTCGCCGCGCACGTAGGGCATGGCGTACCACAGCAGGCCGTCGCCGGCGTCGCCGCTATCCAGCAGCGGGAGGATGTGGGGGTGCTGGAGCCTGGCGGTCGTCTTGATTTCGGCCAGGAAGCGGTCGCCGCCGAGCGCGGCGCCGAGTTCGGGGTGCAAGACCTTGAGCGCGACCTCGCGCTCGTGCCTGACGTCCTTGGCGACGTACACCGTGGCCATGCCACCGGCGCCGAGCTCGCGCTCGACGCGGTAGCGGCCGGCGAGGGCGGCACTGAGCCGCGCAGCGATCTCGGGGGTCACCACACCCGGCTGGCAGGAGGGAGAGGCGCGGCGAGGCAGCTGTTCGCAGCACGGCGACTCGGGCTACCCGATTCGTTGATCAGGACAGCGACTGGGCTCCCGGCGCCTGCAACCACGTACTCAAGAGCCGTGTCGCCTGCTGTCGGCGAACCAGCAAGGGCCCGGACATGGCGCAGCCGCACCCACGCCAATAGAGCCTCGCGGTTCCGCCTACCAGCAGCTACGTCCAAGACCACCTGCTCCGTGTCGTCCAGCGAGTCGTCGAGCTCGAGCCGTTGAAAACCAGTAGGGAGAGCCGTGCGCCCGGCCGCTGGCGAGCAAGGGTTAGGCGTCATCCGGAGCGACCGGTTCCTGAGGTACCTGCACCCCGTGCCAGACGCCAACGATCCAGACGGTGTCTCGAACGACCCGGTAGAAGAACCGGTGCGGCCGGAGGACCAGCTCGCGGTAAGGCAGGTCGGGGAACTCCGGCACCCGGCGGCCCGAGTCCGGGAATCACTCCAACCGCTTCAAGGCCTTCAGAGTCCGCGTGCGGAACGGCCGCGCCGCCACCGGCCGGTCGGCCAGGATGTCGGCGATGACGGCGAGCAACTGCCGCTCGCCCCTGGGCGTGAGCCGAACCCTCACCCCTCGGCATCCCGAAGCGTCCGATCCGCGTCCGCCAGCACGGCCTCGAGGGCTCGCCCTTTGCCGATGGCGACTTCATGCTCCCCGGCAGCGAGCAATCGGAGGAGCTGCCGCTCCCGTTCGTCCTCCTCGTACGCCGCGACGCTCAGCATCACCGCTGCGGCCCGCCCTCGCTGCGTGATCACAACCGGAGCGCGCGCCTTCTTGACCTGCTCCAGAGCTCTGGCAGCGTCCTGGCGAAAGTCGGTGATCGGGATAATCGGCGGCACGTTGGACATCTGCACGCCTGGTAGAAGTACGCCTCAAGGTACGTCGCCGCGACCCGCGGGCGCAACCGCACCCGCCCAGCGGCCTCAGGGGACCGCGCTCGAAGGAGGGGAAGAAGACGCCTAACGCACAAGTTCTGCTGCGCTGCATCAGAAGGGGGGTGGGCCGGTGCCGGACCCCGCCCGTGCACTGAAGAGCGCTGGCCCACGCCGCCAGCCGCACGCGGCGTCGGCGGCGACTCGCGTCGCCCTCGGTACTACTGCCTGGCGGCGGAATCGCCTTTCAGTTGTCGCAGATGCTCGTCGTTATCGAAGTGGCCATCGGACTTCACGATCAGCCCGTTGGAACCGAAGGTCCACTGTTCGTATCCGTTGCGGTGGACCGCGTCTCCGGTACCACCGGGGCCGGTGTTGGTCCCAGTCCACGTCCAGTGGAACACGGTCGCTTCCGCTTCTTCGCGGAGGGAGTCGAGCCGCACCACCATGTTGGGAAAGGCGGCCATGTAGGCGCGAACGGTCTCCACGATGGCGCCCCGTCCAACGGACGCCGCTCCATTCACAACGAGCGACGCGGCCTCTCAGAGGAGGCACCGTACGGAAACGAGGGTACGACAGCGCGCCGGATGGCGCGGTGCACGATCGGGTACAGATCGGGCGATTCGCCAATGCGAGCGAGTGATGCCTCGACCGCGGCCACGAACCGGTCTGCGGTTCCGGCGGATCGGCGGCGGTACCAGACCGCACCCTCGGCGAACTCCGCCTCAGCGACGGACTTGACCCGGAGGGGCCGAGTCACCTGAGCGTGGCCCGAATCCGCGCGATGACCTCCGCACCCGGCCGACCTTCGGTGGGATCGGCCTCGAACTCGGCAAGGCGGCGGTCGAGCTCAGCGATCAGCTCCGGCTCGGAGCCCTGGCCCGTCACCACCGCCAGGAACCGCCACTTTCGGCCCACCGGGAGGTGGGTGGTGTCTCCTAGCCAGACCCGGTTGGCCCGCCGCGGTGGGCGCCGGCCCAGGCGGTTCGGATGCTGGGTGGAGAAGCGGTGGAGCCCAGGGATGGCGCGGTACACCCGGACCACGAGCGCCCGGAGGCCTGCACGGCGCATCAGGCGCGCCCCCCGCGGAGCCCGCCGTCCCGGACTTCCTTCCGCCACTTCGAGAGCATGAAGGGATGAACGTCGAGCGCCTGGGCGACCGTCTGCGCCTGGACCCCGGCTCGCGACTCATCCGCACGGCGGTCAGCTTGAACTCGAGACTGTATCGCTCTCCATGTGTCTTTAGCCGTTCACGGCGCACAGACCTCCGACGGGAGGCGTAGGAACCGAGCCGCGTTCCCGCAGAGGATGTCTGCCTTCTGATCGGATGAAAGAAGATCCGCGGCCCCGATGGCGTCGACCCCGGCAACAAGGGCGTTCGGAAAGTCCGAGCCGAAGACGACGCGCCTTCCAAGCCCGGCCTCCACCAGACCGCGACGATGTCGGTAGTAGCTGGCTCGCGGAACCATGAACTCCGCTTGGAGCGCACCGACGTCTACCTATACGTTCGGTGCGCGTACATCAGGGCGACCGTTGCGTCGAGGAACGGCCAACCGGCATGCATAACCAGGAGCCGGAGACGCTTCTGCCGGAGCAGGACGTCTTCCAGCAGCAACGGGTTGGTCGCGGCTACCCGGTAGGCCGGGAACTTGAACGGCGATGGGCTCGATTCGTACGCCGCCGCGGGTGGCGCGGAACCCATGTGAATGGCCACCGGTATGTCGAATTCCTCGGCAAGTTGCCAATAGGGCTCAAGCCTAGGGTCGTCCGGGGCGATGCCGATGAGTTCCGGCACGAGTTCGCCGAGCCCCTTGACCCGCCCCTCGCTGACCTCGGTCCGCAACCACTCCGGATCGGGAAGATCCGACGTGCCCGGCCAACAAGCCCGAGCGATGAAGGGAGCGCGACCCCCAACGCACGGCAGGCTGACCGCTGGCAGGGCGCGCCGTGGCGGCATGGCGTTAGCCCAGGTCGGAAGGTCGGCGGCGAGGGTCGCTACCCAAGCGTAGCGGATGTTGAGCGAGTCCATCCGCTCGAGTACCCCGGCCACTTCATCGTCACACGTGTCACCAACGCCGGCACCTTCCGGGTCACACACAAGCTGCTCTTCATCGCCAATGCCCTTAAACAGCATCACATCGGCCTGGAGGAAACCGACGACGGAATCTGGTCCATCTCCTTCGGGACCGTCCTCCCGGGGGAAGGTCAACGAACGCGACATGATCATCCGGGACTGACCCCTTTGTTGGCCCTCCCCCAACCCCCAGTGGGTGTTACCCATTCTCCCGGTATACTCTGTTACCAATCAACCCGGTTGATCATATACGCCATTGACGGATAGCACACCCCGCCCTATATTGACGCAATGGAGCTGATCGAGACGCCGATCTTCACGAAACAGGTGGACGAGCAGCTCTCAATCGAGGAGTACCGGGCCCTGCAGTTGCACTTGATCGGGCGGCCTGATGCTGGGCGTGTGATTCCCGGCTCTGGAGGGCTGCGGAAGCTGAGGTGGCGGCTGCCGGGCCGGGGCAAGAGGGGTGGGGCGAGGGTCATCTATTACTGGACGAGTGCGGCAGGGCTCTTGTACCTGCTGTTCCTGTACCCGAAGAATGTGAGGAGCGACCTGACCCCATCGCAGTTACGGGAGTTGCGAAGACTCGTGGGCGAGTGAGGAGGCGTCCGGTGCGAAAGGACCTGTTCGCTGAGCTGGTGGAAAGCGTGAAGCAGATGAAGGCGATCCGCGCCGGCCGGATGAAGCCTGGCCGAGTTACGCAGAGCGAGGATCTGTTGCGGGATTCGGCGCCGGACGTTGGAGCGCTCCGGGCCCATTTCGGGCTCAGCCAGTCGAAGTTCGCCGCCCTGCTGGGGATCAGCGTGGGCACCTTGCAGAACTGGGAGCAGCGCCGACGGCGGCCTGAAGGCCCTGCCAAGGTCCTACTGCGCGTGGCCGCCTCTCACCCTGAGGCGCTGCTGGATGTAGCAAAACCGGGACGCACGCGGCGACGGAATAAGGCCGTTGCGTAGGTACGAAGGCATTGTTGCGGTCGAACGCCGTGCGTTTCAGCTGCGAAGGCGCGAAGGCCGGGCCGCGGCCTTCCGCGATGCCCGCCGCGCCTTCGGCTGCTGCAAACGCTTGTTAGGACCCGCGCGGGTACAGGCCGGGTAGATAGCGAACAGAGTAGTCCGGGTACATCGCTGACACTTTCTCCAAAGTAGGGCACTCTCGCTCACGAGGTGCCCGATGCCCTGGAGGCAAGTGGATCCGATGACCGAACGTCTCCGCTTCATCCGCGATGCCCGGAACCGGGTGGCGACCTTTGCCGATCTCTGCCGGCTTTACGGGATTGCCCGTGTGACCGGCTACAAATGGCTCCACCGGGCCGAGCAGAGCGGGATTGACTACCTCCAGGAGCTCTCCCGCCGGCCCCACTCCTGCCCCCACGCCACCCCGCCGGAGTTGACCGCTCGCTTACTGGAGGCCCGCCGTCATCATCCGAGCTGGGGCCCGCGGAAGCTGCTCAAGCTGCGGGCCGGGAGCCGGCGCAGTGGCCCGCTCGGAGTACCGTGGCGGAACTGCTCCGCCGCAACGGCCTCACGAGCCCGCGTCGGCGCCGGCACTAGTAGCGAACAGGAGTCCCCCCGGCTTTGCCGGGGAGGCAGCCACAGTTTGAC
>CAZFSA010000198.1:0-5288 GCA_964521535.1 uncultured Gemmatimonas sp.
GGGGGCGATGGCGCCGGCCTCGACCAGCGCGCCGTACCCCGAGCGGGTAAGCGTCCTCGCGGGCCAGCGCGGGCGCCCGCTCAACCGGCTCACCGTTCCGGCGACGAGGCCCACCGCCACGCCCCGCGCCCGGGCCGCCGTGGCCAGCTCGGGCCAGAGATCCAGCTTGGTGAACACCAGCGCGGTCGGCGCCAGGGCTCCGAGCATCCGGCGGGCCGCCCCCGGGGTGTCATAGGGCAGGTAGTCGGCCCGGTCGGCCGGGAGGCCCGCGGCGAGGCTGGCCGCAGAGGGGCTGAAGAAGGTATAGACGATCTGCCAGTCGGGATGGCGATCGCGCAGGAGCCGGAGCACGGCTTCTGCCTGTCGGCCCTCGCCCACCGAGGGGGCGTGGCACCAGAGGAGCGGGCGGCTCCGGTCCCGCCCGGTCCGGGCCCAGCGCTCCCACCGGGCCAGCGCCGCGCGCCGTTCCCGGTCTCCGGTCGCCAGCTTGCCCGACAGGGGCCGGAGTACGGGCAGGCCCAGGACGGCCAGACGCAGGGCGGCGCGGTAGGCGAGCGGGGGGCGGAGCACGGGAGCGTGATCGCGAGACACGGTGGCGGGCCGAAGTATAGGGCCGCAGGGGGCCGGCCGCGCCCGCGCTTGCCTTTTCCCCAGGGCCTTCCCACCTTTCCCACGCCCCGGTGGGTTCCGGTCTCAACCCCGAGCGAAGGAGGTGATCCATTGTCTAGTGCCAGTCGTCGTTCGAGCTTGAACTGGGCAAGCGATCGCCAGGAGATCGCGTAGTCCCGAGTGCGTGAAGGCGACGTCTCGGGCGCGAGCTCGGTGGCGTATCGTTTCAAGCTCGAGGACACGGTCGCGCCGTTCGCCTCTCGCGGGTGGGCGGCGCGACGCACGTTGGTCGGTCGCTTGCAGCGCACCGCGCCGGTTGTTTCCCGGTTCCGGAACCCGTCCATGTCGCGACGTCCGCTTCGTCGGCTGATCCTGTTCCTGATCATTCCGCTCGCCGCCGCCGGGCCCGACCCGTCGGCGGAGGTGGTGCTCGCCCTCGCGCTCATCTATCTGATGGCGCTGCTCTTCGGCGAGGTCGCCGTCCGGCTCGGGCAGCCCGCGGTGCTGGGCGAGCTGCTCGCCGGGGTGGTGCTGGGCAACCTCCCGCTGATCGGGATCGACACGTTCGCGTACATCACCACCGACCCGGGGGTCGAGCTGCTGGCCCGGCTGGGCGTGCTGATTCTGCTGTTCGAAGTCGGGGTGGAGTCCACCGTCCACCAGATGGTGACGGTCGGGTTCAACGCGTTGCTCGTTGCGGTCCTCGGGGTGGTCGCGCCGTTTGCCTTCGGCTGGGGGGTGGGCGCCCTGCTGCTCCCGGGCGAAGGCCCCTACGTGCACGCCTTTCTCGGTGCCACCCTCTGCGCCACCAGCGTGGGCATCACGGCCCGGGTGCTCAAGGATCTGGGCCGGTCGCAGACCCGCGAGGCCCGGATGATTCTCGGTGCTGCGGTGGTCGACGACGTGCTCGGCATCGTGATCCTCGCCGTGGTGACCGGCGTCATCGCGGCGGCGAACACCGGCCGGGAGATGAGCTATGGAGCCATGGCCCTGATCATGGCCAAGTCGGTGGGGTTTCTGGTCGGTGCGATCCTGATCGGCGTCTGGCTGGCACCCCGCTCGGTGCGCTGGTCCGCCCGGCTCAAGTCCAAGGCGGCCGCGCTGGCCGTGAGCCTCACCCTCTGCTTCATCACCGCCTACCTGGCCCAGGCCATCGGGCTTGCCACCATCATCGGCGCCTTCGCGGCGGGGCTGGTGCTGGAGTCGTCCCACTACCGGCCGTTCACCGCCCGGGGCCAGCAGTCGATCGAGGAGCTGCTCCATCCCCTGCTGCAGGCCCTGGTGCCGATCTTCTTCGTGCTGATGGGCATGCGAACCGACCTTCGGGCCTTCGCCGAGCCCGGCGTGCTTTCGCTGGCTCTGGTCCTGAGTGCCGTGGCCGTCGCCGGCAAGCTGGTGTGCGGGGTGGCGGCGGGGCGGAGCGTCAACCGGCTGGCGGTGGGGCTCGGAATGGTGCCGCGAGGCGAGGTCGGGCTGATCTTTGCCAACATCGGGCTGGGGCTGGTGATCGAGGGCCACCGGATCATCACCCATACCACCTACTCGGCGGTGGTGGTGATGGTGATCCTCACCACCATGCTGACCCCGCCCGCGCTCAAGTGGGCCTTCGGTCGCCAGGGTCCCGCGCCCGCCGAACCCGGGGCCTGAATCTCCCCCGCCGCCGGCGCGTAGGACGTCTTCATGACGCCCCGCTCCTACTGGGCCCGGACCCGCGCCCCACGTCACAGCATCACCTTCGCCGTGCCCCTGTTGCTGGCGTACGAGGGCCTGGCGTTCCTGCTCTCCGGCGACGCCCTGGCCGGGGTGCGGAACGGCGCCGACGTCCTGCTCAAGAGCGCGTTCACCGCCCTGGGGGGGCGCACCGGGCTGACGGTCTTCGGGGTGCTGCTGCTGGGGGTGGGCGCGGCGCTGGTGCTGCGCGATCGGCGTCGCCACGGACCGATCGAGCCCCGGCTCTTCACCGGAATGCTGCTGGAGTCGCTCCTCTATGCGGCGCTGCTGGGTGGAGTGGCCAGCACCCTCACTTCCCTCCTCCTCGGGCGGCTCGGCGTGGCGCTGGCCCAGGGCGGCTTCGACCAGTTCGGGTTCGCCACCCAGATCATGATCTCCCTCGGCGCGGGCATCTACGAGGAACTGGTCTTCCGGGTCCTGCTGGTCTCGGGGCTGGTACTCCTCGCCGAGCGGGTCTTTCGCTGGAGCCGGCGGGCAGCGGTTGCCTTCGCGGTGGTGACCGGCGCGCTGATCTTCTCGGGCTTCCACTACGTCGGGCCCTACGGCGATCCCTTCGCGCTCGACTCGTTCACCTTCCGGGCGGTGGCAGGGCTCCTCTTCAGCGGGCTCTATGTCGCGCGAGGATTCGGGATCGCGGCCTGGACCCATGCCCTCTACGACGTGCTGCTGGCGATCCTGCGCTGAGGGTGACTGCGGCGATCCGCCAGCGTCGCTCGCCCCGGCGGATTGCCTCGAACGACCGCGATCCGTACAATCCACACTCCGCTCCACCCGGTATCGGCGTGGCTCCGCGAAGCCGGTTCCGACCTCGTGCCCTGACCCGTGCTGGAGGCCGAATGACGCCCCTGTCCCGCGCTGGTTTCCCTGCAGCGGCCGCTGGCTCGCTCTGGCTCGCTGCGACCCTCGCCCCGATGGCCCTTGTCGCCCAGGATCGGCCGGCGCAGCCGGCCCCGGCTGCCTCCCGGACCGGGCCGGACGCCGTGACGGCCGTCAGGATTCCGGCGGATTCGGTGACCAGGCGCGACGGCGTGGTGACCATCAAGGGACAGCGGGTGCCGTACCGGGTGACCGTGGGCAACCAGCCGGTCTGGGACGACAAGGGCGCCGTGATCGCCACCATGTTCCACACCTACTACGAGCGGACCGACGTGGCCGACCGGTCCACCCGCCCGCTGATGATCTCCTTCAACGGCGGACCCGGCTCGGCCTCGGTCTGGATGCACGTGGCGTACACCGGCCCCAAGCTCCTCCGGATCGACGCCGAGGGGTTCCCGGTGCAGCCGTACGGGGTGCAGGACAACCCGCACTCGATCCTCGACGTGGCGGATATCGTCTACGTGGACCCGGTGAACACCGGGTTCTCGAGAATCCTGGGCGACCAGAAGCGGGAGCAGTTCTTCGGGGTGAACGAGGACATCGAGTACCTGGCCCGGTGGGTCGATGCCTTCGTGACCCGGCACGGCCGCTGGACCAGCCCGAAGTACCTGATCGGCGAGAGCTACGGCACCACCCGGGTGTCGGGCCTGGCGCTCCGGCTCCAGAACGCGCACTGGATGTATCTGAACGGCGTGATCCTGGTCTCCCCGACCGGACTCGGCATTGAGCGCGCGGGCCCGGTGGGCCAGGCGCTCACGCTCCCGTACTACACCGCCACCGCGTGGTATCATCGGGCGCTGGCTCCGGACCTTCAGGGGCGCGACCTGGACCAGCTCCTGCCCGAGGTGGAACGGTTCACGGTGGACGAGCTGATCCCGGCGCTGGCCCGCGGCGGGGCCCTCGACTCGGCCCGCCGCGCCGCCCTGGTGCGGCAGGTGGCGCGGTGGAGCGGCCTCTCGGAGACGGCGGTGCGCCAGCACGCGCTCGCGGTGCCCACCTCGTTCTTCTGGAAGGAGCTGCTCCGGGAGCAGGGGCTCACCGTGGGCCGGCTCGATTCCCGCTATCGGGGGCTCGACCGGTCCGACGCCGGGCAGGCGTTCGAGTTCGATCCGGCGCTCACCTCCTGGAACCACGCCTTCGCGCCGGCCATCAACCATTACCTCCGCGAAGTCCTCGGCTGGAAGACCGACCTCCAGTACTGGCTCTTCGGCCCCGTCAACCCCTGGAACCGCGCCGGCGACCAGACCGGCCGGAACCTCCAGCAGGCCATGGGACAGAACCCCTACCTCCACGTGCTGGTCCAGTCGGGCTACTACGACGGGGGGACCCCGTACTTCGACGCCAAGTACACCATGTGGAACATGGACCCGGCGGGGCGGTTCCAGGACCGGATGAGCTTCAAGGGATACCGCTCGGGACACATGATGTACCTCCGGCAGGAGGACCTGGCCACCTCCAACGAGGACATCCGCCAGTTCGTGGCCCGGACCACGCCGCGGGCGGGGCAGCCGGCTCGACGTTAGGCGGTTCCTACCGAAAGTCCCGGGACCGGAAGGCCAGCGCCGCCCGGGGGCGGAGCGGCTTGAGCCGCTCCGCCACGATCTGGATCACCGGTCCGTCGCGCTGGATTCTGCCCAGGATGAAGAGGAACGGCGCATGGCGTACCGTCTCCCGGTGCGCCTGCTCCACCTCCCGCCGGACGATGGCGTTGAGATAGCCGTGCTCGTCCTCCAGCAGCACGAACAGCACCCCGTTGGCGCTCTCCGGCCGTTGGCGGGTGACGACCAGGCCGCCCACCAGCACCCGCTCGCCGTGCCGCGCGCTCTGCAGCGCGCGGCTGTCGATCGCCCCTGCCCGCGCCAGCCGGGCACGGAGATGCTCCATCGGATGGCCAGTCAGGCTCACCCCGGTGGCGTAGTAATCCAGGAAGATCGCTTCGGTGCGGCCCAGCGGTGGCGGGCTGATCGGGGTCGGCCGGGGCGGCGCCAGGGGCAGGGTGTCGCCCACGTGGCGAAGGGCCTCCCAGGCGGCCTTCCGCCGGTCCGGCTCCCAGGCCGCGAGGGCCCCGGCCC
>CAZFSA010000199.1:0-5123 GCA_964521535.1 uncultured Gemmatimonas sp.
GAGCCGCCGCTGCCCTCGACGCCCTGAGCCCGTTGGCGGTGCTGGCCCGGGGGTACAGCGTCGCCCGAGCCCCGGACGGCACCGTCGTCAGACGGCGCGCCCAGCTGCCGCCCGGCTCGCCCTTCACCCTTCGGGTGGCCGATGGCGAACTCCCGGCGAGGGCCGAATGAGCGGCCCCCCGGATGCCCCCGCGGGCGCCGGCGACTCGCTGGCCGCGGATCTGACCCGGCTGGAAGAGATCGTCCGGGCCCTGGAAGCCGAAGACCTGGAGCTCGATCGGGCGCTGGCTCTCTTCGAGGAAGGAGTCCGGCACCTCAAACGGGCCCAGGGTCGCCTGGCGGAGGCTGAGGCCAAGGTCCAGCGGGTGCTGGAGGATGCGCGAGGGTCGCTGTCCCTGACCGATCTCGATGTCTGACGCCGAGGCCGAGCGCCTGCTGGCCGAGGCCCGGGAAACCACCAACCGGCACCTCGCCGCCCTGGGCGCCGAACTCGCCACCTCGGTGCCGCCCCCGCTCGGCCCGGCGCTGGCCTACGCGTTGGGCACCAGCGGCAAGCGGGTCAGGCCGGCGCTCCTCCTCGCCAGCTACCGGGCGGTGGGCGGCGAGCCTCCGCCCGGGGTGCATCGGCTCGCCGCCGCCGTCGAGGTCATCCACACCTACTCCTTGGTGCACGACGACCTCCCCTGCATGGACGACGACGGCCAGCGGCGGGGCCGGCCCACCACCCACGTCACCCATGGGGTCGCGGCCGCCACGCGGGTTGGGTACGTCCTGGTACCGATCGCGGCCGAGGTGCTCTGCGCCGCAACCGCGGACCTGGCGCTCGCGGCGGATACGGCCGCGGCCATCGCCCGGGAGCTGTTCGAGGCGAGCGGGATTCGCGGCATGGTCGGCGGACAGTGGCTCGATCTCGCGGCCGAGGGACGGGAGCTCGGTGCCAGCGAGCTGGAGGAAATCCATCTCCGCAAGACTGGCGCCCTGATCCGGGCCGCCTGTGTGGTGGGTGGGCTCGCAGCCGGCGCCGACCGCAGCACCCTTGACGCGCTGGGCCGCTACGGGCTGGACATCGGACTCGCCTTCCAGGTCGCCGACGACGTACTCGACGCCACGGCGACCTCGGCCCAGCTCGGCAAGACCGCCGGTCGGGACCGCTCGCTCGGAAAATCGACCTACGTCAGTGTCTACGGGATCGAAGGCGCCCGGAGCGAGGCCCGGCGCCTGGCGGAGCGGGCCGTGGCTCACCTGGCCGCGGCCGGCATGGTGGCCCCCGCCCTGGTCAGTCTGGCGGGTTATATTGTCCGACGTCAGTCATGAAAGCCATCCATGTCCCTGCTGGCGACGATTCGCGGGCCTGAGGACCTGAAGCGCCTGCCGCGCGAGCAGCTGCCCGAGCTGGCGCGCGAGGTCCGGGACCGCCTGATCCAGGCGGTGTCGGTGACCGGCGGACACATCGGCGCCAGCCTCGGGTGCGTCGAGCTGGCGATCGCGCTGCTCTACGAATTCGACTCGCCCCGCGACAAGGTCGTCTGGGACGTGGGTCATCAGGCCTACGCCTGGAAGCTGCTCACCGGCCGCAACCCGGTCTTCGATACCCTGCGCCAGGAAGGCGGCGTCTCCGGATTCCTCAAGCGGTCCGAGAGCCCCCACGATCAGTTCGGCGCCGGCCACGCCGGCACCGCCATGTCGGCCGCGTTCGGGATGGCGACCGCGCGGGATCTGCTCGGCGAGGACCACCAGGTAGTGGCCGTCGTCGGCGACGGCGCGCTCACCTGCGGGCTCTCCTATGAAGGGATGAACAACGCCGGACACTCGGATCGCAACATCATCCTGGTGGTGAACGACAACGGGATGTCGATCTCTCCCAACGTGGGCGCCATCAGCAAGACCCTCGGCCGGATCGTGGCCAACCCGGTCACCAATCGGGTCCGCGAGCACGTCAAGGCCATGACCCTGCGCCTCGGCGAGGTCTTCGGCGAGGGCGTGGTGGAGTTCGCCAAGAACGTCGAGGAGAGCGTCAAGAACCTCTTCTCCCAGGGGATGTTCTTCGAGGAGCTGGGCTTCCGGTACTTCGGGCCGATCGACGGGCATGACCTGGGCAAGCTCTGCGATACCCTCCGGTTCGTCCGGGGGCTCACCGGTCCCCGGGTGGTGCACGTCCTCACCCAGAAGGGTCGGGGCTTCTCCTTCGCGGAGGCGAACCAGGAGAAGTGGCACGGGCTGGCGGCCTACGACCCGGAGACCGGAGACCCCCGCAAGGCCGCGAGCGGCCCGCCCACCTGGACCCAGGTGGTGGGGGACGCCCTCACGGCCCTGGCCCGAGATCATCGCGACTTCGTGGTGATCACCGCGGCGATGCCGTCCGGCACCGGGACGAACATCTTTGCCCGTCACTGGCCGGAGCGGTTCTTCGACGTCGGAATCGCCGAAGGTCACGCAGTGACCTTTGCGGCTGGCCTGGCAACCCAGGGCGTGCGTCCGGTCTGCGCCATCTACAGCACTTTCCTCCAGCGGGCCTACGATGGCGTGATCCACGACGTGGCCGTCCAGCGGCTACCCGTGACCTTCTGCATGGACCGCGCCGGACTGGTGGGCGAGGACGGCCAGACCCACATGGGCCTCTACGACATCGCCTACATGCTGGCGGTGCCGGGCATGGTGGTGACCGCCCCCAAGGATGGCGACGAGCTGATCGGACTCCTGAAGACCGCCCTCACCTACAACGCTGGTCCGTTTTGTACACGATACCCTCGCGACAAGGCCCCAGCTGATCCCCGGCCGGTGACCCAGGTCGACCCGGTCCCGCTCGGCAGCTGGGAGCTGCTGCGCCCGGGGCGCGACCTCGCGATTCTCGGCGTGGGCACCATGGCCCTGGCAGCCCGGGCCGCCGCGGAGGAGCTGGCGCAGGCCGGGCTGGATGCGGCCGCCGTCAATTGCCGCTTCCTCAAGCCCTACGACCGGGAGATGCTGGAGGCGCTGGTCCGGGAGCACCGTCTCCTCGTCACTGTGGAGGAGGGCAGCGTCGTCAACGGCTTCGGCGCCTTCCTCGCCCGGGAGCTGGCGGTGACCCATCCGGAGGTTCGGGTGCTGGCGCTCGGCGTCCCCGACGAGCTGGTGGAGCAGGCCCCGCGCCCCGCCCAGCTGGAGCACTATGGACTGACGGGGCCCGGCATTGCCCGGTCGATCCTGGCCCACCACCACGAGGGCAGCATCGAGGCGCGATGAACGTTGGGGTCGTCGGCAACGCGCGCTACGGCGGGCTCGCGGCCATCCTCCACGGGGTGGCCGCGCGCGCGGAGGGCCTCGGCATGACCCTGTTCACCGAGCCGGAGCTGGCCCCGCTCTGGGAGCGGCCGATGCCGCCCATCGGGATCGCCTCCCTCGACGCCCTGATCACCCTGGGCGGCGATGGGACCCTGCTCCGCGGCGCCCGGATTCTCGGTGGCCGCGAGGTCCCGATCCTGGGCGTCAACTTCGGCCGGGTCGGGTTTCTGACCACCTGCACCCGGGCTGACATCGACCCGGCACTGGGCCGCCTGGCCTCCGGCGACTATATCGTCACCCGCCGGCTCGCCCTCCACTCCGAGATTCTCACCGGCGACGCGGCGCCGTTTGCCCTCCCGCCGGCCCTGAACGATCTCACCATCCACAAGGGTGGCGTCGCCCGGCTGATCCGCCTCAGCGTCACCGTCGACGGCCAGAACGTCGGACCGTACAGCGCCGACGGGCTGATCGTCGCCACCCCCACCGGATCGACCGCATACTCCCTCAGCGCCGGCGGTCCGATCATCGCCCCGGAGGTCGAGGCGCTGGTGATCACGCCGATCTGCGCCCACACGCTCGCCGTCCGTCCCCTGGTGATTCCGGCGGCGGCGGCGATCGCCATTGCGCCGGCCCAGGACTGGGAGGAGGACCTGCTGGTATCCGTGGATGGCCAGCGGGTCATGACCCTGGGCCCCCAGGACCAGCTCCGGCTTCGGAAAGCCGACCACCGGGTTCTCCTGGTGCGCTTTGTCGAGCGCACCTACTTCCATCGGGTCCGCGACATCCTGCGGTGGGGCGACCTGAGCGACCGCGGCGAAGCGGCCAACAGCGGGGAATGATCGCCGAACTCAGGGTCCGCGACCTGGTCACGGTGGCGGACGCGACGCTGTCGCTGGGCCCGGGACTCAACGTGCTTACCGGGGAGACCGGGGCCGGGAAGTCGATGCTGATCGACGCCCTGCGACTGCTCCTGGGCGGCCGCGCCGACACCGCCGACATCCGTCCTGGCGCCAACCGCACCGTGGTGGAGGGCGTGTTCGAGAGTCTGCCCCGCGCGCTCCGCGGCGAGCTGGACGAACTCGGCCTCGACCCCGCCGACGACCGGTTGGTGATCCGCCGGGAGGTCTCGGCCGAGGGGCGCTCTCGGGCCTGGGTGAACGGCAGTCCCACCACGGTGGCGGCCCTGGAACGGCTGGGAGGCCTCCTCGCCGATCTCCATACCCAGCACCAGACCGTGTCGCTCCTTCGCCCCGAGACCCAGCGCGCGGTGCTCGACGCGTTCGCGGGCGCCGAGGCCGAGGCCGGCGCCGTGCGTGGGCGACATGCCGAGCTCGCGGCCCTGGCCCGGCGGGAAGCCGAGCTGCTGGAACGGCGGGATTCGGTCCGCCGCCGGGCCGACTACCTCCAGCATGTGGTGCGGGAAATCGACCAGGCCCGGCTCGAGCCGGCGGAAGATGAGCGGCTCGCGCTGGAGATCGGCCGGCTCGCCAACGCGGAGGCTCTCCGTTCGCTCTCGGAGCAGATCGACGCAGCGGTCGACGGCGAGGAGGCCGGCGCGCTCCGGGCCCTGGGCGAGGCGGAGCGGGCGCTCCGGCAGCTGGAGCGGCTCGATCCGGCGGTGGCGGAGTGGCGCCAGCTGGTTGACGCGGCCTATGCTGCTCTGGAAGAACTGGCCCGTTCAGCCCGAGCCTACGCCCAGCACGTGGAGGACGACCCCGATCGCCTGGCCGGGCTGGAGGTCCGCCGCGCCCTCTTGGACCGGCTGGTTCAGAAGTACGGGCCCTCGCTCGACCAGGTCCGACGGACCCGGGCCGAGGCCGCGGCCGAGCTGGAGGTCCTCGATACCGCAGACCTGGACCTCCG
>CAZFSA010000200.1:0-5096 GCA_964521535.1 uncultured Gemmatimonas sp.
CCCCCCGCCGCCCGCCGAACGCCCCCGGCCGCGGCCCGAGCCGACCGCGCTCGACCCCGATCCCCTGGCGGTCGGTACCCGCCCCTGGCTTCAGTCCTACCTCTCCGCCGTTGCCCCGGCCCGGCAGGTGAGCGGCTCGGTCGATTTCCGGCCGGGGGTGGTGGTAGTGGACCGCGAGGCGGCACTGGAGTCGCTGCTCGAGGTTTCCCCCGGCGGCGACGTGTTCCGGTTTCTCGAGGGCCCGGCCGCACTCCGGGCGATCGAACCCGGCCGGATTCTCCTGGTCTGGGGCGTGGCGCTCCGGCGGGTCGAGCAGGTCAGTACCCTGGGCGACACGGTGGTCGTCCTCACCGGACCGGCTCCGTTGAGCGACGCGATCACCCGGGCCGACCTGCGCTGGCAGGGTGGGGTCGACGCGAAGGACCCGGTCCTCCTCGCCCTGACCGAGACCGATCCGGCCGCCGCCCTCCAGCGGACCGCGGCCGACTCCCGGCCCCGAGCGGGGATCTACCTGGCGAGCTGGGGCCCGGATCAGGACGGCGAGCCGCACCATCCTGAGGCAGCGAGCCCACCCCACTACCCCCTCCACCATGCCGGGTCGGTGAGCGACTACGGGTACACCATCGGGTTCGGACGTGAGGGTGACGCGCTGGTCTTCGATGTCGCCGTCAGCACCGACGTGCCGGCAAGCCTCGCCTACGACGAGAGCTGGATCGCCCGACAGAAGCGGCAGGACGCAGCCCGCGACGCCGCCAGCGCCGGCGGGTCGAAGAGCCTCACCGGTCAGCTCGCCGAGCGCCTGGGCAGCGAAGCCCGGCGGCGAACCGCCGGCAAGGTCGGGAGCCCGGACGGCATGGACGAAGGGAAGGGCTCCGGCGGCTTCAACCCGGGCAGGATCAGAAGTCCCTCCCTCTCCCGGCTTGGTGACATCAGGGTCCACGCCTGGGGTCGGGTGAACGGCCTGTGGGACGGGGCGCTCGACATCGACGATGGCCAGGTCCGACAGCTATCCACCGGTTACCGGCACGACGGCCTCGTCAACTTCGAATGGACCGCCCGCCTCGCCGAGCCCGGCATCCTGTCCGACAACGCGGTGCTCAAGATCCCGGCGGCGCTCCGGGTCCCGATGATCGTGATGGGCCTCCCCTTCTTCTACGAGGTCTCGGTCAGCTTCCTGCTGGCGCCCGGTCTCACCTCGCAGCATGCCACCTCGCACGCGCGATTCAATGTCCAGTTCGGGGGCGACGCCGGCATCCGGGTCGCCCCCGGCAACGTCACCGCCCATGGCCAGCCGACCGCCGAATCCGCCATCGACCTTTCGGCGGTCGGAACCACCAGTCTCGGTGCCAGCGCCTTCGTTGCCGCCGTCCAGGCCCCGCGCCTTGGAGTGGGAATCGGACTCCTCGGCAGCGAGGGGCTCACCGCGGTGGACGTGGTGACGGCAGCCAACACCATCACCCCCGGAGCCACCATGCTCCGGCCCTGCTGGGAGACGACCCTCAAGGTGACCATCTCCGCCATCACCAGCGCGAAGCTCCTGGGCTTCGAGATCCCCGCGGCCAGCCACAAGCAGGAACTGGGGGCCCGGGAGTGGCACCGCACCGTTCCGGAGGGCATCCGGTGCGTCCCGCGTTGATCGCCACCGCGATCGCGCTCACTCTCGGGAGCGCCGCCGCCGCGCCGGCGCTGGCGCAACGGCTTCCGGTGCGCGAAGGGCGGGTTCTGCGCTACGTCGGCCATGCGTTCGGCCAGCCCGATCGGGAGACCTGGCTGCGAATCGAACGCGCCGATTCCCTGGAACTCGCGTTCGTCTGGGAAACCGAGTTGATCGGCGGCGACGGAGCGTCCCACCCCTATACCATCCGCCGGGTCATGTCCCGTCGGGAGCTGGACGGCGCCCGGACCGTCGACCTGGGCCGCCGGCCCTGTCCGCGGCTGCTTCCGGACGATACCGCCGCCGCCCGCCGGCGCGGCTCGGTGTTCATGGCGATCTCCCGCCGCGCGTACCGCCAGCTGGTCCGCGACGGCTCGACGGTGCTCTCGACCCTGCTCGGACCCACCGACTGCGCCCCGTTCGAGGTCCGGAGCAGCACGTTCCGCCTGACCGGCCGGGAGACCCTGTCGATCAACCTCGGCGGCGGCCGGCTCACCCTCCCCGCACTTCGTCTCAAGGGCGGCCTCGGCACCGCCGAGCTGGACCTCACCATCCTCGACGACGAGGCCCATCCCTGGCTGCTCCGGCTCGGCGGCCTTCGGGTGGACGGGACCGACTACCTGGTCGAACTGGTCGGCATCGACGAGCCCCAGACCGGGGTGGAGGAGACCCTGGCGCGGGAATGCCGGGCCCGGGTCGATGGCATCTACTTCGAGTCGAACAGCGCCCAGCTCAACGCCGCTTCCAAAGCCACCCTCGAAACCATTGCCCGGACCCTCCGCCACCATCCCGAGTGGACCGTCACCATCGAAGGCCACACCGATTCCATCGGCGGGGCCGCCTTCAACCGCGACCTCTCCGCCCGTCGGGCGGAGGCCGCCCGGCAGGCCCTGATCCGGGACTTCGGGATCGGGGCCGACCGGGTGAAGTCCGTCGGATTCGGCCTGGAGCGACCGGTGGATAACAACCGCACGGTCGAGGGCCGCGCCCGCAATCGCCGGGTCGAGCTCACTCGGCAGTGCCCCGCGAAGGAGCGTCGATGATCCGTCCGTTCGCCATTCCCGCGATCCTGACCCTGATCCTGGGCTGCTCCGATCGCCCGCCCGACGCGGCGCCACCGGATTCCGGCGAGCCGCCCGGCCTCGGCGCGGCCATCTCCCAGGTCGCGGGCGACCTGGCGTCGGGCATCGCCAGTCAGGATGCCCGCGATGCCTCCAACCCCTACCTGATGCTGGAGGATCCCTGCATCCTGCTCGGCCGGGCCGACGTCGAGCCGGTCCTCGGCAGCCTGGCCGCCGACCCCCACCGCGCCTCGACCGACCGGGCGCCGGATCCCCGGGGATCCAGTTGTCTCTATCGCGCCGCCAGCGGGCAGAGCATCTCCCTCACCCCGACGTACAGCGGCGGAGCGCTGGCGCTGCGGGTGATGAGTCGGGGCGCCGCGCTGGCCGACCTCGCGCTCGGCGATGCCTCCGGACTGGCCGATACCCTTGCAACCGAGTTCGACGAGGTCCGCTGGCTGAGCCCCGCCACCCTGCTGGCGCTCACCGGCGACGTGCTCCTGGAGGTGGACGTGGCCAACTCCACCGCGGGCGTGGTCGGCGCGGCCGAGCTGGCCGACCGCGCGCGGCGGCGGCTCCCATCCCCGCTCGACTACGACGGCGCAGCGGCGGCGCGCCGGACCACGGCATGGCGGGTGGAACCCCAGGATCCCTGCGGCTTCCTTTCCGCCGCCGACGTCGAGGCCGTCATCGGGCCGCTCAGCGGCCAGCCGGAGCGGGTGGGCTCCGACAGCTGCCGCTACCCGCGGCCCAAGCGGGGCCTCACCAATCAGAGCGTCGAGTTCCGGTTCGTGTGGGGCGACGGCGTGGCGAAGGTCAACCAGTCGATGGCCGCGGGCGGCGGCGTTGGCCGGTTTGTCGAGCGCGAGAAGGCCGCGCTCCCCCGTGGCGACCGGAGCATCGACGCCCTCAAGCGCGACCCCAACTTCCAGCAGATCCTGGGCGTGGTCGGCGTGGACACCAGCCAGATCTCCGACCTCACCACGGTGGACACGACCCGGCTGGAAGGACCCTGGGAGGCCGCCGCGGCGCTCCCCGGAGAGCTCACGATCGCCCGGAATGGGATCGCGGCCACCATCGTAGCTCCCTCCCGGGCCATCGCCCGGCGGCTGGCCGAGCAGCTCGGCCCGCGGCTGATTCGTCGTTAGGTGCAACCCTCATGCGGAGAATTTCCCCGATGCGCAGCCTGGTCCTCCTGTCGCTTGCCAGCACGTTGGTCGTGCCGCTGTCCGCCCTCGCTGCTCAGGGCTCGTTCGAAGGCGTCGTCGTCCTCCGGATGACAGGCCGCGACACCGATCGGTCTCCGGTCTACTACATCAAGGGCGGCCGGACCCGGATCGAGATGGATGCGGGCGGCAACCGCGCGGTGCAGCTGATGGACATGTCGAAGGGCACGATGACCGCGCTGATGCCCGAGCAGAAGATGTACCTGACCATGGACTTCGGCGGGATCGGCAAGGGGCTGGAGCAGGCCCAGGGGGGGAAGGGCAGCAAGGCCCCTTCCGATCCCGGCGTCAGGTTCGAGGCCACCGGGCAGCGGGAGGTCATCGCCGGGATCCCCTGCGAGCACTTCCGGATCGTAAACGCCAGGGAGCAGACCGAGATGGACATGTGCCTGGCCAAGGGCATGGGGATCTTCATGGGGATGGCCATGGATCCGGGAGCGGCGGGCGGCATGGGTGGCGGCAAGCAACCCGCCGGCGTACCGCCAGAGATGCGCGACCTCGCGGCCCGTCTTTCGGAAGGAGCGTTCCTGCTCAAGTCCGAGACGAAGGAGAAGGGGAAGGTGACGATGACCATGCTCGCCACCCGGGTGGAGCGGAAGGCCCTGTCGGACGACCTCTTCCTTCCTCCGCCTGACTACCGGCCGTTCGACATGAAGGGGATGATGAGGCCGAGGAAGCCGTAACTCCGGGGGTTCTTCCGGCGGGGCGGGGGGGCGATGTTTCGAGGCAGCCCCACCGCCCTCCGCATGGTTCGACTGTACACCCTGGGTCGTTTCGAACTGGTTCGCGGTGAGCCGGAACGCCGGGAGCCCGTCCCGGTGCAGGAAAAACGGCTCGCCCTGCTCGCCTACCTCGCGACTGCCGGTCCGGAGCCGTGGGTCCGGCGCGATACGCTGCTGGCGGCGTTCTGGCCGGAACTCTCCGGCGACGACGCCCGGCGCGCCCTCCGCCAGGCGCTGCACTATCTCCGGAACCTGCTCGGCGATGGCGTGATCGTCGCCCGGGGGGATGAACTCGCGATCGCGCCGGACCGGCTCTGGTGCGATGCCGCCCAGCTGGCCAGCGGTCCCGAGACCCGGGAGACGCTCGAACTCTATCGGGGCGACTTCCTGGCCGGCTTCTTCGCCGCGGACGCCGGGCCCGCCTTCGACGACT
>CAZFSA010000201.1:0-5086 GCA_964521535.1 uncultured Gemmatimonas sp.
TCCCACTGGCGTCCCCGGCCGGCGAGCCCCGGCTGCCGCCGCTCGGCGCGCAGTGCCGGGCCTCGCTGGCGCTGCTGTTCGACCGCGATCTGATGCTCCTCGGCTTGGCCTACCTGATGCACGCGGCGGTCTTCTTCGTCTTCGTGTTCTGGTTCTTTCGCTACCTGATCGACGGCCGGGGCTTCACAATCCTGGCCAGCGGGGTCTGGGGCAGCCTCCCCTACGGCGTCGCTTTCCTCGTCGGCCCCCTGGGTGGGGCCCTGACCGACCGGCTCCGTCGTCGTACCTCGCCCGGCCAGGCTCGGCGGGCGGTGGCAGTCGGGTGCCTGCTCAGCGCCGCCGTCCTGGTGGCCCTTGGCGCCACGCTCAGCCATCCGCAGCTGGCCATTGCGGCCCTGTCGCTCTCGGTGGGGTGCATCAACGCGGCGGAGGCGCCGTTCTGGACCGCCGCGACGGCCATGGGGCGCGAGCGGGCCGGGGCAGCCGGGGGCGTGCTCAACTTCATGGGCAACCTCGGCGGGGTGATCTCGATCTGGGCGGTGCCGCGGATGCAGGCCGCGTGGGGGTGGACTACGCTGCTGGTGATCTGGGCCGGGGTCGCCATGGGGGCGGCAGCGCTCTGGTTCTGCGTTCCGCGGGCCCGGCTCGACGCCGAGCCGCCGACCCGAGCGTAGCGGCGGCCCGCGGTTAGGTTATCCCGATGACCGTGCCGACCATCCTCGACCTCCCACCGCCAGAGGCCAGGCAACGGATCGACGCCCTGGCGAGGGACCGCTCGCTGCCGGCCTACCGGGGTCGACAGATCGCCCGGCGGCTGTGGACCAGCCCGGTGGCGTCGTGGGGCGAGGCCACCGAGCTGCCACTGGCCCTCCGACAGGAGCTGGACCGGGCCCTTCCGCTGCCGCGGCTTGGTCTCGCGACGAGTCAGGTCTCGGCCGACGGCACCCGCAAGTACCTCTGGCGGCTGGCCGACGGCGAGGCCATCGAGTCGGTCCTGATCCCGTCCGGCACCCGCCGAACGCTGTGCATCTCGTCCCAGGCCGGATGCGCCCTCGGCTGCGTGTTCTGCGCGACCGGCCGGATGGGGTTCCGTCGCAACCTCACCCCGTTCGAGATCGCGGGGCAGGCCCGCGAGGTGATCCTCGCCGATCCCGCCGACCGCCCCACCAATGTCGTGTTCATGGGAATGGGTGAGCCCCTGCTCAACTGGCCGGCCGTCGACACCGCCCTGACCATTCTCAACCACCCGGACGGCCTCGGCATCGGGGCCCGTCACCTCACGGTGTCGACGGTGGGAATCGTGCCTGGCATGGAGGCGCTGGCCCGGCGCCCGGAGCAGTTCCGTCTGGCGATCTCGCTCCATTCGGCGGATCCGGCAGTCCGCCAGGGGCTGATGCCGATCGAGCGGAAATACCCGCTCTCCGACGTCGTGGCGGCGGCGAAGCGGTTCGGACGACGGGTGACCCTGGAGTACGTCCTGATCGCCGGGCAAAACGACACCGGGGCCGACGCCGAGCGACTGGCCACCCTGGCGCGCGACCTGTCGGCCCATGTCAACCTCCTGCCGCTCCATCCGGGCGGCGCCCCCGGATTGAGGGCGAGCCCACCCCAGAAGATCCGGGCGTTCGCGGACCGGCTGCGCCAGGCGGGGATCGAGGCCGTGGTACGTCGCAGCCGGGGCCTGGATATCAACGCGGCCTGCGGCCAGCTGTACGTGGAGATGGAGCGGCGCCGGCGGACCGCGCAGCCGGCGGGCTGAATCCATGCGCCGCCGGGTGCTCGAGGCCGGCAACGGTCCGACCTGGCGGGACGTCGTGGCGTTTCGCCCGCACGGAGGTCACCTGACGGGGTCGGGAACCGCCCCACCACTGAAGAATGCGCGCAGGTTCTCGACCACCCGCATGCCCATAGCCGTCCGCGTCTCCAGGGTCGCGCTGCCGAGGTGGGGAAGCAACACGACACGGTCGAGGCCCAGGAGACCCGGATGGACCCGGGGTTCATCGCGGAATACATCGAGCCCGGCGCCCCCCAGGCGGCCCTCTTGCAGAGCCCGGACCAGCGCCTCCTCGTCCACCAGGGTTCCCCGCGCCGTGTTGATGAGCACCGCGTCGGATCGCATCAGCGCCAGGCGGCGGGCATCGATGAGGTTCCGGGTCTCCGGGGTTGCCGGACAGTGGAGGGAGACCACCTCCGCCCGGCGGAGGAGCGTGTCGAGGTCGGCCGCCTCCGCCCCGAGCTGCTGTTCGACCTCGAGTGGGGCACGGCTCCGCGAGTGATACAGGATCTGCATCCCGAACCCGTGCCGTGCCCGGGTTGCGACCGCCCGCCCGATCCGTCCGAAGCCGACGATACCGAGCGTCCGGCCCGAGAGTCGCCGCCCCAGGAATCCGACCGGCCGCCAACCGGTCCAGCGCCCCTCGCGCACGAGCCGATCCCCTTCGCCCAGGCGCCGGAGCGCCATCAGCATCAGCCCGAGGGTGAGGTCCGCCGTGCACTCGGTGAGCACGCCGGGGGTATTGGTGACGACGACCCCGGCCTGCCGGGCCGCTGCCAGATCGATCCGCTCGACACCGACCCCGTAGTTGGCCACGATCCGGACCCGGCGGCCCGCAACCTTGAAGAAGCGAGCCGGCAGATCATCGGTCACCGTCGGTACGATGGCGTCGTAACTGGCCGCGGCCTGCGTCAGCTCCTCCGGCGTCGGATCGCCATCGGCCACCCGACGGTGGACCTCGAAGTCCCGCTCCAACGCGGCCTCGACTGACTCGGGCAGCCGATGCAGGAGCAGCACGGCCGGGCGCGACCGCGGGCGGTCCGGGACCGTCATTGTTCCCCTCCCTCCCGTGGGCCTTCGCCCGAATGTAGCGACGAGCGGCAAGGATCCGGTTCCGGTTGCGGGCGCCGCTTATCTTGGCACGGATGAGTCCCGAATCGCTCCGGCGGGATGCGCTCGCCATCCACGCAGCGGGCGTCGCGGCGGCTGACCCCGCCCGGTGCCTGCAACTCGCCCTCGAAGGCGAACCGGCTCCCGCCGGCCGGGCGTGGATCCTGGCGCTCGGAAAGGCCGGACCGGCCATGGCCGCCGCGCTGACGGCGCACCTCAAGGCTCGCCGCCTGGAGCCCGCGGGAGGCATCGTGGTCGCTCCGGAGCCGGGGCCCGAGGGTACCAACGGGATTCCCCAGGTCGCCGGCGACCATCCGGTGCCTGGGGAAGGCTCGTTTCGCGCGGCGCAGGCCCTCGGTCTCGTCACTGCGCGGGTGGGCGCCCGGGATGAGGCCTGGGTACTCCTCTCCGGCGGGACGTCGAGCCTGGTGGCCGCACCGGTCCCCGAGATCCCCGGGGCGGATTTCCTGGCCCTCCATCGGCTCCTCGGCGCGGCGGGCCTTCCGATCGACGAGTTGAACGCCGTACGCAAGCGGTTTGCCCGGTGGGGCGCGGGACGGCTCCTTCTTGCGCTGCCCGCGCACCGGGTCCGGGTTTTCTGTCTCTCCGACGTTCCCGGCGACAACCCCGCGGACATCGGATCCGGTCCCTGCGAGCCCGATCCGGCCACCGCAGCGGACGTCCGGAGGATTCTCGAGCGGGCGGATCTCTGGGTCCGAGTGCCGAGCTCGATCCGGGTTCTGATCGGCCGCGTCGAGCAGGGCCTGTTGCCCGAGACCCCGAAGGGCGACAACCCGGCGTTTCGTCGCCGCGCAACCCGGATTGTCGGATCGAATCGGACCGCCGTGGCGGGAGCGGCGGCGGCCGCTCGCCAGCGAGGGTACGACACCTGGACGGCTCCGGCAGCGCTCACCGGCGAAGCCGCGCCGGCCGGACGGCGGCTGGCGGCCGAGCTGCTGGCCCAGGCGGGGCGCGTCCGCCACCCGGTGGCCATCATCTGGGGAGGCGAGACCACCGCGACGCTCGGTGCCGCCTCTGGACAGGGCGGCCGGTGCCAGGAACTGGCGCTGGCGGCCGCCGAGATCCTGGCGGGGGCCGAGATTCCGTGCGCGCTCCTCGCTGCCGGGACCGATGGTCGAGATGGCCCGACCGATGCCGCCGGGGCAATCGTGGATCCCTCCACCTGGCGGGCGATCGGGCTCCGAAGGGGGGATCCCTCCTCCGTCCTGGCGCGGCACGACGCCTATCCCGGCCTCGATCAGGTAGGGGCGCTGCTTCGCACCGGGCCCACGGGCACCAACGTGATGGACCTGGTGATCGGGCTGGCTGACGGGTCCGGTCAGAACGGAGGCGCCCCGGCGGGGGGGCGGTAGTCCCGGCCCAGCAGAATGGTGACGTCGACGCGGAGCAGGGTGTCCGGGGCGGCACTTACCAGACCCTGGCCGAGGGCGCGGGCGGCCTGGTGGCCGCGCACCAGGTCACCGCGGCGGACCAGGATTCGGGTCGAATCCGTTTCCGCGCTCGCGGTCCCGAAGTAGATCACGTCGACGTCGCGCTGGCGGAGGAGGCGGGTCACCTGGCGGGCAAGCCCGGGCCGTCCCGAGCCATTGAGGACCTCGGCCGTCACCCGTCCGTCCTGGGCCCAGGCTGGCCCCTCAGCGATCGACCCGTTGCCGGGCCGGCAGAGCGCGGAGCTCAGCGCGGCCGCCCCGGCCAGCACCACCCCGGTCACCGCGACGATTCGCCTGCGACCAGGGCGTTCCAGAACCGGAACGTCTGCTCGGGGATGGTCCATCCAGACTCCACTGCATGGCGCAGTCGCAAGCGGGCGACAGCCCGAAGGACGCCCTCGGGATCATCAGGAAAAGCGCTGGCCAGCGCGGCCCGCTCGGCGGCATCGAATCGCCGGCCCGGCTCCAGGAAATCGGCACAGTACAGTGCCCGTCCCACCCGGTCCCATTCGGCCAGCCCCACGGAGTGGAAATGTACGGCATCCAGCACCCCCCGGTCGGTCTCGCCCTCGGCCCGGGCCCGGGCAGCTGCTGCCGGACCGTGGCGCAGCGACAGCGGGCCCGAGCTGTCGGGGGCCCAGCGAGCGAGCTCCTCGTCCGGCGCGCCTACGGGACCTATCACGTGACCAACCAAGGCGCGGCCAGCCGGTACGACATGGCGGTCGAGATGAAGCGGATCCTGGGCTCCACC
>CAZFSA010000202.1:0-4416 GCA_964521535.1 uncultured Gemmatimonas sp.
GGCACCCCGCTCCAGCGGTCGGCGCCGGGGAGCGCACCGGAGCGACTGGAACGGCCGGGGGCGTCGCCGTCCGCGGGCCCTGCTCCCCCGCGGCGACCGGAGGCCGGGTCGACCCGGGCTCGCCGTCGGGCCGAACCCAGAATACCCCGGCACAGACGGAACACCGGGCCCGGACCCCCCCGCTGGGGACCTTGTCTGGGTCGACCCGGAAGACCGTGGCGCACGTGGTGCAACTGACGTTCATTGGTCTCCTCGGCTAGCGCCCAACGCGGTCTTCGCCGCTTCGGTTCTGCCGCCGGTCCACGACGTAGACCGAGCCAGGCAGCGTCTTGGCGTAGCTCTTCATCTCGGTTGCCAGCTCGCTCACCTCGGCGGGGTGAGCGAAGGTCCGATTGCGGTTGGTGACGATCCCGACCGACAGCGTCATCAGCGGGACCCTGTGAAGCTGACCGCGGCGGTCCTTGCCGAAGAAGTAGCCGGCGCGCCGGTCCTGGTCGTTGTACTGGTACGGCACCAGCGTGTCGAACACGGACAGAATCTCGGTGCAGACCAAACTAACATCGCACGCCGGGATGATGAAGATGAAATCGTCGCCCCCGATGTGGCCGACGAACCCCCGCCCCCGCAGCAGGCCCTTCACCACGTCGTGCAGGATCCGGGACAGCATGTAGATCACCCGATCGCCATCGTAGTAGCTGTAGCGGTCGTTGTACTCCTTGAAATGATCGAGATCCGCGTAGCAGACCGCGAAGTCCTGGGCGGCCTCGAGCCGGCGGCGGATTTCCCGATCGATTTCGGGCGCGCCGGGCAGCCGGGTGGATGGATGGACCGACACGTCCCGCTGGCTGCGGACGAGCAGCGCCTCGAGGCGGGCCCGGCGTTCCTCCCGCGGGAAGATATCGGTCAGGATCTCGTCCGCACCCGCCGAGAACCACGACTGGACCACGTCGTGCTCGTGGCGGCCGGAGAGCACCAGGGTGGGGACGATGGCGGTGAACGAGTCCTCCTTCAGGTCGCGCACCAGGTCGCGCCCGAACTCGCCGGAATCCCCCGCCGCGACGAACAGAAAGCAGGGGTGGCCTCGAAGAATGATCGAGCGGACCTCGTCCGGGTCGCGGTAGACCTCGATCGGAAAGGCCTTTTCGGCGGCCCAGTCCGACACGAAGTCAGGGACCGGTCGCCCGACCGGACCGAAGAAAAGGATGGTCGGGCGGTTCCGCACCCGGTTCCCTCGTTTCTAAGCGTTTACGGCTGAGCAACTTAGGGGTTAGAGCCGCGTCCTGTCAAATGGCCCCTTTGGCGACGAGTCGCGCGGCGCAACGGCGAGCCTGGGCTCACCGAGCCCGCGCGCCCGGTCATGCCGGTCGGGCTTCATCGATCAGCATGATGGGAATGTCGTCTTCGATCGGGTAGGCCAGCCGGCATTGGTGGCAGATCAGCACGGCCTCAGACTCCCGGTACTCAAGCTCGCCCTTGCACTTCGGGCAGACCAGAATCTCCAGCAGTTCAGGCGCGAGGCTCAAGGGGTACCCCCGGGGTTCACGTCAGGGAAGCCGAACCGCACCAGGTCCTGGGGACGCTTCCGCCAGCGCGGCAGGACCTTCACCCGGGTTTCGAGAAAGGCTCGCCGACCGGTGATCTCCTCAAGCCGGCGGCGCGCGTGTTCGCCGATTCGCCGGATGGTGCGGCCCCCCGAGCCGATCACGATTCCCTTCTGCGAGTCGCGCTCGACGAAGAGGGTTGCTCGAATGTACATGGGGTCGCGCTCCTCCTGGAACTCCTCCACCTCCGCGGCGACCGCATACGGCACCTCGTCGTCCAGATGCTCGAGGGCCGCCTCCCTCAGGTACTCGGCCACAAAGAACCGGAGGGGTTGAGTACCGAGGTCGTCGGCCGGGAAGAGAAACGGACCGACCGGGAGGCGGGTTTCGATCGCCTGCACAAGGGCGGCCACACCTTCGCCGGTTCGAGCGGACACCACCAGGCCTTCCTGCTCCAGCTCGGCCCGTCGACCAGGGGAAACCAAATCGGCCTTGCTGTAGACCAGCAGAACCGGGGCGCGGGGGGGCTGGCTCAGCCTGGCCGCATCCTTGAGCGGGATGGAAGGGGCCTCGGGCGCCGGATGCAGGTGGAGGATCAAGTCGGCGTCTGCCAGCTCCTGCCTGGCCAGGGCTGCCATCCGCTCCTGCATCGGATAGGCGGGATCGAGCAGGCCGGGGAGGTCGACGAACACCATCTGGCTCCGCCCCTCGGTGCGAAGGCCGACTACCGGCAACCTGGTGGCCTGGGGCTTGGCGCTGACCAGGGCGAGCGGCTGGCCGATCAGGGCATTGAGGAGCGACGACTTCCCGACGTTGGGCTGACCGCACAGGGCAACGCGGCCGGTCCTGGTCACGCCGTGCTTATCCCACATGCCCCGAAGAGCAAACCTGAGGTTCAGCTTCGCAAGCCGTTGTTTGGCAAGCTGATGGCAAGCAAGTCCTGCGCCCTTCCCCACCCATGGTTCTCGATTCTCAAGGGTCGTCGGGTCGTTCCAGATAGCTCCGGATCCGCCACTGGCGGCCATCCCGGCGGAGGACGATGAGTGCCAGCCCCTGTACAGCGCGCCGGCCGGGCGACCTGGCCACCTGGTAATGGACGGAGGCGAGGACGTACACCAGGCTGCTGGCGGCGTCGAAGTCGAGCAATGTCAGGCCATAGGCCGAGAGCCGTGGGAGCCAGGTTCGGAGGGAGTCGCCGATCTCGGATCGGCCGCGGGCGATCCAGCCGTCCAGCGGCATGAAGAGGGCGTCTTCGGTGAGTGCCTGCACGGCCGGGGCGGGATCGGCCTTCTCGATCAGGCGCTGCCAGTCGTCGAGCACCGGTCGGACTTCGTTCAGGGTGTGGTTGAGGAACTCGGTTCGGAGGCTTCGTCGTTCGGCAAACAGCGGGTCGCTTGGTAACTGCGCGGCGAGCCGGCCGGGGCCAGCGAGTAGTCCGAGTCCCAGCAATGCCAGCCCGACGAGGCGCTTCGGGATGGCCTGCCGTGGGCCAGGGTCCGGGTCGGTGGGCGTGGGGGCTGGCATCCGGGGAAGAAAGGCCCGCGGTACCGGGATGGCAACCCTGGGAAAACGGGAAGCCCGACTCCTTGCGGAGCCGGGCTTCGAGGGGGAGCTGACGACGGCCTACTCTCCCACCACCTCGCGGTGGCAGTACCATCGGCGCTGCAGGGCTTAACGGCCGTGTTCGGAATGGGAACGGGTGTGGCCCCTGCGCGCTAGTCGTCAGCCGACCTGGACTATCGGCCGGTATCACGCTTCTGGCGGGGGGCCGGTGGAGTTCCCGTCCGCCCCTGCATACCAGGGGAAGGAGCGGGGCTCCTCGTGGGCTCCGCCATCGAGGTGTTCCGGGCCGATAGGGGCATCCCGCGGGACGCCCATAGTCGGCAATTGAGGGGGGGGTGAAGTGGGATCAGCGGGAATGGGAAGAGATCAAACTGCACGGGCGATTAGTAGCGCTCGACTGAAGGCCTTACGGCCCGTACATCTGCGCCCTATCAACCTGGTAGTCTCCCAGGGCCCTTCAGGGACCTTGCGGTCCAGGAGTGTTCATCTTGGGGACAGTTTCCCACTTAGATGCATTCAGCGGTTATCTGCGCGCGACATCGCTACCGGGCGCTGCCCCTGGCGGGACAGCCCGTACACGAGCGGTCGCTTCGTCCCGGTCCTCTCGTACTAAGGACGAGTTCCCTCAACACTCCTGCGCCCACGACGGATACAGACCGAACTGTCTCACGACGTTCTGAACCCAGCTCATGTACCACTTTAACCGGCGAACAGCCGGACCCTTGGGACCTTCTCCAGCCCCAGGATGTGACAAGCCGACATCGAGGTGCCAAACCGCGTCGTCGATGTGAACTCTCGGACGCGATAAGCCTGTTATCCCCAGCGTACCTTTTATCCGTTGAGCGATGGCCCATCCACACGGGACCACCGGATCACTTAGGCCGACTTTCGTCCCTGCTCGCGCCGTCGCGCTCGCAGTCAGGCGCCCTTCTGCCTATACACTCGTCGTGCGATTACCGACCGCACTGAGGGCACCATCGCGCGCCTCCGGTACCTTTTAGGAGGCGTCCGCCCCAGACAAACTACCCACCTGCCACGGTCCTCGACGGGGTTGCCGTCGGAGTGAGATGATCAACAAGAGAAGGGTGGTATTTCACTGGTGCCTCCACCAGGGCCGAAACCCTGGCTTCGACGGCTCCCACCTATGCTACGCAGCTCGAGCCGACCATCAATGACAGGCTGTAGTAAAGGTGCATGGGGTCTTTTTGTCCTGTCGCGGGTAATCGGAATCCTCACCGATACTGCTATTTCGCCGAGCTTACGGAAGAGACAGCTCCCAAGTCGTTACTCCATTCGTGCAGGTCGGAACTTA
>CAZFSA010000202.1:4444-5055 GCA_964521535.1 uncultured Gemmatimonas sp.
GTTACGGCCGCCGTTTACCGGGGCTTCGGTTCATCGCTTCGCCTTGCGGCTGACGACTTGCCTTAACCTTCCGGCACCGGGCAGGAGTCAGTGCGTATACGTTGGCTTGGACTATGCCTTGGCACGCACCTGTGTTTTTGCTAAACAGTCGCTTGGGACGATTCTCTGCGGCCGGCTTGGGCTGGGCCTGTGCGGCCTCACCTACCACCGGCACCCCTTATCCCGAAGTTACGGGGTCATTTTGCCGAGTTCCTTTTCCGTAAATCACTCGAGCCCCTGAGGCTGCTCGCCTCGCCTACCTGTGTCGGATTGCGGTACGGTCAACAACAGTCCTGGTCCGCGAAGCTTTTCTTGGCAGTCGGCGTCAGCCACCCTTGGCGGGGCCCGGAGGCCCCTTCGGCATCGGTTCTCGACTCTCCGGGTCTTTGCGTCCCCGGAAACGTCTACCACCTTGCATCGGAGAATCCACCACCCGACGGTGACCCTGCTCCTGCGTCCCTCCTCGGACTCGTAACGGCCTGCTGTTGGTACGGGACTATTGACCCGTTTCCCATCGTCTACGCCTTTCGGCCTCGACTTAGGGACCGACTAACCCTGAGCTGATCGACATG
>CAZFSA010000203.1:0-5001 GCA_964521535.1 uncultured Gemmatimonas sp.
TGGGCCGTCGCGGCCTGGACCTCGGCCTCGGCCCCACGGCGGGCCGCCTCCAGTCGGTCGGCCGCGGCCCGGCGTTCGGCCCGGGCCTGTTCCACCGCGGCAACGTCGGCGAAGCCGCGGAACAGGTTCCAACGGACGAGCACGCCGGCCGTCCAGCGGCGGGGACCGGAGAACCCGCCCACGGTTCCCTGGTTCCAGCCGAGCGCGCCGAAGGCGGCCGCGCTCGGGAGCCATTGCGCCCGAGTCCGGTCGACGTTGGCGTCGCCGGCCCGGACCATCGCCTCCAGGCCAGCGAGATCATGGCGAGGGCTGAGGCCTGCTGGCGGCCTGCCCGGTTGGTCGAGCGGATCGACCAGGAACGCCGGCCGTCGAGGATCCTCGCCAATCAGCGCCAGAAGCCGGCCGATCGCGGCCGCGCGCTCCGCGTCGGCCAGGGCGCGGCTGGCTTCAAGCTCGCTCACGCGGGCCAGCGCCAGCTGCTCGTCCACGGAAGTGACCACGCCTTCGCGCCGAAACGCCCGCACCTGGTCGAGCGTCCGGACCGCCGCCCTGAGGAGGCTGTCCATGGTTCCGACCCGTTCGGCCATCAACTGAGCCCCGAAGTACGCTCGCAGGATGTCGAAGGCGCCCTGCTGGCTGGCGCGTTCCGCGAAGAGGCGAGCGGCCTCGGCCCCGGCCAGCGCCGTCTTCCGGCCCATCCACGCCTCGGGAACCACCAACGGCTGCTCGATCGTGAACCCGACCGAGGTGTTCGTCACCGGCGACGGATAGTTAAGCGCCTCGAGCGCCAGGTCGGCGGCCACGAAACGGCCCTGTCGCAGCTTGCTCCCGAAGACCGCGATTGGATCGTCCGTGCGAATCAGGCCGTACTCGGCCGAGAGGCGGGGGAAGTACCCGGCTCGCGACGCCAGGACACCGGCCTCCCCGGCGTCACGGCGGGCGCGGGCCTCGATCACGGCCGGATGGGCCTCGCGCCCTCGCGCGATGGCATCGGCCACCGACAGGCGGAGCGTGTCCTGAGCCGATGCGACCGGCGCACCGAGGCCCAGGAGCGCCCCGATCAGGAACGCGGGGCGTCGCATTTGCGGATGCACTCGAGGATCATGGGGACCTTGGGTTCCACCAGCCGGTAGTTGACATGCAGCCCCTGCTTCCGGGCGGCCACGACCCGCATGGCCCGGAGCCGTCCGAGGTGCTGCGAGCAGATCGCCTGCTCCAGCCCGCAGAGGCGGCACAGCTCGCCCACGGTGTGTTCACCGCTCTCCAGGACCTCGACGATCTTGAGGCGCTCCGGGTGCCCGAGCAGCTTGATGATCTCGGCCGCCCGCTTGAGCACCCGGGGGTCGATCCGCCGCAGGAGGGGGCGCCTGGTCGTCATCGTCACCGGGTCCGATCATAATACATATTGGATATCATATATACTATGTATGCCCGGGTCAACCCCCCACCTCCGATCCCCCCCAGGACCGCCGGAGTGAAGACTCCTTCACCCCGGCTTCACGCCGAGTTGGGCGGTCCGGCCCCATGCCTTGAGCCAGCCCGCTTGCCGGATGTCAAGCCGATGCCCAGGACTGCCCGCGCCGCCGCCAATGCCGAGGTGGCCCGGGTGTTTCGGGAGCTCGCCGACCTGCTCGAGATCCAGGGCGCCAACCCCTTCCGGGTCCGGGCCTACCGCAACGCGGCCCGGACGATCGAGGAGCTGCCGGAGTCGATCGCGGTCCTCGCCCGCCAGGGGGCGGCACGGCTCACCGAGCTGCCCGGTATTGGCGAGGACCTGGCCGGCAAGATCGTGGAGCTGGTCGACACCGGCTCGCTCGGCGCGTTCGAGGAGGCCCGACGCGAGGTGCCCCGCGGCCTGCTGGAGCTGATTCGGGTCCGCGGCCTCGGACCGAAGCGGGCGCGAGCCCTTTACGACGCCCTCGGTATCGAATCCGTTGGCGAGTTGGAGGCGGCTGCCCGGGCCGGGCGGGTCCGCGCTGTCAAGGGGTTCGGCGTCCGGACCGAGGAGAGGATCCTCGAGGAAATTGCCGCGCGGCGGGCCGCCGGCACTGACCGCCGCCTCCTGCGGGCGCAGGCAGCGCAGTATGGGGAACTGCTGCTCGATTTCCTCCGGGCGGTGCCGGGGGTGAGACAGGCCGAGATCGCGGGCAGCTTCAGGCGGGCCCGGGAGACCGTGGGGGACCTGGACATCCTGGTCGAGGCTGCCGGCACCTCGCCGGTCGTGGAGCGATTCGCCAAGCACCCCGACGTGGCCGAGGTGCTGGAGGAGGGACCAACCCGGGTCTCGGTGCGGCTCCGGTCAGGTCTCCAGGTGGATCTCCGGGTCTTGGGAAGAGAGAGCTACGGCGCCGGGCTGCACTACTTCACCGGGTCGAAGGCCCACAACATCGCGATCCGGCGCCTGGGGCAGCAGCGCGGACTCAAGATCAGCGAGTACGGGGTGTTCCGGGGCCGCCGCCGGGTCGGCGGTCGGACCGAGGCCGAGGTGTTCGAGGCGGTGGGGCTGCCGTGGATCCCGCCCGTGCTGCGGGAGGACCGGGGCGAGATCGATGCGGCCCGCGAGAGCCGACTGCCGCGCCTGGTGGAACTCGCCGACATCCGGGGCGATCTCCAGGTGCACACCACGGCCTCGGACGGCCGGGACTCGCTCGAGGCGATGGCGGAGGCCGCCGAGGCGCTGGGATACGAATATCTGGCGATCACCGATCATTCGCCGGCCGTTCGGGTGACGGGCGGCCTGGACCGGGCGGGGTTCCGTCGCCAGGCGCGGCGGATCGACCGGCTGAACGCGAGGCTCCGGAGCCTCACCCTCCTCAAGGGAGCGGAGGTCGATATCCTGGCCGACGGGTCGCTCGACCTGGACGACGCCACGCTGGAGGGACTCGACCTGGTGGTGATCTCGGTCCACTCGGCCCTGGACCTGCCCGAGGCGGCACAGACGGAGCGGCTGCTCCGGGCACTGGCCCATCCGGCGGTGGACGTTCTGGGCCACCCGACCGGCCGACTCCTGGGGCGCCGCGCGCCGATGCGGTTCGACCGGGACCGGGTCCTTCGGGCCGCGAGGGACCACGGGGTGCTGGTGGAGATCAACGCGCAGCCCGAGCGACTGGACCTCGATGACCTGGGATGCCGGGCGGCGATCGAGCTCGGCGTCCGGCTGGTGGTATCGACCGACGCGCACGCCGCCGCGGAGCTGGGGTTCATGCGATGGGGTGTGGATCAGGCCCGGCGTGGCTGGGCGGAGAGGCGGGACATCGCCAACACCCTGCCCCTACCCCGGCTAAGGCGACTACTGCATGGCGAGCGCGGGTGAGTCCGAGCCGCGTGGGCCGTCCCTACCGCGGGCCTGGCGATCGGGCAACGAGATAGTCGACCAGCCGGCGGAGCGAGGGAACCTTGCCATAGTCCCGCTCCGGCACCTCGACGCCGGTGCGCTCCGCGATCTCGACCATCAGCGTCAGGACGTCGAAGGAGTCGAGATCGAGTTGCTCCCGCAGGGGCCGTTCCGGATGCAGGGTGGCGGGGTCGGCCTCGGGCGCCACCGCGGCCAGGGCGTCGCGAACGGCCTGTTCGACGGCCTCAGGGGTCATAGTGCCTCCGGGTCGCGGAGCATCCGCTCGATGGTGTTGAGGAAGCGAGCGCCGTCGTATCCGTCGGTGACGCGGTGGTCGGCCGAGAGGGTGATCGTCAGGACCGGGCGCGCGCCGAGCAGCCCCTGCTCCGCCCAGGGACGCTCGCGGATCCGACCCAGGCCGACGATCGCAACCTGGGGCGGAAAGACGATCCCGAAGACGGCATCCACACCCTGATCGCCGAGGCTGGTGACGGTGACCGTGGGGTCGGCCACCTCGGAACTCCGGAGGGACCCCTTTCGAGCCCGTGAGATCAGGTCGTGGACCGCCGCCATCAGATCGGGAAGGCTCAACCGATCGGCGTGGTGGATTGCCGGCGCGACCAGTCCACCGCCCCGGAGCCGGATGGCCAACCCCAGATGGATCGCGTCGCTGGGGTGAAAGGCGCCGTCGCGGTAGAAGCCGTTGAAGGCGGGTTCCGCACGGAGGGCGAGCGCCACCGCCTTGAGGAGTGGTGCGATCGGGAGCATCCGCTTCGCCACCGGCACGCCCTCGTTCCGGGCCTCGAGCCATCGAAGAAGGCCCCCGACCTCGGTGTCGCTGCCCAGATAGTAGTGCGGCACCTCGCGCTTGGACCTGGCCATCGCCGAGCCGATGGCGCGTCGCATGGGAGCAGCCGGGGCGACCGGCGACGGCCCCCGGGCCCCGATGCCCTGCGCCAGCGTGACCCGTTACCAGCCCTGCCAGGATTGCCCGGACGTGGAAGGGTGCCGGATCCGGCGGGTGTTCGCCAAAGGACGCGACGCAGTCGCCAGCGTGTTCGAGGGCTCGACGATCGCCGATCTCGCAGATCGCGATGATCGGCGGTCGGACTCGGCCGCCTAGACGGGAAAGACCGCGAACCGACGCGGCGCCAGGAAGATCTGGGCGCCTCGGCTCAGGGCGGGCGCGTCGGCAGAGGGCCATTCCACCTCGATAGGCCTGCCGTCCGCCTGGCACTCCACGCGCGTGGCCAGACCGCGGGTCGTGACCGGCTCGACGCGGGCGGGGAAGCCATCGCCGACCTCGGCGAGATCGATTTCGTGTGGGCGGAAGAACGCCCGGACGGCGCCTTGGGGCGCGTCCGCCGGAGCGGTGAAGCTTGCGCCCAGTAGGGAGAGCCGTCCGTCGCGGACCTCGCCGCGCGCTTCATTCGCCGCCCCGAGAAAGTCGAAGACGAACGGACTGGCGGGGCTGGCGTAGATCTGATCAGGCGATCCGACTTGAACGATGCGCCCTTCGTTGAGCAGGGCCACTCGATCAGCGAGGTCGAGCGCTTCCTCCTGATCGTGGGTGACGAAGACCGTCGTGACGCCGGTCTCGTCGTGGATGCGGCGCAGCCAATGGCGTAGATCGCGGCGAACGCGCGCGTCCAGCGCCCCGAAGGGTT
>CAZFSA010000204.1:0-4992 GCA_964521535.1 uncultured Gemmatimonas sp.
AGCCGGGCCGAATCGGGCACGGCCCAGCGCACCCGGCCGCGGCCCCCCGCGGCGCCGCGATCGTCACGGAGCTGCCAGCGGAAGCGGATCTCGCGGGCCTCGGCCGGCAGGGTGGTCTGGCTCCAGGCAGCGGCGTCGGAGGGGGTGGATGGAGTCCACGATGCCGGGCGGGGGACTCCGATCAGGCCGCCGCCGGCACACCCGCCCATCCCGAGAGCCACCAGAAGCAACCGGCGCCGCATCGGGTGCATGATAGCGGGGGCCCCCTGCTTTGTCATCGCGATCGAGTGCCGGAGGCGAGCCGCACCGGGTCTGCCACCGGGGCAAGATGGGTCGCGATATCGGGCGGCAGCCGGGCCCACCGGAACTGGGCATCGAGGACCAGCATGGCCGTGCTCGCCGTCGCCAGCAACCGTCCATCCTCGGCGTGCTCGACGGCGTAGCCGAAGGTCACCCGGCGCGAGGCTCGCTCGCGGACCCAGCAGCGGATCCGCACCGGGTCGTCGTAGCGCGCGGGTTGTCGATACCGGATCTCCAAGTCACCCACCGCCAGGCGCAGGCCCCGACGCTCCAGCTCGGCGTAACTGGTGCCGGAGCGTCGCAGGTGCTCGGTCCGGGCGACGTCCAGCCACACCAGGTAGCGCGCGTGATAGACCACCCCCATCTGGTCGGTTTCGCTGTAGTTGACCCGGTGGTACACCACGGAGATGCCGTCGGTCGCTTCCATGCGGATGACGCCCTCCCTTATCTTGGGCCGATGCTCGGAGACCAGCTCGTGGTGGTATCCGACGCCCACATCGGTGCCTCCTCGCCGGAGGACGATGAGGCGCTGCTTGGCTTCCTTGATCGGGTCCCCGCCCTCGGCGATTGCCTGCTGGTCAACGGGGACCTGTTCGATTTCTGGTTCTCCTACCGTCGGGTGGTTCCCCGAACCGGCTTCGCCGCTGCGGCGGCCCTCACCACACTCGCCCGACGGCTCCCGGTGGTGATGACCGGGGGCAATCACGACCGTTGGGGGCGCTCCTTCTGGGGAGCGGAGACCCGGATCCGCTTCGAACCCCTGGAGGCTTCCTTTGCCGCCGCTGGCGGCCGGGTGCTGGCGCTCCATGGCGACGGGGTGGCCGAGGTCCACCCTTCCGCCCGGCTGATGCACCGGGTCACCAAGCATCCGGCCACGGTGGCGCTGTTCGGGCTGGTGCATCCCGATCTTGGCTTCTGGCTGGTGGACCGGATGAGCCGGCACCTGGCCGATTCCACCCGCGACCCAGCGATCCTCGACGCCGCCGCCGAGCGCCAGCGGCAGTGGGCCGGCGACCGGTTGGGTCGCGATCCTGCCGTCGACACCCTGATCATGTCGCACACCCACCGGGCCACGAGCGCGGGGCTGGGGCCCGGGCGCCGGTATCTCAATCCGGGCGCCTGGGTGGCCGATCGCCGGTACGCGGTGGTTACCGCCGACCGGGTGGAGCTTCTCCGTTTCGACCCGTAGCCCCCGCCCTTCCGGGCTGGACGGCCTGACCCGACTCAACGGATCCGGATCGGAATCACCACCTGGCCGGCGACGGCGTCGGGCAGTACCCGGAACCGGACGTCGGCCGGGAAGTCGTGCAACTGGCTCGACACGAACGCCTCGAGCCCCGAAAAGAGGTGATTGAAGCCCAGGAGGATGAGCCAGTCCTGTCGCTGCTGTCGCTTGGCCGAGAGCCGGCTGGTGTCGGCCTCGATCCGGGTGAGATAGGCGAGCTCGCGCGCGGTCTTCATGGTCATCCCGAGCGAGACTCCTTCCCACATGACGAAGAGCCCGGCGGTGAGCTTGCGATCCAGCCGGGCCTGGGCCCATCCCGGCACGGCCAGGGACATGAAGAAGGCGCGCATGGGCCGGAGCGGGCGCGCGGTGAGCGGCAGGGTATCGACGGCCGGTTGGCTCGGGACGGCCTGAGCCGCCAGCGGGCAGGGGCCGGCCAGGACCAGGGCCGCGGTGGTGAACGCGACCACGAGTGGGTGGCGGGAGCGTGTGGGAATCGAACCCACCGGAGCGCCCGAAGGGCCCTCCAACGCGGTTTTGAAGACCGGCCGAGCCACCAGGCCCGATCCGCCCCCGCGCCGCCCGACTAGCCCCGCAGCGCCACGCACTCGATCTCGACCCGCACGCCCTTGGGCAGGCCGGCGGCTGCCACGGTGGATCGCGCGGGTCGGTGGTCCCCGAAGGCCCGGGCGTAGACCTCGTTCATGGCGGTGAAGTCGGCCATGTCCGCCAGGAACACGGTGGTCTTGAGCACTAGGTGCAGGTCGGAATGGGCCGCTTGGAGCACGTGCCGCAGGTTTCGCATCACCTGCTCAGTCTGCTCGGTCACCCCGCCAGCCACCACCTCCATGGTGGCGGGATCGAGGGCAATCTGGCCGGCCGTGAAGATCAACTCCCGATCGCCGAGCGCGACGGTCGTGGCCTGGCTGTAGGGGCCGATCGCCCTGGGAGCGGCGTCAGTGGCGACGAAGCGGATGTCTCGCATCGGAGTCCTCGCGGATCAGAAGAGACCCTCGATCCGGCCGTCCGGGTGGACGCGGATCGCTTCGGCCGCCGGGCTTTTCGACAGGCCGGGCATGGTCATGATGTCACCCGCCAGCGCCACCACGAATCCGGCGCCGGCGGAAGGATAGACGTCCCGGATCGTGATCCGGAACCCCCGGGGGCGTCCCAGCCTCGCAGGGTCGTCGCTGAAGGAGTACTGGGTCTTGGCCATGCAGATGGGGGTTTGGCCGAGGCCGAGCTGCTCGCAGAGGGCGATGGCCCGTTCCGCGGGAGCGGCGTAGTCCACTCCATCGGCCCCGTAGATCTCGCGCGCGATCGCTTCGATCTTGGTCTTGATCGGGAGGGAGACCTCGTACAGCGGCCGGAAGGCGGCCTTGCCCTCGGCCAGCACCTCGAGCAGCTCGCGGGCGACGGCCTCGCCGCCTTCGCCGCCCCTGGCCCAGACATCGCTCAAGGCGACCCGCACGCCCCACGCCCGGGCCGCGGCCAGCACCGTGTCCAGTTCCTCCTGGCTGTCCGCCAGGAATCGATTGAGGGCGACGATGACCGGGAGGCCAAACTTCCGGAGATTGGCGACGTGCGCCTCCAGGTTTACCAGCCCCCGCTCCAGGGCGGCGACGTCAGGCATGCCGAGCTGATCCTTGCGGAGACCGCCGTGCATCTTGAGCGCCCGGACCGTGGCCACGATCACAACCGCCTCCGGTGCGAGGTTTCCCACCCGGCACTTGATGTCGAAGAACTTTTCGGCGCCGAGGTCGGCGCCGAAGCCGGCCTCGGTCAGCACGATGTCGGCGAGGGAGAGCCCCAGGCGGGTGGCGGCGAGCGAGTTGCACCCGTGAGCGATGTTGCCGAACGGTCCGCCGTGGACCAGTGCCGGCCCCCCCTCCAGGGTCTGCACCAGGTTGGGCAGCATCGCGTCCTTGAGCAGGAGGGTCATGGCGCCGGCCGCGCGAAGGTCGGCCGCCGTGACCGGCCGGCGGTCGCGCGTGAATCCCACGATGATTCGCCCCAGGCGGGTCTCGAGGTCGGCGAGGTCGCTGGCCAGACAGAGGATGGCCATGACCTCGCTCCCGGGCACGATCACGAACCGATCCTCCCGGGCTGGACCGCCGTTCAGCCCACCCAGCCCCACGACGGTCGACCGCAGGGCGCGGTCGTTCATGTCGATGGTTCGCGGCCAGGTGACGCGTCGGGTGTCGAGACCCAGGCCGTTGCCGTGGTGGAGGTGGTTGTCCAGCATGGCGGACAGCAGGTTGTGGGCCGAGGTAATGGCGTGGAAATCCCCGGTGAAGTGGAGGTTGATCTCGTCCATGGGGACGACCTGGGCGTAGCCGCCACCGGCGGCGCCGCCCTTGACGCCGAATACCGGCCCGAGAGACGGTTCGCGGATACAGACCACCACCTGCCGTCCCAGGCGCCGGAGGGCCTGGCTCAGTCCGACGGTAACGGTGGACTTCCCCTCGCCGGCGGGGGTCGGGTTGATGCCGGACACGAGCACCAGGCGGCCCCTGGGCGCGCGGGCGGCGATGGCCTCCGCGGTGATCTTCGCCTTGTACCGCCCGTACGGCAGTATCTCATCGGGACCGAGCCCCAGCTCGGCCGCGACGTCGGTGATGGGTCGCGGGCGCGCGGCCTGGGCGATCTCGATGTCGGACGGAACCGTCGTCACACCAGCCTCCTCGGGCGATCAGCAGGTTGTCGTGGCGATGCGGGGGCCGAAGGCCCTGACGGCGTTGGCCGTCGTCAGGGCGGCCGCCTCGTCGAGCTCGACGCCCAGCACCTGGGCCAGGCGGGCGGCGGTTGCCACCAGGAACGCGGGCTCGTTGCGCCGGCCGCGGTGCGGCACCGGCGCCAGGTACGGCGCGTCGGTCTCGAGCAGAAGGCGCTCCGGCGGGACCGTGGCCAGGGCGCGATCGAGCGACCAGGAGCGGAAGGTGATCATCCCGCTCAGCCCGACGTAGTGACCCAGGCCCACGGCCACGTCCAGGAGAGTGGGTCCGCTCGAGTAGGAGTGCATCACGGCGGTGACGCCGGGATGGTTTCGGAGGATCGTGGCCAGGTCCTCGTCGGCCTCGCGGGCGTGGATCACGACCGGCTTGGCGACCCGGCGCCCGAGGTCGAGTTGGGCCTCGAACGCCCGCTGCTGGGTGTCACGAGGCGAATGCTCGTAGTGGTAGTCGAGCCCGGTCTCACCGATGGCGACCACGCGGGGATCCCGGCAGACGCGTTCCAGCTCGGTCAGGACCATTGCCGAGAAGTGGCGGGCCTCGTGCGGATGCAGGCCCGCGGTGGCCGAGAGGCCGGGATGGGTCCCGGCCAGACGGAGAGCGTCGGCTGCCCGCTCGGGCGTCTCGCCGATCACCACGACGTGCTGCAGGCCGGCGGCGGCGCCGCGCGCCAGGACCTCGCCGAGGTCGCCCGCGAAGGCGGCATCGGCGAGGTGGCAGTGGGTGTCGACCAGG
>CAZFSA010000205.1:0-4991 GCA_964521535.1 uncultured Gemmatimonas sp.
CGGCGCCCGCCCCGCCGCCGGCCGGCCCCGAGGCCTGGTGATCCACCGCCTCTCGCTGGCGGGGGCCCTGCTCACCGCCGCCGTGCCCGCGTTCGCCCAGGGCCTGCCGCCCTATCTCCCAGTCAATCCGGTGCTCACCAGCCGGAGCGGTCTCTACTTCCAGCCCTATGTGGAACGCACCGGCGGATGGCAGGCCCGCCTCCTCCTGGACTACGCCAGCGCGGTGGAACTGGTCGAGAACGGCCGCAGCCGCTTCGTGCTCGATGCCGAGCTGCTCCGGCTCGACGCGACCGTCACCCGCGACTTTGGCGCGGCCTTCGCGGGGGCCTCGGCGACCCTGAACGGCGCCTACGATGGCTTCCTCGACGGCTTCCTCGACTGGTACCACAACCTGACCGGACTTCGGGTCCCCAACCGGGAACGCCGTCCCCGGAACGCCTTCGCCTACGACCTCACGCTTGCTGACGGCCGATCCCTTACCCGGACCAGTACCTCCGGGTTCCTGGGCGACCTCCGCCTCCTGGTGGGCCACCGACACAGCCGCCACTGGCAATCCACCCTGAGTGTCACCCTCCCCACCAGCACCGGCCCGGCAGGCTACGGTCGGGAGGTGCCGTCGGCCAGCGCCATTACCACGGTCAGGGCTCCGCTCGACGGACGGGTGGGATTCGAGGGCAGCCTCGGCCTCGGCGTCACGCCGCGCCAGGGCCCCATCGAAGACCTGCAGCGGACGGCGTTCGCCTCGGCGAGCGCCGGGATCCGTTACCGCTTCTGGGGCCGCCAGGCGGCATTCGTGAATCTGTTCTACCAGTCGCCCAGCTATCGGGGCACCGGAATCCGGGCCCTGGACCAGCGCGAGCTGACCCTGGACTACGGATTCCTCCTCCGGGCCCGGAAGGGCCCGGAATGGTTCCTGGGAATGACCGAGGACCTCGAGCCCAAGGGGCCGGCGATCGATCTCTCGTTCAGGATCGGGGCGCGTTGGTGAAGAGGTGCCGCTCCAGCTGCGCCACCAGAAACGCCTTCGCCTCCGGATCGCGAAGGTTGAGGCCGTAGTGGTTGATGAGCTGCTGCTGAAGGCGGAGCCAGTCGCCCCAGCAGACGTTGCAGATCTGCTCGCTGATTCGCTGCCCCAACTCGGTTGGGAACGGGCGGTAGGGCACGGCGTCGCGGGTTTCCCCGCATCGGACACAGGTCACGGTGGCCATTCGCCAAAGATAGCCCTCACTCGCCTCGCTTGAGGGCCTTCACCCCGCTCGCGGTGCCGAGCCCGGCCCCAAGACCCACCATCGCTGCCGCCAGCCCGGTGACCAGGTAGTTCACCAGCGGCAAAGCGGTGAACGGCATCGCCAGGAGCAGCGCGCCGAGACCTACAAGGAGCGGTACCAGCGGAGACCGGACCGCGTCGACAAACCGCAGCCGGCGCCGGACGAACCCCCGCGCCAGGCCGAACGTGAACACCCCTGCCGCGATGGCCACCGCCACCTGGATGATTCCGAGCATTGCCAGCACTCCCTTCCTGTGATTTCCCCCACCATTGAGCGGCCCCCTCAACCCCAGCCTTTGCCCCCGGTCGGGTGTTTCAGTACGCAACATTCGAAGCGCCGGTTTCGCGTCGGCACCGGCCTTCACCCGGCTGCCCCCCTGCCGATACTAGCCAGCGGTCGCAACACTCTGCGATCCCCGCGCAGCAAGCACCGATCGGCCACCCGCGACCGGAGAGCCCTGGCATGAAGCACCCCACCATCGACGTGCCGAACCTGGGTCCGATGGACCATGCCTGGGACGTGCTCGGCGACTGGCAGGTGGAGTTGGAGACTCCCCACCATTCCGCCCCCATCGTCGGCCGCCTCCGGGTCCACACCTGGACCGAGGCGGACCTCGAACTCGAAGCCTGGGGGGCGGCCGCCGCGGGCCTGCCCGACCGGGTGACCCTGGAACGGGCGAGCCGGGTCCGGAGCACCGATGCCGGTGGCGGCGCGCTCCAGTGGGTCTTCGTGGCCCCGGACGACGGCTGGACCGTACAGGCCACGCTCTGGCCCGGGTCGTTGCATCTCTTCTTTCAGGACCTCGACGAGCCTGACCACCAGCTCTTCCAGGGCGTCGCCTCCCGGGACCGGGAATACTATCGCAGGAAGTACCCTCTGGTGCCGCGCTAGCCGGCCCGCCTACCAGCGCATCGCGACCGTCCCCCACACGAAACCGGACCCGAACGCCGTCATCACCACGAGGTCCCCGGGGCAGAGGCGCCCGGCCCGGACGCACTCGTCGAGCGCGATCGGAATGGTGGCCGAGGTCGTGTTGCCGAATCGTTCGATGTTGTTGTACACCTGATCGTCCCGGAGGCCGAGGCCCTTCTGCACCGCTTCGGAGATCCGGAGGTTGGCCTGGTGCGGCAGCAGCAGCGTGATGTCCGATGGCGACAGGCCGACCCGGTCCAGGCAGCTTCGCACCGACTCGGGCATTCGCACCGCCGCATGCCGAAATACCTCCCGGCCGTCCATCTGAAGGAAGTAGTGTCCCTCCCGGTACCGCGCCTCACTGATGATCGGGTCCTGAATGGCGCCAGGCTCGTCGACCCAGAGCTTGTCGAAGTTACCGCCCTCGGCGTGGAGGTCGACCGCCAGCACCCCGCGGCCGGAGTCGTCTGAGGGACCCACCACCACGGCGCCGGCCCCATCGCCGAAGAGCACCGCGGTGTGGCGGCCCCGGGTGGAGACATCCATCCGGGTGGACTGGATCTCCTGGCCCACCACCAGCAGCCGCGCGAACAGCCCGGTCTGGACGAACGCATCGGCCATCGCCAGCGCGTACACGAAGCCGGCGCACTGCTGCTTCAGGTCGAAGGCGGGCCGGGTGCCCATGCCGAGGGCGTGCTGGAGGAAGACCCCGTTGCCGGGCAGGAAGTGGTCGGGGGTGACGTTGGCGTAAATCACCGCATCCAGGTCGCGGGCGACGAGGCCGGCCGCGTCGAGCGCCTGAAGCGATGCCGCCCGGGCCAGCTCCACGCCGGTCTCGCCGGGTGAGACCCAGTGCCGCTCCCGAATTCCGGTCCGGGTCCGGATCCACTCGTCCGACGTGTCCATCAGGGCCGCGAGGTCCGCGTTGGTCACTACCCGATCGGGGACGGCGTGGCCGGTGCCGAGAATGCAGGCGCGGGGCATGGTGGGCCAAGATAGTCGCGTGCACCGGGGGATCCGGCAAGGCGGGCGGGGGCCCCCGGCCCGCCCGCCGAGGCCCGGCGCCGGAGCTATTCGTACCGCAGGGCGTCGATGGTGTTGAGGCTGGCCGCCCTGCGGGCCGGCCAGAGCCCGAAGAACAGCCCCACCAGGGCGCTGAAGGCGAACGCCACCCCGACCGCCGTGGGCGAGATGAAGGTGTTCCACTGGAGGAACCTGGACATCGCGATCGCGCTGGCCGAGCCCAGCAGCACGCCGAACAGCCCGCCCATCAGGCAGAGCACCACCGCTTCCACCAGGAACTGCCCCATGATGGTGGACTTGGTGGCGCCCAGGGCTCGCCGGATCCCGATCTCCCGGGTCCGCTCGGTGACCGAGACCAGCATGATGTTCATGATCCCGATGCCGCCCACGATCAGCGACACGGCCGCGATGCTCCCCAGCAGGTACTTGAACACCTCCGTGGCCTGCTGCTGGGTGGCCAGGATCTCCTGCTGGTTCCGGATTTGGAAGTCGTTCTCGCCGCCGGGGCGGATCTTGTGTTCGCGTCTGAGGATCCGCTCGATGTCCACCATCCCCTGCTGGAGCGACACCCCCGGCTTCACCTCGGCGGCGATCTGGCGAAGGCGGTCGCTGCCCATGAGCCGGTACCGTGCCGTCGAGAGCGGGATGAGGATCTGCTCGTCGGGGTTTTCCCACGCCATCTGGCCGCCCTTCGCCTCCAGCACCCCGATCACCTCGAACGCCTGCCCGCCGATCGTGAGCGTCCGCTGGAGCAGCGCGGCCGGGTTGACCTGGAGCAGCTCCGGCACTGCGCTGCCCAGCACCGCGTATCGCTGGCGGGCCTGGTCGTCGCCGGGGGTGAACATCCGGCCGTGCTGGAGGTGGTAGTTCCGGACCGGCAGATACTCGGGCGTGGTCCCGATGATCCGGACGTTCAGGTTCTGGTTGAGGTACTGCACGGTGTAGTTCCGGGTCAGCTCCGGCACCACCGCCTTGAGCAGGGTGGCGTCCCGCCGCAGGGCGTCGGCATCGTCCACGGTGAGACTCACCCGGACATCCGACGACCGGCCGCCGAAGAACGACTGGCCCGGGTAGACGCTGAGCACGTTGGCGCCCATGGCCGCGATCCGCTCCTCGATGGCCCGCTGGGCGCCCGATCCCAGCGCCACGACCGCGATCACGGCGCCAACCCCGATCACGATGCCCAGCATCGTCAAGCCGGCGCGGAGCTTGTGATCGCGGATGCTCTGCAGCGCCACCTTGAAGGTTTCACCGGCGATCATCGCGTCGTCCCTCCCGGCCGGGACCCGGCCTGCTGGTTCTGCATCCCGGGCACCGCGCCACCTCCGGTCATCCGTCCGATCCGCTCGCGGAACTCCGCCTGCTGCTGCACCAGGCTGGCGCTCGGCAGGACCAGGACCGAGTCCGTCGCCTCCAGCCCGGACACCACCTCGCTGTAGTCCAGGTCGGTGAGCCCGGTCCGGACCATCACGGGGACCGGCTTCCGGTCCCGCAGCACGAACACGATGTAGTTCCCGCCGAACTGGAAGTCGTTCCCGCTGCCGGCCCGGGGCCGCGCGCCGCCACCCCGGCGGCCACCGCCCATGGCGCTCTGGAGCTGGGTCATCACCCGCTGCTCCTCGGGGGTCAGCTGGCCTCCGCTGAAGCGCTTGCGGAACATGTCACGCACCTGGGCCTCCGTGACGCCCTCGGGCAATGGGATGGTCCGGCCGTCCGGGGTGGTCATGGTGTTGCCGGCCGGGCGCGCCGCGGCGGCCGGGGCGGCGGCTTCGCCGTTGGCGGCGGGAG
>CAZFSA010000206.1:0-4930 GCA_964521535.1 uncultured Gemmatimonas sp.
AGCAGCGCGATACGACCGCCGTTCAGACCGGCGCCCGGTGATCCGGGCGGTTCGCCGGGCGCCGGCCGGCGCGCTCCTTGCCGCGCTCGCCGGCGCCGTGGCGCCGCTCGTGGCACAACCGGCCCCGCGTTACCTCTCGGTCGGGCGATACCTCGACTATCAGACGGTGAGCGCGCCCCGGGTCTCGCCCGACGGGCGCCAGGTGGTCTATATCCGCCGGAGCATCGACCGCCTGAACGACGCGTGGGACACCGCGCTCTGGATCATCGACGCCGACGGCCGCCGTAACCGGTTCCTCGCGCGGGGGGCCGATCCGGCCTGGTCACCGGACGGGACCCGCCTGGCCTACGTGGCAGAGACCGAGCACGATGGCCCGCAGATCATGGTCCGGTGGATGGACGGGCGGGGAGCGGGGGCGACGACCCAGGTCAGCCGGGTGCCCTCCCGGCCAGCCGACCTTCGGTGGTCGCCGGATGGGCGGTGGATCGGCTTCAGCGCCCGCACCCTCGCCGAGCCCGGCTGGACGGTGGCGCTCCCCGCGCCGCCAGCGGGAGCAACCTGGACGCCGCCGCCGCGGCTGGTGGAGCGCCTGGACTACAAGGTGGACCGGGTCGGCCTGGTGGATCCGGGGTATCGTCACCTGTTCGTCGTCCCCGCGAGCGGGGGGACGGCCCGTGACGTGACGCCCGGGGCCTGGAACGTGGGCGCGTCGCTCACCGGCGCGGCGACGAGCGTCGGCTGGGACTTCCTGCCGGGCGGGCGCGCCCTGGTGGTGGAGGGGAACGACGCGCCGGATGCGGATCGGCAGTTCCGGGTCTCGCATCTCTACGCCGTGGACCTGGCCACCGGGGAGCGCCGACGGCTCACCACCACTGAGGGATTCTGGACCGATCCCCGGGTATCGCCTGACGGGCGGGTGGTGGCGTACCGAGGCTTCCCGGCAACCCGTCAGACCTACAGGGTGCAGGATCTCTACACCATGACGCCGGACGGCCGCGAGGTGCGGCCGCTGACGGCCGGCCTGGATCGCACCCCGGCCGAGGTGACCTGGGCCCCGGACAGCGACGGCCTCTACTTCGTGGCCGAAGATCAGGGAACCCAGAACCTCCACTACGCCCCCAGGCGCGGCGCACCCCGCCAGGTCACCACCGGGACCCACGTACTGGCCTCGCCCTCGGTCAGCCGGCGTGACGCCTTCCTGATCCGGTCGCACGCCCACCGCCCTCCCGACCTGGCGCGGGTGGACCTGCGCCGACCGTCGAACCTCGAGCAGCTCACCGAGGTGAACGCGGGCTGGCTCGCAGGGGTCGAGCTGGGCGAAGTGGAGGAGATCCGGTATCGGTCCTCGGGCGGCACCAGCGTGCAGGGCTGGGTGGTCAAGCCGCCGTTCTTCGATCCCGGTCGCACCTACCCGCTGGTCCTGGAAATCCACGGCGGGCCGCACGCCATGTACTCGGTGGCGTTCGACTTCCTCTGGCAGGTCCTGGCGGCGAACGGCTTCGTGGTCCTGTACACCAACCCGCGCGGGAGCACCGGGTACGGCACCGCGTTTGGCAACGCCATCGACCGGGGCTACCCGGGCGTGGACTTCGACGACCTGATGGCCGGGGTGGACACGCTCCTGGGCCGGGGCTACATCGACTCGACCCGGATGTACGTGGGTGGGTGCAGCGGCGGGGGGATCCTCACCTCGTGGGTCATCGGGCACACCGACCGGTTCCGGGCGGCGGCGGTCCGCTGTCCGATCACCAACTGGATCAGCGGGGTGGGCACCAGCGACATTCCGCTCTTCGGCGCCAACTTCTTCGAGCGACCCTACTGGGATGACCCCGCCCCGTGGGTGGAGCGGTCGCCGCTCCGATACGTGGGCCGGGTGAGCACGCCGACCCTCCTGATGACCGGGGTCCTCGATCTCAGGACGCCAATGGGGCAGACGGAGGAGTACTTCGCGGCGCTCCGGATGCGGGGCGTGCCGGTGTCGATGCTCCGGTTCGAGGGCGAGTGGCACGGCACCACCTCCCGGCCCTCGAACTGGATGCGCACCGCGGTCTATCTGATGGAATGGTACCGCCGCTGGGGGGCGGACCCTCCGCCCCCGCCGTCCTGAGGCGCCGTCGCCTAACGGGCGTAGCGCTGGAGGTACTGGAGGTCGTCCTCGTCCATCCGCATCACATACACCTTCCCGGCGCCAAAGCCGAGGACCCGGCTCCGCGGGTTCAGGGTCACCTTCCGGACCAGGGCCCCGTTGCGATCGAACACGTCATAGAGCGGGTTCGCGGCGCCGGCCGGCTGGTTCTTTTCCACCCAGACCTCGCCCTCGGGGGTTACCAGCACGCTGTTGGGCCCGCTGAACGGCGGCTTGGTGTCCGCGAACTCGAGGGCAGGCAGGGTGGAGGCAGGCGGGGCGGCCTGGCGCCCGCCAGGCCCGAACGCGACCATGACCGGCCGCGATCGGCGCCGGGCTTCCTCCGCGGCCTTCTTGTCGGCCTCGGTCACCCGGATCGGGGTCCACGGCACCTCGGGCCCCGCGGATGGACGCCCGCCGGCGGCCGGGTACCAATATACCCGGTAGGGCGACGGGGTCACCCGGGCAATGGAGCCGTCTCCGGCCACACCCCAGGCTTCCTGCGGCTCGAACACCCTGGCCATGCCAACCTGGACTCGGAGCTCGCCGCCCCCTCCCCTCGCCCGGACATTGGCCTTCGCCACCCCGACCCAGGCCACGGTGTCAAACGCCGGCTTGACGCGGTCCCAGCGCAGGATGGCCACGGAGTCCAGCTGGAGCTCGGGGTTCTGGGGATTGAACGGAGGTGACTGGAGGTAGATGTTGCCCTTCGAGTCGCCCAGGGTGCTGCCGATACCGATCACCATGCCGCCGGCCGGTCCACCACCCACCGCCGGCAGACTCAAGGTTCCGCCCGGCTCGCCGTCCGGGCCGATCTCCAGGAACCGCCGAGCCAGCAGGTCCTGGAGCAGGGTCTTTCCGCCGGGGAGGGGAAGCAGGGCGGAAGGCAGCGCATACTCGCCGGGGCCCTGGCCTTCACGACCCACCTTGGTGGCATTTCCCGACGCGAAGTCGATCAATTGGACCACCTTGTCCGCCCGGTCGGATACCAGCACCTTGCCACCCGGCAATTCCCTGAGTGCGGTGATCTGGGTGAATGGCTCGGGGAACTCGACCTCCGGGCGGGTCAGCCTCGTGGTCGTCTGAGAAGCCGCGGCGCTGCCGAGGACGATGGCAGCCATGGCGGAGAGGACCGGAACACGGTACATGGCAAGGCTCCCGGGGGACGGATCGACGGTCGTGGGGAAGGATGCTCAGGGACGGTCGGGAGTCGCAACACCGAGGGCGACGGCGACCGGGACCGGTGGGCCGGGTTTCCGGAGGCTCCCCGAGGCACCGGTCACCCGGTTCGCGCCGAGCCCAACCGGCCTCCTGCACCTGGGTCATGTGGCTAACGCGGTCTGGGTCTGGGGCGTGGCGCAGGCGACCCGCGGTCGAGTCCTTCTCCGGATCGAGGACCACGACCGGACCCGCTGCCGGCCCGCATACGAGGCCCGCATCCTGGAGGACCTCGAGTGGCTTGGCCTGGAGCCCGACGAAGCCAGCCGGGCGTCGCTCGCCGGGGCGGGGCCGTCCCCCTTTCGGCAGTCCGACTGCGTGCCGGTGTACGAGGGCCTCGCGCGCCGGCTGGCGCAGGTGGCGAAGGTGTTTGTCTGCGGATGCTCCCGGAAGGCCATCGTCCGGGCAGGCGGCGAGGCGCCGCCCGAAGGGGGCGAGATCTGCTACCCCGGGACCTGCCGAACGCGCGGTCTGGAGCCGGGGCCGGGCCGCGGGCTCCGGGTGGTGCTGCCGGACGATCCGGTGCAGTTCGAGGATCTCCGCCGCGGTCCGGTGACGCAGCACCCCGCCGCTCAATGCGGCGACCTGCTGCTCCGCGATCCGAATGGCAACTGGACCTACCAGCTATGCGTCACTGCGGACGACCTCCGCCAGGGCGTGACGCTGGTGGTACGGGGGGACGATCTCCTGGAGTCGACCGGCCGCCAGATCCTCCTGCGACGATTGCTGGGAGGCGGCGCGCCGCCGGCGTTTCTGCACCACCCCTTGATCGAGGGCGCGGTGCCAGGTGTGAAGCTCAGCAAGCGCGACCGGTCGGCCGGCCTGGCCGTTCTTCGCCAGGCCGGCAGAAGTCCGGCCAGCGTGCTCGGCGAAGCGGCGTTCCTCACTGGACTGCTGCCGGAACCCCAGGCGCTGGAGGCACGCCATCTCGGGGACCTCTTCGCCGGCTGGTTGTGACCTGATCGGTCACAGGGTGAGCGGATTTCGATTCCGCGGTGTGCCGCCGCCGCGTGGGGCCTGCCCGGGCCTACGGCTGCGCGGGCAGGTACAGCGTCTGGTACACCCAGTGGTTGCCCAGCACCCGGCGAACGTAATCCCGGGTCTCCGCGAAGGGGATCCGCTCGACGAAGACCTCGGGATCGTCACGCACGCCCCGGAGGGCCAGCCAGCGTTCCACCCGATCCCCGCCTGCATTGTAGGCGGCCAGCGCCTGCTCCGCGATTCCGAAGCGTTCGAGTGCCTCGGCCAGGTGTTCGGTGCCGAAGCTCAGGTTGACGTCGGGCTGGTACAGCAGGACCGGGTCGAACCCGGCCAGCCCCAGCCGCTCGGCATAGCTGGCGCCGACCGTGGGCAGCACCTGCATCAGGCCGCGGGCGTCGGCCGTGGAGCGCGCCTCCCGGTCGAAGGCCGACTCCTGGCGGATCAGGGCCGCGAGGAGCAGGGGATCGACCCGCCACGATCGGGCGACGTCCTGGAGGAGGTCGGCGAAAGGCACCGGGTAGAGCAGGGATGCCAGGTCGCGATCCAACGTGGCCCCGCGATCGCGGGCCCGCTGGGCCAAGCGGAGGGCTCGCCCGGGCTCACCCG
>CAZFSA010000207.1:0-4909 GCA_964521535.1 uncultured Gemmatimonas sp.
CCTCAGGGCCGGACGCGCGTCGTGGAACGGCGGGCTGCTCGACGGCCCCACCGTGCGGCGGCTGGCGGAGCAGCCGCCGGCGGACCTCGATGCCCTGGCGGCCGTTCCCGGCGTAGGGCCGATTCTGGCGGATCGGATCGGTCCGCGGGTGATGGCCGCCCTCGGTCGCCCGGTCCCGCCGGGGCCCGCTCCAGGCCGGGTTGCCTGGGATCTACCGTTCCAGCCGCCCGGCAGGGATGGAACAGCGGAACCGGAACTGACGCCGCCGGTGGCCGCGCTACTGACAGCGCTCGAGCGATGGCGCACCGGACGGGCGGCAGAGCTGGCCCTGCCTGCGTTCCGGGTCGCAACCGAGGCGCTGCTCCTCGAGATCGCGCGTCGCCGGCCCGCCTCGCGGGAAGCGCTGGCCCGGATTCCCGGGGTCGGGCCGCGCTTCCTCGCCACCGAAGCGGCGGCGCTGCTTGCGATCGTGGCCGCTACCGGTCCGGAAACAGTGGACGGGCGCGATCGCTGAGATAGGTGACCACGCCGCTGCGAAGCGTGGCCAGCACTTCGATCCGCTCCACCGCCTCGATCGGGGCCGCAAGCGGGTCGGCGGAAAGCACCACCAGGTCGGCCGCCGCGCCCGGGCGGACAGTCGGATCACGCGGGCGGCCGTCCGCCTCCCGAAGGGTGGCGTTGAGCAGCCAGGCCAGCGTTCGACCCTCGGGGCCCGTCCTCCGCTCGCCGACCGAGCCTTTGCGGACCAGTGACGCCAGAAACCCCGCCGCCGGGGGACCGGGTCGGGTGAAATAATCGGACCCCTCGGCGAGCTCCGCTCCCATCCGGTACAGCCGGTCCCAGGCATAGACCCGGGGCTCATTGGCTGCTCCCACCCGCCGGGCCGCGAAGGTCGGCTCGTCGGTGGCGAGGGCGTTGAAGTTCGATTGAACGGACAGCACCACGCCCAGTCGGACCGCGCGGGCGATGTCCTCCTCGCGCGCATACGAGAAGTGCTCGATCCGGAGGCGGCCAGGGTCCAGCTGCGGCCGCTCGCCCAGGAGTTGCTCGTAAGCGTCGAGGGTGCGGCGTACCGCCTCGTCCCCGATGGCGTGGGTGGCCACGCCGAGGCCGCGGTCGAGAGCGCGCCAGGCCAGGGTCATGATGTCCGGGGTGGTCATCCGCGCCACCCCCCGGGTCGACGCATCGTCGGCATAGGGATGCGTGAGCGCGGCCCCGCGACTTCCGAGGGCGCCATCGGCGAAGAGCTTCAGGTGCGTAATCCGGATCCGCGCCGAGACCGGTTCGATGCTCCTGGCCGCCAACAGCGAATCGGCCAGTGAGCTGGGCGCGGGGACCATGAGGTTGACGATCAGCGGAAGCGGCTCGGCCGCGTCGGCCTGCCGAAGGGCCGCGAGAGGACGTCCCAGGTCCGCGTCCAGGGAAACGACCCCGGGAAAGGCCAGGGCGCCGGCATCGTACACCTCTACGATCCCTCGGGCGGCCAGGGCCTCTGCGGCGAGCCGGAACGCCGTGACGGCGTCGTCGAAGGAGGGCTCCCGGATACGCCGGAGCACGGGCTCGTTGGCGCGCTCGAGCAGAACGCCGGCAGGAAGCCCGGTCGTGGTGCGGATCACCTCCCCGGATACCGGGTCGCTGCCCGGAAGCCAGAGGGCGGCCAGCTCCAGCGCCCGGCGATTGACCCACCCAGCGTGTCCGTCGACCCGGGCCAGGAAGACGGGGTGGTCCGGCGCCGCCAGCGACAGCGGGTGGTGCGAGGGCAGGGCCTCGGTCCCCCAGGCGGCCTGGTTCCAGCCGGCGCCCAGAATCCATTGCCCGGCGAGGAGGCCCTGGCGACGGCGGCGAACCCGGGCGGCGACCTCGTCCACCGAGGTTGCGTCCGACAGATCGAGGAAGAGGCGTTGGCTCGACTGGTCGTTGAGCAGCGCCAACCCGACGTTGTAGAGGTGGACATGATGATCGACCAGGGCCGGTGCGAGGACGACGGGCCCGAGGTCCACCACCCGGGCCCGGCCGCGCCACCGGGCCGCCAGCTCGCGTCCGCCGACCTCGACGATTGTCCCCGAGGCGACGGCGACGGCGTGCGCCTCGGGACGGGCGGAGTCGAGCGTCACCACCCGGCCCGCGAGCAGCACGAAATCAGGTACCGGCTCGGGATGGGGCCCCGCGCAGGCCGCGAGCAGCACCGCGGCGGCGGGGGAAATGGCGGGCCACCGTCGCCCGCGCCGATCGTGTTGACGCTGCCTTGGGCGCCCACTAGTGTACGATCCATGCCCATCCATCGGTGGCGCCTCGCAGCTCTCGTGGTGGCCGTCGTTGTTGTGGCGAGCGCGGCCGAGGCGCAGCCCGCGACGGTAGCCGGTAAGCTCATCGTCCAGGAAAAGGGCGGCAAGCCGGCCCGGGACGTGGACGCCGCCGTCATCTGGCTCGAGGTGGCCGGCCCACTGCCCGCCCGCCGGGCAGAGATCTCGACGGAGAAGAAGACCTTCTCGCCCCGCGTGGTGGTGGTTCCCGCGGGCAGTACCGTCGCCTTCCCGAATCACGATCCGTTCAATCACAACGTCTTCTCGCTCTCGGAAGAAGGTCCGTTCGACCTCGGGCTCTACGGCCGGAACGAGGTCCGGAGCGCCACGTTCCCGCGGCCCGGCGTGGTGCGGGTCTATTGCAACGTGCACGCCCAGATGAGCGCGGTGGTGGTGGTCCGTGACGGGCCGTACTTCACTCAGCCTAACGTCGACGGGACGTTCGACCTGGGGGCGGTGCCCCCGGGACGGCACCAGCTCAGGGCCTGGCACGAACGGGGTGGGGAGCTGAGCCGGACGGTCGACGTCCCCGCCGGGGGCCTCCGGGACCTCGTGCTCACCCTCGACGCCAGCGGCTTCAAGCACCGCCCCCATCTCAACAAGCTGGGTCGCCCCTACGGCAGCGAAGGTCGCCGGTACTGACGTGCGGCGGTTCTCGTCGCTCGGCGTACGAATCTTTCTCCTCGCCGCCCTGGCGTTTACGGTCGCGCTCGGAGCCAGTCTGGTGCTCATTCGGGCCGCCGCCGGCCGGGCGGCCGACACCGCCATCGAACGAGGCCTCGCCGCCACCCAGGCCGCGATCGAGGACAAGCTCGCCGCCCGGAGTGCCCAGCTGCTGGCCACGGCCCAGGGGTTGGCCGGGGTCTCGACCTATGCCTCGCGGGTCGAGGAAGCGCTTCGGGCCGAGGACCGCGGCACGCTTCTCGACGCGGCCGAGGAGTTCCGGGATCAGCTAGGCGCGGAATGGACCCTGCTCACCGACCGCGACGGCCTGCTCGCGGCCTGGTCCGACCACCCGGAGCGGGTGGGCAACGATCTCTCCGGCGGCGCCCTGATCGCGCTGGCACTCGGCGGCGCCGCCACGGAGGGGGTATGGGTCGAACCGGGCGACGAGGGCGAGGTGCTCTATCAGGCGGTGGGGGTTCCGCTGCGGGCGCCCGGCCTGGCACGGCCCTTCGGCGTGCTGGTCGCGGCGGTGCCGCTCGATTCCGCCCTCGCCGCCACCCTCCAGCGCAACACCGACTCGGAGGTGCTGTTCTTCGTGCGGGATACCGACGGCCTGGCAACCCCGACGGCGGGAACCCTGTCGATCGCCACCGGCCTCGACCAGCTGCTCGGGCCGGACGGGGTTGCCGGACGGATTGCGTTGGAGGCCGGGGGTGAACGGTGGATCGGGACCGTCACTGCCCTCCGCACCGCGGGAGGGGACCCGGTCGGCGGCGTCGTGGGGCTGCGGTCCCGAAGCGATGAGCTGGCTCCCTATCTCCGGCTCCAGCGGACCGTAACCCTGGCCCTGCTCGGCGGCCTCGCCCTGGCCCTGCTCGGCGCCGCCTGGCTGGCGCAGCGGATCAGCCAGCCCGTGGCGGCGCTGGTGCAAGCCACGAGGCAGGTAGCCGAGGGCGACTTCTCGGCACGGCTCGATACCCGGGCCTCGGACGAGATCGGCGAGCTGAGCCGCGCGTTTCAGCGCATGATCCAGGAACTGGAGGAGAGCCGGAGGCTGGTGGAGTACGTCACCGCCGGCGGCGAGCCGCCCGCCTCGCGAGCGGGGACCCCCGGTCCGGAGGGTCCCCCTCCGCTTGAGGTGGGGACCATGCTCGCCGGCCGCTACCGCCTCGACGAGCTCCTCGGCGCGGGCGGCATGGGGGTGGTGTACCGGGCTCACGATCGGGAGCTGGACGAGACCATCGCGGTCAAGATTCTTCGTCAGGGGCTCGAGCGGGCGGCGCCCGCGTTCCTGGAACGGTTCAAGCAGGAGATCCGCCTGGCCCGGCGCATCACTCATCGCCACGTGGTTCGGACCCACGACCTCGGCGAGGAGCAGGGCCGCTACTTCATCACCATGGAGTACGTGGAGGGGACGCCGGTCGACGCCCTGATCCGCCGCCGCGGTCGCCTGCCGGCCGACGTGACGTTGACGATCGGCAAGCAGCTCTGCCGGGCCCTGGAGGTGGCGCACGAGGCCGGAGTCATCCACCGGGACATCAAGCCGGGGAACCTGGTGCTCGATCGTGGGGGCCAGCTCAAGGTGATGGACTTCGGCATCGCGCGGCTGGCCGAAGCGCAGCGACCCGATCAGCCCGGGCTTACCGAGGCCGGCACGATCGTGGGCTCGCCCGAGTACATGGCCCCCGAACAGCTCCTGGGCGAACCCGTGGACCACCGGGCCGACATCTACGCCGCCGGGTGCGTGCTGTTCGAGTGTCTCACCGGCCGCCCCGTGTACGAGGCCCCGAACGTGTACGCGTTGATCTCGCGCCACCTTACCGCCGCGGCCCCGGACCCTCGGGCGGCGGACGACTCGATCTCCGAGCCGCTCGCCGCCGTCGTCCGGCGCGCTCTGGCCCGGGAGCCGGGCGAGCGCTGGCCCACCGCCAGCGCCCTCC
>CAZFSA010000208.1:0-4813 GCA_964521535.1 uncultured Gemmatimonas sp.
GGGCATGCTGCTCGCGGTGTCCGCGGCGGTGGTGGGCGTGGCCCTCCGGGCCGGGCGGCGGCCCCCGCCCTGAATCGCGCTGCAACCGGCTGCAGCGGCGGCTCGCTCCGGGGTGCGCCCCGGACTAGATTTCGACGTCCGACCGGCCCCAAATCACCCTCGATCGAAGAGCCATGGCGACTCGCAGCCCGGCGCGTTCCCGCGCCTCCTCCAAGCTCGACAAGGCCGACCTGCTGGACCTCTACCGGACGATGCTCCTCTCCCGGCGCATCGACGACAAGGAGGTTCAGCTGAAGCGCCAGAACAAGATCTTCTTCCAGATCTCGGGGGCGGGACATGAGGCGGTCCTGGCCGCTGCCGCCCGCCTTCTCCGGCCGGGCCACGACTGGTTCTACCTCTACTACCGCGATCGGGCCCTCTGCCTTGGGCTCGGGATGACGGCCACCGAGATGCTCCTCGGAGCGGTGGGCGCGGCCGACGACCCGGCCTCCGGCGGCCGCCAGATGCCGTCGCACTGGGGCCACCGCGACCTCAACATCGTCAGCTCCTCGAGTCCCACCGGGACCCAGTTTCTGCAGGCGGTCGGAGCCGCCGAGGCCTGGCTCCGGTACACGCAGAACGAGGCGATCCCCGATCGGGAGGCCGCGATCCGGAGCGACGAGGTCGTGCTGGTCACCTCGGGCGACGGCACCACCAGCGAGGGTGAGTTCTGGGAGTCGCTCAACACCGCCTGCAACCTGCAGCTGCCCATTCTCTACCTGATCGAGGACAACGGTTACGCCATCTCGGTCCCGGTCGAGGTCAACACCGCGGGGGGATCGATCTCCCGGCTGGTGACCGGCTTTCCCGGTCTCCATATCCAGGAAGTTGATGGCTGCGATCCGCTGGCGTCCTACGACGTTCTCCAAAAGGCGGTGGATCACGTTCGGCAGCGCAAGGGGCCGGCCCTCGTGCATGCCCGGGTCATCCGGCCCTACAGCCACTCGCTCTCCGACGACGAGGTCAACTACAAGCCACCGGTCGAGCGCGAGGAAGAGGCGGCGCGCGATCCGCTGGTGCGGTTTCCCGCGTACCTGATCGAGCAGGGTATTGCAACGCAGGGGGAACTCGACCTCATCCGGCGCGAGGTGGATGAGGAGGTCGAGGTCGCGGCTGCCACCGCCCTGGCGTCCCCCCAGCCCCCCGTCGACAGCGTCTATCGGTACGTCTATTCGCCCGACCTCGACCCCACGTCAGAGCAGTTCGACACCGAGGACGACCCGCGCTTCACCGGCGAGCCCACCACGATGGTGGACCTCCTCAACGTCTGCCTCAGGGACGAGATGTCGCGGGATCCCCGGATCCTGGTGTTCGGGGAGGACGTGGCCGACGTGAGCCGGGAAAGCTATCTGGATCAGGTCAAGGGCAAGGGCGGCGTCTTCAAGGTCACCTGGGGCCTCCAGAAGCAGTTCGGAGGACACCGGGTCTACAACTCGCCCCTGGCGGAGGCCAACATCGTCGGTCGGGCCATCGGACTCGCCACCCGGGGCCTGAAGCCAGTGGTCGAGATCCAGTTCTTCGACTACATCTGGCCGGCCTACATGCAACTGCGCAACGAGCTGGCCATCATGAGGTGGCGATCCAACAACGCCTGGGCGGCGCCGGCGGTGGTGCGGGTGACCTACGGGGGGTACCTGAAGGGCGGGGCGCCGTACCACTCGCAGACCGGCGCCTCCGTCTTCACCTCGGTTCCGGGCCTCAGGGTCGTCTGTCCCGCCACCGCGCTGGATGCCAACGGACTGCTTCGGACCGCCATCCGCTGCGACGATCCGGTGCTCTTTCTGGAGCACAAGCACCTCTACCGGCAGACCTACAACAAGGCGCCCAATCCCGGGCCTGGTTTCATGATCCCCTTCGGCAAGGCGAAGGTGGTTCGGGAGGGCAGCGACCTCACGGTCGTGACCTACGGCGCCACGGTGCAGCGCTCCCTGGTGGCCGCCAAGGAGCTGGAGGAGGCGACGGGGGCCAGCGTCGAGGTGATCGACCTCCGGACCCTCTCCCCGGTCGACTGGGACGCCATCGAGACCTCGGTTCGAAAGACCAACCGCGTGCTGGTGGTCTACGAGGATGCCCTGTCCTGGGGCTACGGCGCCGAGATTGCCGCCCGCGTGGCCGACGAGCTCTTTCCCTTCCTGGACGCTCCGGTGCGGAGGGTGGCGTCGACCGACACCTTCGTGGCGTACGCGCCGGAGCTGGAGGACGTGATCCTGCCGCAGGTGGCCGGAATCCGGACGGCCATGACGGACCTCCTGGCCTTCTGAGACGGAACGGGCCCCGCGGAGCCTCGACGCCTCCAGCAGGCCCCGCCCCGGGACGCCCCGCGAGGCTGGCGGGACTGGCGGGCGCGCCGTAGCATAGAACAGAGCCGGTCGGGGCCTGGTGCACCCGCCGGACCCCCGCCGGCCCCCACCGAGCGATGGCCAGTCTCTCAAGGGGGTGCCCCGTGACCGTCTCGCTTCGCGTCCTCGTCCGGGCGGCGACCGCCGCCGGTCCGCTGCTCCTTGCGGCCTGCGGCTCCAGGGAGCCGGCGCCTCCAGCCACCGGCACGGAGCAGGTCGCGCTCGAGCCCGAGGCGCCCGCCGGTCCCGATCTGGCCGCGCTTGCAGCCATCGTCGATTCGATCCGTCTCGCCTATCAGGCCGCGGTCAACGCCGGCGACGCCGGGGCCCTTGCAGGCCTCTACGCGCCGGACGCGATCGTCATCGACCCGGACGTCGAGATCACCGAGGGGCGCAACGCCATCCGGGCTGCCTTCGAGGCGTCCTTCGCCGGCGCCGAGTTCTCGAACATGAACATCGTGCAGGCCGAACTGGTCCCGATGGGTGATTATCTGCTTACCCTCGGTACGAGCACCGTGACCGTTCGCCCCCGGGGCGGCCGAGCCACCCAGGAGCGGAATCGGTGGATGGCCGTCACCCGCCGGCAGGAGGACGGATCGTGGAAGCTCTGGCGGGTCCAGAGCTCGAACGCCGCCACGCTGCGCCGCGAGTAGGAACCGCCTCGCGGCGCATCAGGCTGCGCGCCGGCATACCATCACCTCGGTGCTCGGGCTCTCGCGCCGCCGTCGCACGAGGGCCCGCTCGAGCGGGAAAAGCGCCGCGCCCAGCAGGCCGCCCAGGCGGTCGCTCACCGCCGCCGGGGCCACCAGCGCCTGCCAGGCCAGACGCGCCAGACGCGATCGGGTGTCGGCGGGGTAGTTCATCAGCACGAACATCGGCCGTCGCTCGATCACCTCGAAGCCGGCCTCGGCCAGAGCCGCCTCGGACTCCGCCAGGGTTCGACTCACCTGGTGCTCGACCCGGATGGCGGAGCGGTGGAGGAAGTTGTCCGACCAGAGGAACAGTCCCCCCGGCCGGAGCAGTCGGGCGAGGTTGGCGATGGCCTGCCGATAGCAGGTGTCGTCCACGATGTGGAAGAGAACGTCGAACGCCGACACGACGTCGAACGTCCCCGCCTCACCCGCCAGGGGTTCCGCCAACGGGGCCCCGATGTCGGCCTGGAGGAACCGGGCGTCGGGAAACCGGCTCCGGAGCCGCTCCACTGCCACCGAGGTCAGGTCGACACCCGTGACCCGTGCCCCCAGCGCGAGCCAGCGTTCCACGTAGAAGCCCGTGCCCGAGCCGACGTCCAGCGCCACGAGCGGGTCGTTCGTCGAGGTCGGGCGGCTGCTGGCGACGTACTGCCGGGCCAGCCGATCGAACACCTCACCCCGGATCCGGTACATCCACCGGTTGAATCGATGGCCCAGCCGCAGGTAGCCAACGCCCTCGAGACTGTCGTGGTCCCGAAGGCGTCGTTCCCAATAGTCCCGGGCCTGGAACCCGGGGTTCACCCCATGGCCTCTTTGATCTCGCTCGCGGCGGCAATGACGTGGTCAACGTCCCGGGACAGGGCCCGGGCCTGCTGCGTGGCCTGGGTCAGGTCGCCGATCACGTTGCCGACCCCCGCCGACCGCAGCCTGATCAGGTCGAACCGCACGTTCTGCATCGCCAGCACGCTGGACTCCAGCCGGTCCGCGATCACCTGCCGCCGGTTCATGACCTCGGTCGCGGTGCGATGCTGCTGCTGCAGGAGCCGGACCTGGCGATCGCGCTCTTCACTGGGCGGGGTCGACGCCAGGAGGTCGAGCCGCTGCTGGATGCGCTCGGGCTCCTCGCCGCGGAACCCCTGGTCCAGGTCGTTCAGCGTCTTGGCGAGTTCCTGCGTCCGGGCGTAGAGCGACTCGGTGGTCTCCACCACGTCGGGCAGCAGCTCGCGGTCGGCCGCCGGGAGACGCTCGACGATGCCGAGGATCGCGGCCCGGTCGGAATGAGCCTGTCGGACCTTGTCGTAATGACTGCCATATTCGGCCATCGAGGGCGCGGCGACCAGTCGGCGGCCCTTGGCCCCTCGGCCCGATGCCGCTTCCACCGAGCCCGGCGCCGGGGGGCGATTGAGCACGTCCCGCCAGCTGTAGCCAGCCTGCCAGAGCTGCGCGTAGCTCTTCAGCAGTGGAATCCCCATGCCGCCCGCCACGAACAGGAACCACGGCCCGTTCAGCCCGGTCGCGATGTTGAGCAGGAAGCACCCGCCGGTCACGGCCGCCCAGCGGGCGAACTGGGCCCGCACCGTCTGGACGATCTTGGGCTCGCCGGTATCGGGGAGCGAAGGCTGGTCTTCCTTGGTCCTGACCCATTCGCCCCGCTCGTTGCGGACCCATTGCCCACCGGCCAGCGAGGCCGGCCGAGGACGGCGACCGACGGCGGCACCCTGGGCCCGCGGCGCCAGGGGAGCC
>CAZFSA010000209.1:0-4797 GCA_964521535.1 uncultured Gemmatimonas sp.
CCGACTGGATGGTTGTGAGTGTGGCCATAAGTCAGTGTCGGCTGTGCTACCTAACGCTTTGGAATTGAGCTGCGGAGCCGCGCAGCGGCTCCGGCAGCCTCCAATTCCTTGTTATGCCGCCGCTCCACGACTGGAGAGCCGGCACTGTCGCCCATGCTGTTACTCGACGGTCACGGTCCTTTCGAGCGGGGGCCCGGATGGCTGCGTCACTCGAATGGTGAACGGGTTCGTGAACGGTGGTGACACGTCCAGCGTGTAGTCAAGTGCAACAGGTTCCTGCGTACACACGCGGTCTACCTTCTCTCCAATGAACTGGATCTGGAGTAGGCCGGGCGTCCGGCCGCTCGGGGCCTCCAAGAGAGAGTAGCAGCCGTTCGGCCCGACCATGCCAACGAACCGTACGGTGAAAGTTGCGGTTGCGGGTACCGTTGAAGGCGCGACGATGCTGTCAACTGCAACCACAAAGCGCTCCGGTCTGCTGTCCAGCAGACCGCACCCCGACGCCCAGGTCAGCCCTCCCAAGGCCAGAAGAAACCTGGAGCGCGCAGGTACCCCCCGTCTTAGCCCGCAACCGGGCAACGAACTCTGAGTCGGGGCCTTGTTCTCAGTGGCGTGCATGTCGGCCCTCCTGTTGGTTCCAAGGACTCATTCACAAACGAGTTGCTGGCTGCCCGGATCCACGACGATCGTTCGCGGAACGACTGCGGTTCGGCCAACCCCGTCCGTGACAGTGAGATCAAAGCTGAACGTCGACATCTCGCCAGAGACCTCGTAGGAGGGCCCGGTGCTCACCACGGCCGCGTTTCGCCGCCACGCGAAGGAGTACGGAGGCTGCCCACCGGTGTGGGATTCGTGCCAAGTACACCATGTGAAAGGGCCGATTACGGAGGCACCGACTACGCCAGCCATCAAACTCGGTGGGAGGCTATAGGCGAGGCGATTTGGAGAGCCCGGGCCGATGTTGGTGAGAACACCTGTTGTCGCCTTCGAAATGATCCCATTTGTCACCGCATTGGGTGCGGCGCCTGGATACAGCTGTAGGAAGAGGGCAGCGATGCCGGTGACCATCGCCGTCGCTGACGACGTTCCCGCACCGGCTGGTATCGGGGCGAACAAGTCAACGCAGGAGCCGACGTTGCTTATAGCGGCACGCTGATCGTCAACTTCTGACGCCGCTACCGTGATTAGCTCTCCGACATGTGCTGGCGTGTAATCACATGCGTCGTCGCCGTTGTTGTTGCCCGCGGCAACAACGATAGTGACGCCTCGCTGGCGCGCGTACTTGGCAGCATCATCCATCGTTTGCCCGCATCCAAGCCAGCCGCAGTGTCCCGCGGCGCTGATGTTCACGATGGCGGGCCGTGGACTGTAGTCGCCGATGAACTCCAAGGCGAACGATGCTGCGCCAATACTGATAACGCCGGTGCACCCCTCCGAGACTCGTGCTGAATGGATCGTTGCGGCCTTCGCCGGACCGGCGATGGTCCCGGCGGCGCGGACTGCCATGTTCGTGCCGTGGGTGTGGCAAGGGGCATATGGATCGGGTCCGTTTGTGACATACCACGATTCGTCGATCCGGCCCGCGAGATCGGTGGCGGTACGATCAACGCCGGTGTCGAGGATCCATATCCTAACGCCGGCTCCAGTCGCCGATCGGTAGTACGTACCATCCAGCGGCAACAGGCGCTGATCGACCCGGTCAAGCTGGGATGGCGGGCTTGCCTGTGCCGTGTCGCCAACGCCGGCGGCCGCGATCCCCGCATCGGCTTCGATGTATGCGACATCCGGATCGCGGAGCAACCGGGCGACGGCGGAGTCCGGAAGTTCCCCCCAGAAGGCGCCCAAGCTCGGCATGGCCCGGTAGAGGCGGCCGCCAGTGGTGGTGGCTATCGTCGCGGCATGGGCCGCAGGGTCGGCGACGCCTTGCCTGAATCGCACGATGTAGCGCCCAGGGAACCGCATCGGGTTGTCGGCGCCGTAGAGTGGCGCCGAGGACCGGTCCGAGGCGATCTGCGGCTGAACAGACGGACCGGCGGAGGTGTCGGCCTGCTGGCAGGAGGCCGCGCTGAGGGCCAGCGCAACCCAGGAAAGCGTTCGGCGAGGGTCGGACGGCCCCGCTGACATGCACGCGAGGAGTTGCGACCGAAATGGGTGGCCAGATCGTCCCGTTGGCCCGTCGATCGTGCACCGGCGAAAGAGTTGCATTGTGAGACGCGCCGCTGCCTAGATGGAAACTCAGCCGCAGGACCGGTTCGGCGCAAGGCGACGTACTCCGAGGCGGCATAACGCTTTGGAATTGAGCTGCGGAGCCGCGCAGCGGCTCCGGCAGACTCCAATTCCTTGTTAGGCGGCAACCTCGACGATCGTCGCCTACGTGTGCGGCTCCGGGGGATCTTGGCCGTCTTCCCGGAGCCGTCGAGATGGAACTCGATGGCTTCCCTCATGCGCTGCTCGACATCGGAACGCGAGGGCCCGGTCGCCACACATCCCGGGAGGTCCGGGGAGTAGGCGGAGTACCCGGTCTCGGTCTGCTCGACGACGACGAGGAGCGTCATGGCTTCAGCCCCGCCTGCTTGAGGATGCTATTGAGGGTTCCCGGGGCCAGATCGTCTCCGGGGTGGCCCGTGACCGTCACCAAGCCGGGCTTGGTGGGGTGCGTGCATTGTTGGTGGCACCCTCCGGGTTCGGGCAAGGTACCACCGGTGATCGGCCAGTAGGCGAAGAAAGTCCCGAACTTTCATGGCCGAGAAGATGCACGCGGAACCCCGTTGGCGGCAAAGACTTAGGGTGCGGGTGCGGCCGATCGCGAGAGGGCCTGGGTCCGATCGGGTGGAGCGCTCAGCCGGCTGCCGCCTGCGATTCTCTCGGGGAGAGGCAATCGTCGTCGGTTGACCGGTCGGGATGAAAGGGGCGTCGAGCAGACCGTCCTCGGCTAACGTGAACGCATGGCATCGTCGCTGCCTTGCCCTCAGCGCCGTCCTTGCGCCCCTCGGCTCGAAGCCCGCTGGGCTTGCTTGTCGAAACGATCCCGGGCGGCCTGGATTGCGGGCCGGTTCTTCTCCGCCCAGTCGGCGAGGCTCAAGATCGGCTTGAGAACCGTCCGACCCAGGTCGGTGAGCTCGTAGTCGACCCGGGGAGGGGTGGTCCCGGTTACGGTACGGTTGACAAGCCCGTCGCGTTCGAGGCCGCGCAGGGTGAGCGTCAGCATCCGCTGCGAGATCCCGTCGACGGAGCGCCGCAGCTCGCTGAAACGCATGGGACCGTCGCGCAGGAGCGCCACCACCAGGACGCTCCACTTGTCCCCGATGCGGCTGAGGACGTCGCGCACCGGGCAGCCATCGTGGCGGATGCGCTCACGCCCAGCAGCCACGGCGGACACCCTCCTGTCGCCTGATCGAGTCACCGCACCAATATAGTGCTGGTTACGAAAGGTTACCAGGTGACCGCTACAGAGCAGGCCGGCGGCATCGCGGCCGGGCTCAAGGAGGTGTGCTTGCAACCTTCATGTGCCTTCTTGCGCGGGCCCACCTGCTGGATTACAAATGCTACCCCGCTAACCAAAGGGTACCAGAACTACGAGCGGGTCTATCTGGAATCCGTGTCAAGAGAAGAGCCCATGAGCGCATCCCACGACGCATCCACCACCAACGCCCAGCCCGCCGTCAGAGGCTGGTCGATCGGGATCTGGGTGGCGCAGGGACTGCTGGCGATCGCATTCGGCATGGCCGGCGTCATGAAGACATTTACGCCGATCGACGAACTCGCGCAGAAGCTGCCCTGGGCGAGCTCGGCGCCGAGCCTCCTCGTTCGCTTCATTGGGGTCTCGGAGCTGGCCGGGGCCCTCGGGCTCATCCTGGCCGCGGCGACGCGCCTGTGGCCGATGCTGACACCGATCGCCGCGCTCGGCCTCATGGTGATCATGGTGCTTGCGGCGGGCTTCCACATCCTGCGCGGCGAAGGGCAGGCGGTTCCCATCAACGCGGTGCTCGGCGGCCTGGCAGCGCTCATTGCCTGGGGTCGGCTCCACAAGGCGCCGCTCGATCCGCGCCGGTAGCGCCCGGTGCGACGCGCCGGGAACGAGGGAAGGAGAACCATGGCCACGCAGAAATGGGAGTTCGACCTCGCGCACTCGAGCATCAACTTCTGGGTCCGTCACCTGATGGTTTCCAAGGTGCACGGCCGATCCGCGAAGTGGGGCGGTCAGATCGAGTTCGACGAGGCGAGCCCGAGCGGCTCGCACGTCGAGGTGGAAGTCGACGCCTCGAGCATCGACACCAAGGAGCCGCAGCGCGATGGGCGCTTGCGGTCGGCCGACTTCCTCGACGTCGACAAGCACCCGAACATCACGTTCCGGAGCACCCGGGTCGAGAGCACCGGCGACAAGCGCTACAAGCTGACGGGAGACCTGACCATCCGGGGTACGACTAGGCCCGTTGTTCTCGACGTCGAGTACGCGGGTCGGGTCACGGATCCCTGCGGCGCCGCTGGCCTGCACCACACGGCGGGAGTCATGAAGCGCACCTGCCGACACTTGGCCCGACCGGGTATCGCACGCATGCTCGCGGCCGGCGGGCTGGCACTTCTGCTGGGAGCCGGTTCCCCAACCATCGCACAATCGCCCCCGCCGACGACCGCGCCGCCCGGCTCGCTGCGCGATGTACGCGTGGCTAGCACCGGCACGCGCACGCTGGTCTTGCGGCCCGACGGGGTCGTCGTCGGCCACGGTGACAACCGCTACAACATGCTGGGCCGCTCGCCGGCGGTGGCGGCGGTCAACCGGCTGCGCCCGGTGCAGGG
>CAZFSA010000210.1:0-4642 GCA_964521535.1 uncultured Gemmatimonas sp.
TCGGTGAGCCAGCGGCGCGACGGGCGCACCGGCAGCGCGGGGCGGAGCATGGCCAGCATGGCGTAGGCGTCGCGGATCTCGTCAGCCGTGAGGGTGGCGAAGTCGGCGTGTCGAATCCGTTCCAGGTCACTGGCGGCGGCGGGTGTGGCCCGGGCCGGTCGCTCGTCCAGCGTGCCCTCCGGCATGGGCGGAGCCGGGGCGGGGAAGGTGGGTGGCCGGCGATGCTCCTGACGGATGCGAGGGAGCAGCGGGGCACCGTCGAGCGGCGCATGCCGTCGCCAGAACAGCTCGAATGCGCGATCGAAGGTTTCGCGATCCTCGCGTCGGCGGACGTACACCGAGCGGCCGGCGGCCCGCGCCACCGCCTTGCGATCGAACCCCACCAGGGCCAGCGCCCGCCCGAAGGTCCGGGTCTGCTCCGCGGTAGCGCCGAGTCCGGCGCGCCGGAGCAGCCGGCCGAACGCCACCAGGTTCGCGGTCAGCGCCACTCGGCGGCCACGGCCTCCAGGACCCGGTCGATGTCGCCTGACGTGGCCGAGATCGTAGGGCTGAATCGGATCCCGCCCGTGGGCGAGGCGATGACGCCGTGATGGCGGTAGAGCCGGTCGTGCAGCGCCGCGGCCGGTTCGGCCGCCAGCTCCGCCACCACCACGCCGAGCCGGAGAGCCGGGTCGCGGGGCGTGACGAGGGGCTTGCCCAGCCCCTCCAGTCCCTCGATCAGTCGGCCGGCCAACTGATCGACCCGCGCCACGATCCGTTCGGGCCCGACCCGTCGGTGAAAGGCGAGTGCTGCCTGGAGTCCGGCGAACACGGCATCGTCGCGCTGGCCCATGGCCTCGAACTTCCGCGCGCCCACGGCCGTGGGCTCCACACCGGTGCCCCAGCCCACGCCCACCACCCCGGGCCAGACCTCGCGCAGCCGGTCCTGCCGCAGGTAGAGGAAGCCCACCTCGCGGGGTCCCATCAACCACTTCTGCCCGCTCACGGCGAAGGAATCGCATCCCATCGCCGGGAGATCGATCGGCATCGCCCCGAAGGTCTGGGCGCCGTCCACGTGACTGTAGATCCCCCGGGCGCGAGCCCAGCGGCAGAGCGCCTCGGCCGGGAGCTTGAGCCCCGAGAGGTTGGAGACATGGGAGAAGGCGATCACCCGGGTCCGCGGCGAGACCGCGGCGGTGAAGCGATCCAGCAGCTCTTCCGGGCTCCGGGGCTTTGCGGGGAGGGCCAGTCGCCGCACGGAGAACCCGTGCCTGGCGCCCCGAACCTCCCAGGCGACCTGGTTGGTCGGATGGTTATGGTCCCAGATCAGCACCTCGTCGCCGGCCCGGAGGTCCAGACCCCCGACCACGATGTTGTTGGCCTCGGACGCGTTCCGCACGATGGCGATCTCGTCGGGGCTGCTGCCCACCATCCCGGCGATGGCGCTCCGGGCGTCCTCCCGGATCTGGTTGAACCGGGCCCGGTTCTGATAGGAGACGTCGGCGTCCACCCGGCGGGTGCCGTCTTCCAGCGCCTCGATCACCGGGCGCGGCGCGGGCGACATGTTGGCGGCGTTGACCGAGATGATCCGGCTCGACGGGAGAAATTCGCCCCTGAGCCGTTCCCAGCCAGCCTCGTCGTCCGCCGGCACGACTGGCGCCGCGGGCGGCGCCGCGCCTGCGATCCGGGTCGCGGCGGGCAGTAGCCCCGCCCCGGCCGACGCGCCGGCCAGCCGATCGAGGAACCCACGCCGGGTGATCGTTGTCATCAGAGCCTCTCTCTCTGGCGGCGGCCTGCCGCCCTCAGCGTCCGGCCCGCACCTCGCCCAGGAGGGTTCGCGCGCCGTCGCCCTTCAGCCTGGCCACGTCCTCCTGATACTTGAGGAGCACCCCCAAGGTTCGGTCGACCCTCTCCTGGTCCAGCTCCCGCGCCCCCAGCGCATCCAGCGCCGCCGCCCAGTCGATGGTTTCCGCCACGCCCGGCAGCTTGGAGAGGTCGGCCTGGCGAAGCCGCTGCACGAACCCCACGGCTTCCCGCGCCAGCTGCTCCGGCAGATCCGGCAGCCGCACCCGGAGGATCTCCAGCTCCCGCTCGGCGCTGGGGTAGTCGATCCAGTGATAGAAGCAGCGCCGCTTGAGCGCGTCGTGCACCTCGCGGGTCCGGTTGCTGGTGAGGACCACCCGCGGCCGGACGGTGGCGTGCACGGTGCCGATCTCGGGGATGGTGATCGCGAAATCGGCGAGGAGTTCGAGCAGCAGGGCCTCGAATTCCTCGTCGGCCCGGTCCACCTCGTCGATCAGCAGCACCGGAGGGACGCCGTTGTGGGCCTCCAGGGCCCGGAGCAGAGGACGCCGGATCAGGAACTCGCGGCCGAAGATGTCGCGGCTGGTGGCGCTTCGGGCGTCTCCGCGGGCTTCCAGCAGGCGGATCTCCAGCATCTGGCGGGGGTAGTCCCACTCGTAGAGGGCGGTGGCGGCGTCGATCCCCTCGTAGCACTGGAGCCGGATCAGCTCGCCGCCGGTCACGGCGGCCAGGGTGCGGGCCACCTCGGTCTTGCCCACGCCGGCCTCTCCCTCCAGAAACAGCGGGCGCTCGAGCCTGAGGGAAAGGAAGATCGCCGTGGCCAGGTCGGGGTCGGCCAGATAGCCGGCCGACCGGAAGGCCGCGATCAGGTCGTCAATGGTGCGAAGGGTCATCGCGCGGCGGCCCCATCGCACGGGTTCCGGGTCATGGGTGACAGCACCGGCAGGGAACGTGGGTTGCCGGGAATGATAGGGTTGGCCCGCCGGCTTGGCGAGCGCTAGGTTGGGAGTGCGGTGAGGCCCCGAGCCACGATGCGACGCCCTTCCCTCCGGCGCCTGGCGGCGCTCCCGATCGTCCCGGCGCTCCTGGCCTGCGATCCCGCCCGGCCGGGCGAGCTCGACGGGCCAGCCGAATCCCGGGTCCGGTTCCTGATCGTCTTCGGCGAAGTCGACGGCGACCTGCCGCGCACCGCGCCTCCGCCCCTGATGCAGGTGAGTGCCTTCGCCGGCCGGGGGGTGCTTCGGGAACACGCGCAGGCCGACCAGGCCAATCACTGCCATTCCGTCGCGGCCAACCCCTGCGGGTTCTGGGTGCCGCGCAACGCACCGGTCACCCTGATGGCGGTGGACAGCCCGGGGCGGGTGGAGGGTCCCCCGTCGCCGGCCGACACCAGCGAGGCCCGGGCCGAGGTCCAGGCGGCGGTGGAGTTCGACCGGTTCGCCCACCGGGACCTGTCGCCGATGAGCTGCCGCGACTTCGTGAGCCCGTCCCGAGGCGTCTGCGTCATCACCGCGCCGACGGACACGGTGGTGGTGGCGCTGTTCCGCCGGATGCGGCGGGTGATCGTGAACCTGGCGGGCGCCGGCGGGCTCGATCTCACGATCACCGCCCCGCCCGCGCTCGGGTTCGATCCGGTGCCGGAGGCCAACCCCCTGGCCCGCGCGTACTCGCTCCCCGAGCTGGTGACGGCCGGGCCGGCGACTGTCTACGCACTCTGGCTGCCCGCGGAGGCCCGGATCACCCTGGAAGCGCGACCGGTGCCCGGCGGCGCGGCGGGCTTCAGACGCTGGCTGGGGTGCGACGGCGAGGGAGCCGTGTGCCGGCTCGACGGCAGGCAGCGTGCCTCGGTCACCGCCGAATTCGAGGTCTGGGACTGCACGGCCGCCGGCCTGGGCCACGCCGCCACCCCGCTCGACCCGCGCTGCATCCGGCGTTAGGGCCTCAACCGGGAAACCTCCGGCGGGCGTGCGGCTTGCCCGGCGTCCGCCCCCGGTCGTATACTCGGGCGCCCGATCGGCCTCCGTTTCCAGACCCCTCTTCCCGTTTCCGGAGCGACCCCGCCCGCCATGGGTTTCCTGCTCGCGCTCGCCCGGGGGATCGACCGCCTGAACGACTCGGTCTATGCGGCGATCCGCTGGCTCACGCTGGCGATGATCTTTCTCGGCGCCTTCAACGCCATCGCCCGGTACCTCACCCGCTACACCGGGGTGGCGCTCGCGTCGAACGCCTACATCGACCTCCAGTGGTACATGTTCAGCCTGATCTTCCTCCTCGGCGCGGCCTACGGCCTCAACCGGGAGGCGCACGTGCGGGTGGACGTGGCCTATGCCCGGATGTCGCCCCGGGCCCGGGCCTGGGTGGACCTGTTGGGGACCGCGCTGTTCCTGATCCCCTTCTGCGTGATGATGCTCTACACCTCCTGGCCGGCGGTGCGGAACTCATGGTCGGTGCGGGAGGCCTCGCCCGACCCCGGGGGGGTCGCCCGCTACCCGATCAAGACCGTGCTGCTGGTCTGCTTCACCTTGCTGCTGGCGCAGGCCGTCTCGCAGCTCATCAAGAAGACCGCCGCGCTCACCGGCCGGCTGCCGCTCGAGAGCGGTCCGCCTGCCGGACGGGCCGAGCCCGGGCTCCACCCCGGCCAGCCGGAGGGGGTCTGATGGAGGGGCTCTGGGGGCCGGCGATGTTCCTGGTCGCCCTGATCCTGATCTTCAGCGGCTATCCGGTGGCGTTCGTGCTGGGCGGCACCGCGCTCCTCTTCGCGGTGCTGGGCTCGATCGTCGGCCACTTCGACCTGGCGCTCCTCTCCGCCATGCCGGAGCGGGCCTTCGGCACCATGTCGAACTACACCCTGCTGGCGGTG
>CAZFSA010000211.1:0-4605 GCA_964521535.1 uncultured Gemmatimonas sp.
CTCGGATCGAAGCAGGCGCTGGTGCTCCCGGAGGTGCCGGGCGGCAGCACCCGGGTTGCCCGCCTGCACCAGGGCTTCCGCCAGGCCCACCGCGTACCGGGTGGCGAGCGGCTCGATACCCGCAAGCCGGCGCCACCAGCCGACCGCTTCGTCACCCGTGGCGCTCCGGGCCCGGTGCTCCATCGCCGTCAGCGCAGCCGTGTTGAGGCGCGCCCGCTGGCCCTCGGCCCACTGGTCGAACTCCACCGCGTCCGGCAGGACGAACCCGTCGAGGAAGGGCCCCTCGTACAGGGTGACCATTCGCTCCCAGTCGCGCCGTCCCTCGGCGTCCTGGAACTCCGCCACGTCCGAACCGACCGAGGCCGCCAGCCGAACGTCGGCCCCCACCGACTCCAGCACCTCGGCGCCCAGGGCCTTCTGGGTGGCGTAGACCAGCTGGGCCAGGTTGTGGCGGGCCCGCTCCTCGGTGCTATCGGGCCACAGCAGCAGGAGCAGGCGGTCACGGGTGACCCCACGGGGGCCCGCCACCGCCAGGATGGCGAGCAGGGCCGCTCGCCGCGGGCTGGTGCCCTCGATCCGGACGCCGTCCTGCTCCAGGGACAGGCCGCCGAACGTCTTGATTCGTAACACCTTGAGGCGCTGATCCGGTGCTGATTGCCGGGTGATCGACGGCTGAACTCCCTCGCCTAAGCTAGTGCCTGTGGAACGCGGCGTCACCCGTTCCCCCCTCGTTCCGGGAGAGGTCGCCATGGTCGTTTCCAGCCCCTTCCCAGTCCTCCTGGCGACTGCCCTCGCGGTCGCTCCGGTTCCTGCTTCTACCCCGTCCGGGCGCCCGGGGCCGGCCCAGGACGTGGCCATCGTTCGGCTGGTGGATGACCTGAACCGGGGGCACCTCGTGCTCGAGCCGGCCCGGTTCGTTCCCGGCGGGGTTGGCCTCGCCCCGGGCACGGACTCGGTGCTGGTCCGCGCCGCCCGGGCACTCAATCGGGCGACCGGGCGGTTTGTGGTGGTAGTTCCCCCCGAGAAGTCCCGGGGCTTCGCTCCCGATACGGTGCTGAGCCGTCGGCGCGCCGAGGAGGCGCTCCGCCGCCTGCTCGGCGCCGGGTCCAGCACGGAACGTCTCGTCGGGCTGATCCAGCCCCCAACCCTTCAGGAAGTCGATCCGGGCAGGGCCCGGATCGAAATCTTCCGGATCAACTAAGTCCCCGGAAAGGATCCCTCATGTCCGCCAGCCGCGCGTTTCCGCTCGTGATTGCCCTCGCCGTCGCTGTCGCCCCGGTCGCGCCGGGTCAGCGTCCTGGCCTCACCGGCAAGCTCAAGGGCGCGATCAAAGGTGCCGTCGACTCTGCTCTCACCAAATCCGCCGCTGCCGTAACCGACTCCCTCCTCGGCACCGGAAGCCACCTCGCGGGCGGATGCCCGCCGGGATTCGTCCCCGGTCCGGGCGCCATGACGTCGGTGGGCACCGAACTGGTGAAGCAGGCCCGGAAGCAGATCGCCGGCCCGGATACCGCGACGGCCGTGAAGTGCGTTCCCGATCCGACCGGTGGGCACCCCGCCATGGCCGGCGACCCGGCCGCCCAGCAGGCCGCCATGATGGCCGCCCAGCAGGCCGCCATGATGGCCGCCCAGCAGGCAGCGATCAACCAGGCCTCGGGAATCGACCCGGTCCAGGCTGCCGCGGCGGCGGCAGCCGCGGCGCCAGGGGCCGGCGGGATGGGCAAGGCGATGGCGGCAGCCACCCCGATCGGGCTCGCCGCAACCGCGGCGCCCAGCGCGCTCAAGGGGGCCAAGGCCCTCGGGCTCCTGGGCAAGGGTCCGTCCAAGGAAGGGATGATCGAGGACCTCTCGCGGGGCCGCCTTGAGCTCAAGGGCCTCCGCTTCATCGGCGCCAGCGACGTTCTCAAGGACGGTTTCGACGACGACCTGACGGCGCTGGCGGAAGCGCTTCAGGCCATGGAGGGAAACTGGGTCCTGCGGGTCCCCGCCGAGGCCGCCGACAAGGCCGAACCCGACACGGTCGTCGCCCGGCGGCGGATCGTGAAGCTGGAGGCGCAACTGGCCACCGCGGGCGTACCGGTCGACCGGATCCGGTTCGCGATCCTGCTCCCCGAGGGGAAGAAGAAGGCCCCTGGCGTGGGCGAGGCGAAGCTCGATCTGGTGAAGGCGACGGACGACCAATGATCGGCCGTCAGGAGGTCGCTCTGCTGCTGGCCGGCCTGCTGGCGGCGGTGCCGGCGGCCGCGGAGGCCCAGGGGGCGCCGTCCGCCCGGAAGCTGCGGGTGGCGGTGATGGATCTCTCGGGGGCGGTGCTCAAGCTCCAGGCCACCCAGCAGCCGATGGCCCCGGCCCCGCAGTACCAGCCCTACCCGCCGGGCCAGGGCCAGCAGACCACGGTGACGATCGCGATTCCGCCGCCGGCCGAGTTTGCCCGGGGCCTCACCGAGATGCTGACCTCGGTGCTGGTCAAGACCAACCGGTTCGTGGTGCTGGAGCGGGCGGCGCTGGCCCAGATCGACCACGAGCAGAACCTGGGCAGCACCGGGCGGACCACCCGGGAGACGGCCGCGCAGGCGGGCATGCTGCTCGGCGCCGAGGCGCTCATCACCGGCGAAATCACCGCCTTCACGTTCGGGAAGTCGAGCGTGGGCGGGGAGGTGACGAACCTGGTGCCCGGGCTCAGGATGGCGATGGAGCGGGTAAGCGCCGAGGTGACGCTCGACCTCCGGTTGATCGACGCGGCTTCGGGGGAGATCCTGGCCTCGGCGCCCGGAAAGGGAAAGGCGAGCCAGAGCGGTATCGCGGCCGACCTGATCAGGGCGGAGAAGTCCTACTCGGCGGACGCCGAGCTCACCACGCCCCTCGGGCTGGCCTCACGCCAGGCGATCCGAAACGCCGTCACGGCGCTGCTGGTAGGCATGCCGGCGATTCGCTGGAGCGCGCGGGTGGTGGACGTGCGCGAGGGCGTGGTGTACCTGAACGCCGCCGCGGCCGACGGACTGCGGCCCGGTCTGGAGCTGGACGTCCTGGCTCCGGGCGCGGTGCTGATCGACCCCGCCACCGGCAAGTCGCTGGGCGCGCCCGAATCGCCGGTGGGGACCATCGTGGTGGAGCGGGTGCTGGAGCAGTTCAGCACCGCGCGGATCCTGGCGGGCGAGGGGATCGCGCGGGGACACGTGGTGCGGATGCGAGGCGGGGCCCGGCCCTGAAGCGGGCCCGGCGCGCGGGGTCGGTCAGCTGATCCCGGGCGGGCAACTGGTCCGGACGGACGTATATTCCGCCCGTTGCTCCAGGCCCCAACCCGCCAGGAACCGCGCCATGACATGTCGCTCCGCCTCCGGAGGGCGCCCGGCTCGCCGTCGCTGGGCAGGTCCCCGGATCTCCGCCGCTCTCGCCGCGCTGCTCCTCGGCGGCCAGGCTGCCGGCCAGCAGACCACCACCGCCACCCGCGATCCCAACCAGCGACAGGATCCCTCCTTCGAGCAGAGCTACCGGGAGTGGACACCCAATCCCCGGCTCGGGAGCCCGCTGGTGGACCACCTGCCGCTGGTGGAAGGCGTCCCCACCCCGAAGGACGTGCTCGGCTACCACATCGGCGCGCCCCGGACGCTCACCTACTACGCCGATCAGCTCCGCTACTACCGGGCGCTCGCGGCGGCCACGCCCCGGGTGAGAGTCGAGACCATCGGCCGGTCGGACGAGGGACGGGAGCTGGTGGTGGTCTGGGTGAGCTCGGAGGCCAACCTTCAGGCCCTGGACGCCAACCGGCGGAACCTGGCCCGGATCGCCGATCCGCGGGGGCGGAGCGAGGCCGAGATCGCCGAGCTGATTCGGACCACCAGGCCCCATTACCATCTTATGGGAGGGCTGCACAGCGGCGAGACCGGCCCCTCCGAAATGCTGATGGAGCTGGTGTACCGGCTCGCCACCGAGACCTCGCCGATCGTCACCCAGATCCGGAACAATCTCTACGTCTCGGTGACGCCCGTGGCCGACGCCGACGGGCGGGACCGGAACGTCGACTGGTTCTACCGGAACCTGGAGGCCGGGCTGGTGAACCCGCCGGGGTTCCGGCCGCCTCCGCCGGACAGCGCCGCGGCCGACTCGGTCCGGCGGCGGACCGTGCCTCCGGTGCCCTACTGGGGTCGCTACGCCTACCACGACAACAACCGGGACATCAACCTCTCGCTGGTGCAGATGCGGGCCCTGGTCGACTGGTACTTCACGGCCTACCCGCCCATCATGCACGACCTCCACGAGTCGCTGCCGCTCCTCTACACCTATAGCGGGGCCGCGCCCCAGAATCCCAACCTCGACCCGCTGCTCTTCGCCGAGCTGCCCTGGTTCGCCAACTGGGAGCTGGCCCAGCTTACCAAGTACGGGATGCCAGGCGTCTACACCCACGCCTTCATGGACGGGTGGTCGCCCGGGTATCTCGGCTCCGTGGCCTACAACCACAACGGGCTGATGCGGATGTACGAAACCCAGTCGGGGCGCGACCTCGATCCGCCGCCTGCGGCCGTTGCGGATGCGACCCGGACCGCCGCGGCCCCTGCTGGTCGGGACCGTCGCCCCACACGGGCCGCGACGGACCGTCCGGCAGCT
>CAZFSA010000212.1:0-2717 GCA_964521535.1 uncultured Gemmatimonas sp.
CTCTTCGCCGACCGCCCCGACCCCGGCCGGGCCGCGGCGGCGCTGGCGAGCGGGGGATTCCAGGTGCTGGATACCAGCGCCGATCCGGGGGTCATCGTGACGGCGGCGGCCAACGTGGCGGCCGTCGCGCGAACCCGCCGCCTGGTCCGGACCCTGCTCGCTGCCTCCGCGCCCCGCCATGGCCTCGACTCGCTCGGAACCTCGACCGCCATGAAGCAGCTGGCGCAGCAGATCGGTCTGCTGGCGCAGAGCGACAAGACCGCCCTGCTCCTCCTTGGGGAGACCGGCGTGGGCAAGGCCTGGGCGGCACGAGTGATCCACGACCTCGGGGCCCGGGCGGGCAGGCCGTTCCTCGAGGTCCGGTGCAGCGGCATGAACGGGGCCTACCTCGACGCCCTCCTCTTCGGTCACGAGAAGGGGGTGTTCGTGGAGGCGACCGAGCGGCGCCGGGGGCTCCTCGAGCTGGCGGCCGGCGGGACCCTGCTGATCCGGGAGATCGGGGATCTCCCGGAGGAAATTCAGCCCAAGCTGCTCCGGGTGCTCGAGACCCGGACCTTCCGGCGGGTTGGCGGCGGTGACGACATCGCGGTCGACACCCGCCTGATGGTGACCACCCGGCGGGCGCTCTCCGAGGCGGTCGAGGCGGGGCGGTTCCGGGAGGATCTGTTCTATCGCCTGTCGGTGATGCCGCTGGCGCTGCCAGCCCTCCGCGAGCGGACCCAGGAGGATCGACTCGGCCTGCTCACCCTGATCCATCAGGACGCCCGGCGCGAGCTGCCCGAGGGCCCCGGAGCCATTTCGGTGGATGCCCTGGAGCGGTTCCTGGCCTACGCCTGGCCCGGCAACGTGCGCGAGATGATCAACGTGATGGAGCGGGCGATGCTGGTGGCGCGGGGGCAGGTCACCATCAATGTCGAGCACCTTCCCGGTGAGTTCCGGGCCCGGCCCGGCGTGGGCGACCGGCGGCATACGCCGATGAGCCTGGACTCGCTCGAGCATCAGCACATCGAGCGGACCCTGCGGTACCATGGCGGCAATCGCACCCGGGCCGCCAAGGAGCTGGGAATCTCCCGAGCCACCCTGATCAACAAGATTCGACTCTACGGTCTGACCGACTGAGGGAGAGCGGCATGGACAAGCCGACGCCGACCGGAACCGATGCGATGATCTGCCGTGCGTGCGGGCGCGAAGAGCGGGCGTCGGAAGGGTATCCCTGCGTGGACTGCGGGACCTTCGTGTGCCTGATCTGCAATTTCCGGGGGGTGATCCGGTGCCGGGAGTGCGAGGCGAAAACGGCGACGCCCGGGCCCCCGCCCGCATGAAGCGGCTGCTGCTGTTCGACATCGACGGGACCCTCCTGCTCTCGGGCGGCGCCGGCCGCCGGGCGATCCTGGCCGCGCTGGGGGAGCTGGCAGAGGCCGCAGACCCCGCCGCGCTGGAGCGGATCCGCTTCGACGGCAAGACCGACCCCCAGATCGCGGGCGAGCTGCTCGCGGCGGCGGGCGCCCCCGCGCCCGACGATCCGGACACCATCCGGGAGCTGCTCGACCGGTACCTGGTGCACCTGGCCGGCGATCTCGCCGTCAACGGGTCCCGGGCCGAGCTCCTCCCGGGCGTCGGGGCCCTGCTGGACCTGGTGGAGCAGGAGGCCGGGGTCGTCCTCGGCCTGCTCACCGGCAACGTGAGCCGGGGCGCGCGGCTCAAGCTCGAGGCCGTGGCCCTCGATCCCGCCCGGTTCAGGGTGGGAGCCTTCGGGTCCGACCACCCGGTGCGCGCGGCCCTCCCGGCGATCGCCGTGGAGCGGGCCGTTCCGTTCTTTGGACGCGCTCCCGAGGGGCCGGAGGTGGTGATCATCGGCGACACGCCAGCCGACGTCACCTGTGGTCGCGGCATCGGGGCGCGGAGCGTGGCGGTGGCGACCGGGAGCTACTCGGTCGAGGACCTGGCCCGGGCCGGTGCCGACGTCGTGCTGCGGGATTTTCGCGATCCCGCCGCTGCCTGCCGGATCCTGCTGTCTGACCTCGAATGATCGAGCTCGAGCTCAAGGCGGTCGTTCCGGATCCGGCGGCGGTGAGGAGGTCACTCGTCGAAGCGGGGGCGGTCGCGGGGTTCGCCGGCCTGATGCACGATCGCCGGTTCGATCGCGAGGGAGCGCTGCTGGCCCGCGACGAAGTCCTGCGGGTGCGCCGATTCGCGGAACCGGAGGGGCATCGGGTGCGGGTCAGCTGGAAAGGGCCGGTCAGCGTCGATCGGGGTTACAAGCGGCGGGCCGAGATCGAGTACGAAGTGTCCGGCGGCCCGGCCGAGGCGGTGTTCGAGGCGCTGGGCTACCGGGTGGTCGAGGCCATCGACCGGTACGTCGAGTACTACTCGCTGGAGGGCGCCACGATCCGGCTGGAGTGGTATCCCCGGATGGACGTGCTGCTGGAGATCGAAGGAGCGCCCGAGGCGATCGAACGGGCCGTGGCCGCGACCGGCCTGCCGCGGCAGGCGTTCACGGCCGACGCGCTGGTGGGGTTCGTGGCCCGCTGGGAAGCCCGGGAGGGGCGTCCCGCCGCGACCGCGCTGGCCCAGCTCGACGGAGAAGCCCCGTCGTGGTCGGCGCGATGACCGGCCGGGGCCGCGTGGTGCCCGGGCTGCCCGAGCTGGGTCCCTGGCTTGGCCGGCTGCCGGAGGTGGTCCGGCGCGACACCGACCCGGACCACGAGCCAGGGACC
>CAZFSA010000212.1:2727-4572 GCA_964521535.1 uncultured Gemmatimonas sp.
GTAACAGCGGTGTTCGAGCGGGCGGCTGCCGCCCGGGACTTCCTCCTGGCCGGCGACGTCGATGGCGCGCGGGCGGGCCTCGATCGTGCGGCCTGGCTCGAGATCTGGCGGCGCGCGGTGGAGCAGGTGGCGGAGCGGACCAGTGCCGCGATCGACGCCCGGCTGGAACTGGCGGCACGCCGGTCCGGGGCTCCCCGGCGGCGGGTCCTGGCCGCCCGCCCCGACGCCGAGGAACGAGTGATGCTGCACGCCCGCCTCGATTCGGCGGGAGCGCCTCTGGAACGGGAGCTGGCGCGGGGTGGGGATCCCACCGAGTGGCCGGCTGCGGTGCGGCGCCGGGCGGCGGCGCTGGAGGAATCCTGGGACGAACTGGAGCGGCTGGCCCGCGAGGCCGTGGGCGCCCGCTCCTCCACGGTGGCCGCGCTGGAGGCCTGGCGCCCACCGAAGACGCTGTGGGTGGGGCTGGCAGCGGTGCTTGGCCTGGTTGCCGCGTGGCTCGGACTTGCGTTAGGCGGCTGGATTCCCCGTCCCCCGTGGCTCGACCCGCTGGCCGACCGCTTCTGGAGCCTGCCATGGCCGTAGTCGGCTTCGGGCTGGACGTGGTGGACGTGGCGCGGGCGGAGGCCCTGCTCGCGCCGGGGCGTCGCCGGGTGCTGGAGCGGCTGCTGACGGACGAGGAACGGGCGTACGTCATGGGCATGCGGCACCCGGCCCGGCATCTCGCGGTGCGGCTGGCGGCGAAGGAAGCGGTCTATAAGGCCCTCCAGGCACTACCCGAAACCCGAGGCGTCGGGTGGCGCGAGATCGAAGTGGTTCGGGGGCCGCACGGCCGCCCATCGATCAGGCTGCACGGCCGGGCGGCAGCGGCGGTGGCGGCGTGCGGCGAGCTGCGGATTCACACCTCCCTCACCCACTCCGATGCAACGGCCGCCGCGGCGGCGATCCTGGAACTGGTTGGCCCGGCCCCCACTGGCAATTGCTAGCATCGCGCTCTAGTTTGAGTTGCGATGTCGCCAAATTATTTGAGACTCATTCTCATTAGTGCTGTCGCCGTGTCCGGGGCCCCGCTGGCCTCGGCCCAGGGAACGGCACCGGACTCCGCTCAGGTTGTCAGACGAGTGGCGACAACCGCGCGTCTCGCCGCCGAGGAGTATCGCCTCGGCGTCCGCGACGGCAAGGTCATCCTCGAGCCCGAGGTCGAGGAGGCGCGGCTCTTTCTGACCGAGGCCCGCCGCGCGGCTGGCGGTCTGCCAGATGCCTGGGCAGGTCCCGTGGCCGCCACCCTTGGGCGGCTTCTGACGCTGGTGGAGGCCACCGGGTCTCCGGACTCGTTGACGGCGGGCGTGGAGGAGCTGGTCACCGGCCTGGCCCGCGCCCTCTCGGTGGAGCTGGATGAGATCCCGGACCAGGCTCCCTCCCTGGCCCGGGGGGCCGAAGTGTATCGTCAGGTGTGCGCCGCCTGCCATGGCGTCGTGGGCCGGGCCGACGGGCCGCAAGCGGCGGGGCTCGACCCGCCTCCGTCCAGGCTCTCGGAGGCCGAGGTCCTGGCGGGCTCGAGCCCGCTCGATTTCTACCGCCGGGTCACGATCGGCGTGGCGGGTACGGCCATGCCGGCATACGAAAGGCTGCTGTCGCCCGGCGACCGCTGGGCGGTGGCGCTGTATGCCAGCACTCTCCGACTGCCCTCGGCGCGCGGGCGCGTCCCCCCGGCGCTGGTCGATTTCTCCACCACGGCTCGGATGAGCGACGAGCAGGTGATCGAGGCGCTGGGCGGTGGCGGGCTGTCCCGGGTGGCGGCCGTGCGGGCGGCGACCGGGTCGGGCCGCGGGCATGCGGCGGTGTTCG
>CAZFSA010000213.1:0-4397 GCA_964521535.1 uncultured Gemmatimonas sp.
GGGTGTCGCCCCCCCCTGCCGCGCCGCCGCCGCGGGTTGCGCGCGAGCCGGTCATGCCGGCGGCGGAAGCGGCACGGCGGGGGCTCATGCCGCTGGCCTCCACCAACGTCTGGGCCTACCGGCAGGCAAACCCGACCTTCGACGGTCGCGGCGTGCTCCTCGCCATTCTGGACAGCGGGGTCGACCCCGCGGCGCCGGGGCTCGGAGCCACCTCCACCGGTGACCCCAAGCTGCTCGACCTCCGGGACTTCTCCGCCGAGGGCCGGGTGGCGCTGAGCCCGCTCCACCCCAACGGCGACACCGTCATGGTGGGACGCGCGCGGTTGCTCGGAATGAGCCGGGTTGCCGCCCTCAATCCCTCCGGCCCCTGGTATGGCGGGGTCCTCGCGGAGCGAACGCTCGGCCAGCTCCCCGCGGCCGACCTCGACGGCGATGGCACCAACACCGACGACCTGCCACTGGTGGTGACCCGGGCGCCTGAGGGCTGGGTGGTCTTCGCGGACACCAACGGCGACGGGTCGCTGGGTGACGAACGGCCGGTGCAGGACTACCTGCACGCGCGTCAGACCTTTGGCTGGCGCACGGGCGGACAGGCCGCCCCGCTCGCCGTGGCGGCGAATCTCGCGGACTCCGCGGGGGCGCCCGTCCTCGACCTCTTCTTCGACACCAGCAGTCACGGGACCCACGTCGCGGGGATCGCGGCGGGGTACGGGCTCTATGGCGTATCGGGCTTCGACGGGGTGGCGCCCGGCGCCCAGCTCCTGGGACTCAAGATCGCGAACAACGCGCACGGCGGGATCTCCGTGACCGGGAGCATGCTCCGGGCCATGGAGTACGCCATCCGCTTTGCCCGCCAGCGAGGGTTTCCGCTGGTGATGAACCTGAGTTTCGGCGTGGGGAACGAGCGGGAAGGGGCGGCACGGATCGACGCCCTGGTCGACTCGGTGCTGGCCGCGAATCCCGACGTCGTCTTCGTCACCAGCGCGGGAAACGACGGGCCCGGGATTTCCACGCTCGGATTTCCCGCGTCGGCCGCGCGGGCGATCACCGTGGGGGCCACGCTCCCGGCCTCCTTCATCGGACCGAAGGCCGGCGGCGACGTGGTTGCCTTCTTCAGCGCGCGCGGCGGCGAGTTGGGAAAGCCGGACGTGATGGCCCCCGGGATCGCGTTCTCCTCTGTGCCGCGCTGGTCGGTCGGTGACGAGATCAAGAACGGCACCAGCATGGCGTCACCGCACGTGGCGGGCGCGGCGGCCCTGCTCCTTTCGGCCGCGCGGCAGGAGGGCCGGATCGTCGAGGCCCGCCAGCTCAAGCAGGCCCTGGAGGCAACGGCTCGACCGCTGCCGAATGCCACTGCCCCCGACCAGGGCGCCGGACTCCTCGATCTGATGGCGGCCGACCGGGTGCTCCGCCGCCTCCCGGCAATTGCCGCGATCCAGGCGTGGATCGAGCCTGGGCCGCCCGAGCCCCCGCCGGCCGCGACCGGGGCGAACGCCCGTGGGCGGTACCATGGGCCCGCTCCCGATTCGAGCGTGGTGCTGGTGCTGGAGGGCGGTCTGGCGGGGCCCGTGCGGCTGCAGAGCGACGCCAGCTGGCTCGTGGTGCCCCCGGTGGCCTCCGTCACGCCGCCCCTGACCAGGGTGCGGGTCAGGGCGCGCCTGGGGGCTCTTGGCGAACCCGGGCTCCATTCCGCCACGGTGACGGGCTGGGCCTCGGACTTGACCATCGGACCGCTCTTCCGAGCCAGCATGGCGGTGGTGCGGGCCGAGGCCGTTCCTGATTCCGGGCTCAGGTCCCGGGCGGTGTTGACTCCAGCCGGCATTCGGCGGCTGTTCTTCATCGCCGACAGCGCTCGGCCGGTGCGGGTCAGGGTCGAGTCGACCAGGCGATTCGAGAAGGGCCTCGCCTTCCTCCACGAGCCGGGGGGCCAGCCCAACCGCGGCGGAACCGGCCTCGAGGCCGGGGCCGGCGAGGGGGCGGCCGAGTTCGAGCTGGACGGGCGCGATCTGATCGCCGGCACCTACGAGGCGGTGGCGTCCGCCCTGCCTGGGGAACCGGCAAGCCTGGAGCTCACGGTGCGGCATTCTCCCGTCGCGTTCGGCGCCGCGCGGACCCATGCGGACTCCGTCGGCGCGTGGTTCGAGAACCGGACCGCGCACGCTGTGGCCGGCACGGTGATGTTCGGAATCCAGGGAGGCGAGCGGTCGGTGCGGTTCTCCCAGCGCGGCAGCGTCGAGCGGCGAGTGCCGGTCACCGTGCCGGGCTGGGCCACGCGCCTGGTGGTCGACCTCGCGATGCCCCGGAGCCAGTGGCCCCTCTTCACCGACCTCGGCTTCTCGGTGGTCGACGACGAGGGTCAGATTCTGGAGACCGAGCCGCTCAACTACGCCCTGGGCCGCCTGGCCATGGATCTCGAGCCCAGGCTGGGCGGACGGCAGATCGAAGTGGTGCTCACGCCGGGGTTTGCAGATCCCGGGGCTGCCACGCTCTGGGAGGCCGACCTGAGCATTCGCTTCTATGCGGCGACCCCGGTGCTCGTCCCGCAGGCCGGGCCGGAGGAGATCCGCCTGGGCCCGGGCGAGCGCCTTGATCGCACGCTCCTTCTGGGCCCGGTGCCGTGGCCGCTGGGCGACGGATTCTTTCCTGTCGGCCACCTGGTGCTCGACATCGAAGGAACCCTCTGGGGTCGGGAAGTACCTCTCCCCAGCCCGCTTCCGCCATTGATGCGGTGACCCCGGTCCGACTCGTCATCAGCCTGATCGGACTTGTCGCGGCGGTCGTTGGCGTCCTGCGAGACGACCGCCGCATGGTCTGGGTGGCGATTGTCGCGGTGAGCATCTCGGTGCTCCTGCGGATCCTCGGCCGGCGCGCCGGTCGCTGACCGACACGCGCCTCCCTCGCCCACCGGTCTCGGAGAGCCCTGCCAGATTGGTACGGTTCGCGCCAATTGGGTTGCCGGCCACGGCCACCGGGATCCGATCTTGGTCCGGCCATGGCCGACCGCGTCCCGCCGCCCGCCGCCGACCCCCTTCAACCCGCTCGCGATCTGCTCAGCCGCCATTTCGGCTTCCGCGACTTCCGGGCGCCCCAGGCCCGGGTCGTGCGCTCCGTGCTCGCCGGACGCGATACCCTGGCCGTGCTTCCCACCGGCGCGGGCAAGTCGGTCTGCTTCCAGATCCCGGCCCTGCTAGGGGGCGGTCTTACGGTCGTGATCTCACCGCTCGTGGCCCTGATGCAGGACCAGGTCGATGCGGCGCGGGCGCGCGGCCTGCCGGCTCGCTGTCTCAACAGCCTCCAATCGCGGGCAGCCCAGGACGAGGTCCGCCAGGAACTCGCCGCCGGCAGCCTGAAACTCCTCTACGTGGCACCCGAGAGGGGCCAGCGGCTCCTGGCCGAGCTGTCGTCCGCCGGGGTTACGGTTACGCTGCTGGCTGTTGACGAGGCGCACTGCCTGGCCGAGTGGGGGCACGACTTCCGGCCGGCCTATCTGGCCCTTCGCGGGCTGCGACGGGCGCTCGGCTCGCCCCCGGTGTTGGCCCTGACGGGGACCGCCACACCTGCGGTGCGGACCGAGATCGCCCGGGGCCTCGGCCTCGGCGAGCAGAGCGGGTACGACCTCCACCTCGGCTCCTTCGATCGCCGGAACCTCTGGTTCGGCGTGGTGCCGGTGAGCAGCGAGCGCGAACGCCTCCGGCGCCTGCTTGAGCTGCTTGCGCTTGAGGATCGCGTCGCCATCGTTTACGGCGCCACCCGGAATCTCACCGAGGCGCTGGCACGGGTCCTCGGCGAGCGCGGGTTTCGCGCGGCCGCCTACCACGCCGGGCTCGGTCGCGCCCGCCGGGAACAGGTGCTGGGCGAGTTCCTCGACGACCGTCTGGAGGTGGTCGCCGCCACCTCCGCCTTCGGGATGGGCATCGACAAGCCGAACGTCCGGATGGTGATCCACTGGACGCTGCCCCCCACACCCGAATCGTACTACCAGGAAGCGGGGAGGGCAGGACGCGACGGCGCACCAGCCCGCTGCGTGCTGCTCCACCGCAAGGGCGACGCGGACCTTCCGCGGCGGCAGCTCTCCGTGACGTTCCCGGCGCGGCGTCTGGTCGAGGCCGCGTGGCGCGATCCCGTCGCCCGGGGTCGCCTGCCGGCGGGAGTGGGGGCATCGGTGGACCGACTCTGGCGCGAGCTGCGGCCGGACCGGGGCCGAGTCCGGTGGGAACTGGTGGAGCGGCGTCACCAGGCCGCGCTGAGCCGGCTCGCCGCGGTCGACGGTTACGCGAGCGGGACCGGGTGCCGTCGGGCCACCCTGCTCGCCTACTTCGGCGAACGGCTGGTCCGGTGCAGCGGGTGCGACCGGTGCCCGTCGCCGGTTGGCACCTCGAGCCGCCCGGGCGTTCGGC
>CAZFSA010000214.1:0-4386 GCA_964521535.1 uncultured Gemmatimonas sp.
GGCGGCGCGGCACCGGCCGTCGAAGAGCAGACCGAGTTCGACGTCATTCTCAAGGATGGCGGCGCCAAGAAGATCCAGGTCATCAAGGTGATTCGCGAAATCATCTCCGGCCTGGGCCTCAAGGAGGCCAAGGAGATCGTCGACGGCGCGCCAAAGACCATTCGGGAGGGCGCATCCAAGGCCGAGGCCGAGGAGATCAAGAAGAAGCTCGAGGAGCAGGGCGCCACCGTCGAGCTGAAGTAGCCCTGGGCGGCGACCCCGGACCGCGGTGGTCCCGCGGGGTCAGACCCATGGCTTCTTCAGTGAGGCGGCATGCGCGACAGCCGAGCGACCTCGACAAACGAACCATCATCACCCCGCGGCGGGCGGCTTCCGACCTTCGGAGCCGCCCGCCGCGGCGGGATGCTTTCGCCGTTGCAAGAAAAGGGGAAGGCCAAGATCGGAAATTGGCGCGCGGGGCGCGCCGGCCGCCTGGCCTCCCTACCCGATTGGGGGAACTGAACGATGTCTGAATCGCGACCGGTGATCACCTTTTCGAAGCGTGACAGCGCCATGCCGATGCCCCACCTCCTGGATATCCAGACGGGGGCGTTCGGCGCGCTGCTGGAGCCCGACGACGTGGAGGGTGACCGGCAGGACGTGTCGCTGGAGCGGGTCTTCCGGGACCTGTTCCCGGTCTCCGACGTCAATGGCAAGTACGAGCTGGACTTCAAGAGCTACTCCCTGGGCGAGCCCAAGTACTCGGTGGAGGAGTGCATCGAGCGCGACATGACCTATGCCGCGCCGCTGAAGGCCAAGCTGGCTCTCAACGTCTTTGAGGACGTCGATGGCCAGCGCCGCCTCAAGAACCAGATCGAACGCGAAGTGTACCTCGGCGAACTGCCGATCATGACGCCCCTCGGCACCTTCGTCATCAATGGCGCCGAGCGGGTGGTCGTGAGCCAGCTGCACCGGTCGCCGGGGGTGGTGTTCGAGGAGGAGATCCATCCCAACGGCCAACGGCTCTTTTCGGCCCGCATCATCCCGTTCCGTGGTTCGTGGGTGGAGTTCACCATCGACATCCACGACGTGATCTACGTCCACATCGACAAGAAGAAGAAGTTCCCGGCAACCGCGCTGCTGCGCGCCTTCGGCTACGGCACCAACGCCGACATCCTGAAGCTGTTCTTTGCCACGAAGCAGATCCGGATCAGCGGCAAGCTCGAGGGGCGCCAGGAGCGCCGCGAGATCCTGGGGGCGCTGCTCGCGGCCGACGTCCCCAACCCGGAGAGCCCGGACGGCGAGCTCCTCGGGGCGCTGGGCGACGAGCTCACCGCCGATCGCCTCAACGCAATGCGACACGTCGGCGTCCAGACGGTGAGCGTCTTCGCCGGGTACACCACCGTTGACCTCCGCGAGGAGGAGCAGCCGACCACGACCCGCGATCGCCAACTGCCGGTGCTCGCGTTCCCGGCGGCGGATCCCGAGACCGGCGAGATCCTCGCCGACGCAGGGGTCGAGATCGACGAGGCGCTGCGGAGCCGTCTCCTCGCGGCCGGCGCCGTGCGGGTGGAGGTGCTGCTGCCCTCGGGCCGCGCGGAGTCGCCCCTGATCAAGAACACCCTCGCGAAGGACCCCACCACTACCGAGACCGATGCGCTGCAGCAGATCTACTCCCTGCTGCGGCCCGGTGACGCGCCGAACCTGGAGACGGCCCGCGCCCAGCTCCAGCGGCTCTTCTTCAATCCCAAGCGGTACGACCTCGGCCGGGTGGGCCGGTACAAGATCAACCACCGCCTCGGGCTCAAGACCGACCCCAACCACACGGTCCTCACCGAGGAGGACTTCGTGGCGATCATCCGGTACCTGATCGACCTGCACGACGGGCGCGGCCACACGGACGACATCGACCACCTCGGGAATCGCCGGATCCGCTCGGTCGGCGAACTGATCGCCAACCAGTTCTCGGTCGGCCTGTCCCGGATGGCGCGCCTGGTCAAGGAGCGGATGAGTATCAATGCCGATCCGGAGAAGATCTCGCTCGACGACCTGGTCAACGCCCGAACCGTGTCGGCGGTGATTCAGGCCTTCTTCGGGTCGTCGCAGCTGAGCCAGTTCATGGACCAGACCAACCCGCTGGCCGAACTCACCAACAAGCGCCGGTTGTCGGCGCTGGGGCCCGGCGGCCTGACCCGGGAGCGCGCCGGGTTCGAAGTCCGCGACGTCCACTACTCGCAGTACGGCCGGATGTGCCCGATCGAGACGCCGGAGGGGCCGAACATCGGGTTGATCACGAGCCTGGCGACCTTTGCGCGGATCAACGAGCTGGGCTTTGTCGAGACGCCCTATCGGGTCGTGCGCGATGGCCGGGTCACCGACGAGATCCGCTGGCTCTCGGCCAGCGAGGAGGAAGGGTACGCCGTCGCGCAGGCCAACGCCCTGGTCGACGGGCAGGGCCGCTTCGTGGAGAAGCTGGTGCTCTGCCGCCGGGGAGACGACTACCCGCTCCTGCCGCCGTCCCGAATCGACTTCATGGACGTCAGTCCGGAACAGCTGGTCTCCATCGCAGCGGCCCTGATCCCGTTCCTGGAACACGATGACGCCAACCGGGCGCTGATGGGCTCGAACATGCAGCGGCAGGCGGTGCCGCTGCTCTTCCCGGACGCGCCGATTGTCGGCACCGGCCTGGAGGAGAAGGTGGCCCGCGACTCCGGTGCCGTGCTGGTCGCCCGCCGCGCGGGGGTCGTGACCCGGGTGAACGCCGATGAGATCATCGTCGACTCCGGAACCGGCGGCGCGGCGGACGTGCCGCTCGCCCGGTTGGCTCAGGTGGATCGATATCGGGTCAAGAAGTTCTGGCGCACCAACCAGGACACCGCCCTCAACCAGCGTCCCCTGGTGGCGCTGGGCCAGCGGGTCGAGGCCGGGGCGGTCATTGCCGACGGCGCGGCGACCGAGCACGGCGAACTCGCGCTGGGCGCCAACGTGACCGTGGCCTTCATGCCCTGGTACGGGCACAACTTCGAGGACGCCATCGTGCTGTCGGAGCGCCTGGTGAAGGACGACGTCTACTCGTCCATCCACATCCAGGAGCTGGAACTCCACGTCCGCGACACCAAGCGGGGGCAGGAAGAGATCACCCGCGAGATCCCGAACGTCTCCGACGAGGCCCTGGTCGACCTCGACGAGCGCGGAATCGTCCGGATCGGGGCCCATGTCAAGCCCGGTGACATTCTGGTCGGGAAGATCACCCCGAAGGGCGAGACCGAGCTGTCGCCCGAAGAGAAGCTGCTCACGGCCATCTTCGGTGAGAAGGCGAAGGACGTGAAGGACTCGTCGCTCAAGGTGCCGCCCGGGATGAAGGGCACGGTGATCGACGTCAAGATCTTCAGTCGGGTCGAGGATCAGGTGGTGGAAAAGGACCGGGGCGAGCGGATCGGCGAGGTTCGGCGGATCGAGCAGGAGGAGAAGACCCGGATCAACGACGTCATGATGGAAGAGGTCCGGTCGCTCCTCGTCGGGCAGGAGGTGGCCCTGATGCTCCGCGCCGGTACCGTGGAGGAGTTTCTCCCGGCCGGCACCAGGATCACGGCGGCATCGCTGGCCGACGTCGACCTGGGCGAGGTGGACCTGAAGACCCTCCGGGTGGCGAACAAGGCGGCCAACGAACGGCTGCGACAGACCATCGACGCCGCCGCCCGCGAGCGGGCCCGGGTCGAGGAGAAGGCCGAAGACCAGATCGACAAGATCCTCCAGCCCGATGAGCTCCCGCCGGGCGTCATTCAGCTCGTCAAGGTGTACCTGGGAGAGAAGCGGAAGGTGGCGGTCGGGGACAAGATGGCAGGCCGGCACGGCAACAAGGGCATCGTCGCCCGGATCGTGCCGGAAGAGGATATGCCCTTCCTGCCCGACGGCCGGCCGGTCGACATCGTGCTCAATCCCCTTGGGGTCCCGAGCCGGATGAACGTGGGGCAGATCCTGGAGACCCACCTGGGGTGGTGCGCCAGCCTGCTCGGATTCAAGGCCAAGACCCCGGTGTTCCGGGGCGCCGAAGAGGGAGAGGTGGGACTGCTGCTGCGGCTGGCCGGGCTGGAATGGGCCGGCGGCGCCCTGAACCTCACCCGGCGAGCGCCGGTCCCCGGTCCGACGGAGATCGCCGCCCTGGTGGAGGATCTGAAGCGGCTGGACCTCCAGCAGAAGCCGCTGGCCGATGCCGGAATCGGCGATCTGGCCGGGGCCCCGGCCGGCAGCGCCGCCCGTCGGCTGTTCGATGGGCTCCAGGAGTTCCTCAAAGCGGCCGCCACCGAGCTGGCCAACCGCGAACTGGCCGAACGGGCGAACGAGGTCACCTACCACCAGGCCCGGGCCGCCACGGCCGAAGGGGCCGAGCGGCGGGCGATCGAAGCC
>CAZFSA010000215.1:0-4355 GCA_964521535.1 uncultured Gemmatimonas sp.
CCCCCGCCGGAGCTGCAGCGCCTGCTCGACGCGAGCGGCCGGAGCAGCCCGGCCGTTGACGCGCGCGGCGCGGAGGTAACGGTGCCATCGCCGGCCTCTCCGGTTGCCGGGGCGGACCCGGGTCCTCCGGTGCAGGTGCCCGCGCCAACCCGGGCACGGAGCCGTCGCTGGGTGACGCCGGTCGCCGCCGTCGCAGTGGCGGCCGTCGCGGTCGGAGCCTGGTGGGTGAAGCAGACGCCGGCCCGCCAGCTTGCCGGCGGCGAGATGGTGGTGCTCGCCGACGTCGAAAACCTCACTCAGGACAGCACGATCGGCCCGGCCCTCCGGGTCGCGGCAGCCGTGAGCCTCCAGCAGTCGTCGGGATTCTCGCTCTATCCCCGGTCTCGCCTCGCGGCGAGCCTCGCCCGGATGGGCCATCGGGTCTCCGACACCGTCCTGTCCGAGGACCTGGCACGCGAGTTGGCGCGCCGGGAAGGCGGTCGGGTGGTGGTGGTGTTTCAGGCGGCGCCGCTGGGACAGGAACTCCTGCTGGCTGTGCGGCTGGTGGACCCGCAGGATGGCCGGGTCCTCGCCTCCCGGAGTCGGCAGGTGGCCGTGACGGAGGTGATCGAGGGCGTCGACCGGCTGGGTGCCTGGGTGCGGCGCCAGCTGGGGGATGCCGGCCGGCCGCCCCGACCCCTGCCGCTCGTGACCACCGCCTCGGTGGCGGCGCTCGAGGCCTTCGCCGACGCCGACGCCGCGCTCCTCGGGGGTCGGTGGGACGACGTGCGGACCTCGCTGGAACGGGCGCTGGCCACTGACACGGGGTTCGCGATGGCGATGCGGGGCCTGGGCGAGTACTACCGCGCGGTGAACCACGTGCCGGAGGCGCTGCGCTGGCTCCGCGCGGCCGCCGATCGGAAGGAGCGGCTCACCGAGCAGGAACAGATCGCGGTCCGGGCCTCGCTCGCCCAGATCGAGGGCCGGACAGCCGATCTGGTCGCGGCCACCGGCGAACTGGCCACCAGGTTCCCCTCACCTACCAACTGGGCCTGGCTCGGCGAGGCACTCCGCCAGAACCGGCAGTATTCCGACGCGGTTGCCGCCTTCGAGAAGGCCGTCGACCTGGCGCCGGCCTCCGCCTACGCCTGGCTCGGCCTGGCCATCGCCCGCAAGTCGCAGGGAGACCTCCGCGGTGCCCTCGATGCCTACGCCGCGGTCTTTCGGATCGACTCGATGATCCTGCTCCGCGACTTCCAGAACCTCCAGTGGGGCGAGACCCACGTGCTGGTGGGGGACCTCGCCCAGGCCGAAGCGGTGTTCCGGAAGATGACCGCCGTGCCGTCCGCGGCGGACCGGGCTCGCGGCTACCGCGCCCTGGCCTATCTCGCGATCTACCGGGGCCGGTTCGCCGAGGCAGCCGAGGACCTGGCCACGGCCATCCCGCTGCAGCCGAAGGGGAGCTTGTCGGAGTATCGCGATTGGGCGTTGCTCGCCGACGTGGAACTCACCCGGGGGCGGACCGCCGCCGCCCGGGCTGCGCTGGACCGGGCCTGGGAGATCTTTCGCAGTCGGGACCTCCAGGCGGCCGCGGTGATGTTCGGTGGGCACCAGATGGTCCGGGCCGGTCTCGAATCGCGGGCCCGAACCATGCTCGATACCCTCCGCCAGCGGGCGGCCCTTCGACCCAACTTCCAGCAGGACCAGGAGAGCCTCGCCATCCTGACGGCGGACCTGGCCCTGTCGCTCGGGGATCTCCGCGGGGCGGAAGCGGCGCTGGCCGGCCGCCAGTTCGCCGACTACCGGCAGCTGGGATGGTCGCTGGCCGCCGAAGTCCTGACGGCCCGGGAGCGACACGACTCGGCGCTCGCCCGCTGGCGCGAGGTGGTCGAGGCCCGGCGGTTCGGCGACGAGATGCAGCTCGACTGGCTCCGGGGCTTCCAGGGTTTGGCCGCTGCAGCCGAACGCGCGGGAGATCCCGCCACCGCCCGTGCAACCTGGTCAGCGCTCCTGGAGCAGTGGAAGGATGGCGACCCGGACCTGCCGCCGCTCGTCGCGGCCCGCCGCGAACTCCTCCGCCTTCAGGGCGCAGGCGGCCGGTAATCGGTGAAGCTCAGGGAGTTCTTCCACCTGCTCGGTCTCAAGCCGGCGCCGATCCGCTACGGCTCGGAGATCGTGACGGTCGAGCTGGCCGGGAACGGAATGGTGGAGTACGCCCGCTGGCTCCACCCCAGGGCCCGCAACCTGCCTCCTCCGAGTGCCGGGCATGTGAGTCACCTGCGAAGGTATCTCCGCCCCGGGGACGTGGCGATCGACATCGGGGCGCACGTGGGCGACAGCACCCTGCCGATCGCGCTCGCCGTCGGACCGTCGGGCGCGGTGCTTGCCCTCGAGCCCAACCCGTTCGTCTTCCCCACCCTGGAGCTGCTCGCCAGCCTGAACCGGGGGCGAACGGTCATCCTCCCGCTCCCGCTAGCCGCGGCCAGGGAGGACGGCCCCGTCGTGATGTACTTCGGCGAGCAGGGCTTCTGCAACGGCGGCATCAACGAGGGGATCAGTCGATGGGTTCATGGCGGCGCCTACCGGCTCACGGCGACGGGGCGGCACCTTCCGTCCCTTCTGGCCGAATCATACCCCGACCTGCTGCCCCGACTCCGGTTCATCAAGATCGACGCCGAGGGGCACGACCTGGCGATCCTCGAGACCCTGGAGGACCTCGTTCGAGAGCGGCAGCCGCTGTTGCAGGTCGAGTTCTTCACCGAGCGCAAGGCGCCGCCGGGCTATCGCGCCCGGCTTCTGGATCGTCTCACCGGGCACGGATACCGGGTCTATCGGGTGGAGGAGCGGAGCGGGGACTGGGTGCAGGAAGAGATCGATCCGGGCAACCTGCACCGTCACAAGACGTTTGACGCCTTCTGCATTCCCCGGGAAGTGGGTTGAGGAAACGGTGGGGCCGCGGTTCCTGATCGTCCGGGCCACCGAGCGCCGGGGCCGGGGCGTGAGCGGCCTGACGCTGGCCCGGTTCCTCAGGGTGTACGCGGGATCAAGTGCCGTGCGCCTGGTGACCGTGGCCGAGCTGGCCGCCGGCCCCCGGCGCCAGGCGGAGATCCTCTTCATCGGGCTCCCCACCAGTCTCCGCGCCGAGCATCTCGCGCAAGTGTCGTTCGAGCGGGCAGCGCTGTTCGACTATGGCGACGTCGCCGGACCCGAATGGCGGGCCTCCGACGAGCGGCTGCTCCGGTCGGTGAGCCGGATCTACCTCAAGCCCTGGGTGGAACCGGACTGGGACCATGGCCTCGACTGGGGCGCGCTGCCCCTTCGCCGGCATGGGCGACTCACCCTGGCGGTGCGAGCCCTCAGAACCCTGATGGGCCGGCAGTATGCCCGCCGGTTCCGGCGGGTGCACGACCTCGCCTTCCTGGGCTACGCGACCGCGTACCACGGCACCGGCGAACGGCCGCCGTATCCCCAGCGAATCGAGTGGCTCACCGAGATCCGGCGGACGGCCCCGGACCTCGCCTTCTGGGGTGGGATCCACGTGCGTCAACGGGATCTGGCCCGATTCCAGGCGGCCTGGCCCGGGCTCGATCCCGCCATCCTGTGCCCCCGGGCGGCGTTCCCGCGGTACTTCTACCACCTGCTTCGCTCGCGGCTGGCTCTCGCTCCCGCCGGCAACGCCCGCTGGACCTACCGTCACTACGAAGCGATCTACGCGGGAAGCGTCCCGGTATCGACCGACCTCCGCGCGGTCCGGACCCTGATTCCACTCCCGGCTGGCGTCACCCATGTTCCCGACGGCCAGCCCGTGGTGCCGGCCATCCGCGAGACCCTCCGGGCGCTCGCCGCCGATCCCCACCTGCCCGAGGCCAATCTCGAAGCCCTGGAGCGCTACCTGACCGATGGCGCCTACGACCGGGCGAAGCCTGCGGTCTGGGACCGGTTCCTGGATCAGCTCGCGCCGACCGGATCCGGCTCACGCGCCTCCGCGATCGGAGGCGCCGCGTCCGGCTGAGGGGGATGCGCCGAGCGATACCACCCCTACCTGTTCCAGGAACCGGAAGTACTCGGCCACTTCCTCCAGCGGCACCGGCGCGTACTCCGCGCTCACCGCGTCCCGGATCTCCTGAAGCGTCCGCCGGCCATCGGCGAAGTTGAGCGCCTCGAACAGCACATAGTGTCCGTGGCGCGCCAGCCGCACGCCGGCCCGGAAGTCGTCGCGCCCGGTGCGAGCCCGGAGCCAGGCGGCGCCGTACTCCGGTCGAAAGAAGTGCACCGGCCCGCGGATCGAGTCGGCCCTGACCGGCACCAGCCGGCCGCTGCCCTCCGCGTCGGCCCGCAGCGCCGTGGCGGGGTCCGGGAGGCGGACTCCCCGTGCC
>CAZFSA010000216.1:0-4192 GCA_964521535.1 uncultured Gemmatimonas sp.
GCGCCACGGACGTCAAGGAGTTCGAGATCGACTTCGGGCAGGTGGACTACGTCGCCCGGGCTCGGGCGGACAGTGCCCGGTACCCCTACACCGCCGCGGATATCCACTTCATGACGGGGATGATCGCGCACCACGCGCAGGCGATCGTGATGGCCCGTTGGGCGGAAACCCATGGTGCCGGCCCCGCGGTGCGCCGCCTGGCGGCCCGGATCATCAACGCTCAGGTCGACGAGATCGCGACCATGCAGCGGTGGCTGGGCGATCGGCTTCAGCCGGTTCCCGAGGTGACGGCCACCGGGGTCCGGATGGCGGCGGGCGGACATGACCATGAAGTGCAGGCCCACGGGATGCTCTCGCCGGCGCAGATGGACGAGCTGGACCGGGCCCGGGGCCTCGACTTCGACCGGCTGTTCCTGACCTACATGATTCAGCACCACAAAGGCGCCGTCGCGATGGTGAGGGAGCTGTTCGCCACCGACGGCGCCGGTCAGGACGAGATTGTGTTCAAGTTTGCTTCCGACGTGCACGTGGACCAGGCCACGGAGATCGCCCGGATGGAGCTGATGCTCGCCGAGCTGCTGCTGCATGGCCGGGCGCCCTGACCCGGCGGGCCCGGACGGGCCCGCTCTCCCTTCCACTCGAGGTTTCGCATGATGCCGCCCCTCCGGTCGTCCTCGCTCCTGGCCTCGGTGCTCGCCCTCGCGGCGTGCGCCGGATCCTCCGCACCGTCCGGCGCGCCTGCCCCGGCCGGCGGCTTCTCGGCCCGGGCGCCCAGCCCCGACCCCCGAGTCGGGCTCAAGGCAGGGCTCCACGATGCTGGCGAGGCGGTCTGGAACCTCCGGGTGCTCTCCAGGACGCCGCCCGCCCCCCGATTCGAGCGGAGCACCAACTCCGACCTGGCCTTCAAGGGCAACTACGCGATCCAGGGGAACTACAACGGCTGGCAGATCTGGGACATCAGCAACCCGAGCAAGCCGGTGCTGACCACGGCCTACTTCTGCCCCGCCTCGCAGAGTGACGTCTCGGTCTATCGCAACCTGCTCTTCATTTCGGGCGAGGGGCTCACCGGCCGGCTGGACTGCGGCGGGCAGGGCGTTCCCGAAGCGGTGAGCAGGGATCGCCTCCGGGGGCTTCGGATCTTCGACATCAGCGATATCGCGAACCCCAGAAACGTGGGCAACGTCCAGACCTGCCGGGGCTCGCACACCCACACGGTGCTGGTCGACCCCAGGGATTCCGAGAACGTCTACGTCTACATCTCGGGCTCGGCCGGGATCCGCTCGGAGGAGGAGCTGCCCGGCTGCGTTGGCGGCCCCCCGGACAGGAACCCGAATTCGGCCCTCTTCCGGATCGAGGTCATCAAGGTGCCGCTGGCCCACCCCGAGCGGGCCGCGATCGTGAGCTCACCCCGGATTTTCGACGATCTGGTGGCCCCGCCGGTCCACGCCGAGGCGCCCGAGGACATCGCGGCCGCCGCCCGGATGGCGGCGGCGGCACGGGCCCGGGGGATGTTCACGGTCACCATCAACGGAATGGAGATGGTGGTGCCCCCGCAGTTCGTGCAGCCGATGCTGGACAGCGTCGTCCGGGCGCGGAACGGGACCGGGGGAGCCACGGCTGCCGACAGCGCTGCCCTCCGGGCGGCGCTCCCGGGGATCGTGGCGCGGATGATCGGGCAGGGCGAGGGCGGCGGGAACGGCCCCCGACCCGGCCCCACCCAGTGCCACGACATCACGGTCTATCCGGCGATCGGCTTGGCGGGGGGCGCCTGTGAGGGGTATGGCTTCCTGCTCGACATCCGCGACCCGGTGAATCCAGTGCGGATCGCCGAGGTGGCCGACTCCAACTTCGCCTACTGGCACTCGGCTACGTTCAGCAACGACGGCAGCAAGATCCTCTTCACCGACGAATGGGGCGGCGGGGGCCAGGCCAAGTGCCGGGTCACGGACCGGAAGGAGTGGGGGGCCAACGCCATCTTCACCCTGGTGAACCGGAAGATGCACTTCCAGAGCTACTACAAGCTCCCGGCTCCCCAGACGCCGGAGGAGAACTGCGTCGCCCACAACGGCTCGCTGATTCCGATCCCGGGGCGCGACGTGATGGTGCAGGGGTGGTATCAGGGCGGGATCTCGGTGTTCGACTGGACCGACCCGCGGAACCCGGTCGAGATCGCCTTCTTCGACCGGGGCCCGGTGGACGCGACCCGGATGGGCAACGGCGGGTCGTGGTCGGCCTACTGGTACAACGGGGTGATCGTGAACTCGGAGATTTCGCGGGGCCTCGACATCCTGGAGCTGGTTCCCAGCGGGTTTCTGACCCAGAACGAGATCGACGCCGCGAAGACGGTGCGGTTCGACTACCTCAATCCCCAGGGACAGCCGCGCATCGTCTGGCCGCCCAGCTTCGCGCTGGCCCGCGCCTACCTCGACCAGCTGGAGCGGTGGAATGGCTTGGCATCCGGGCGGATCGCCGCCGCCCGGCAGGCGCTGAGCGGGGCCGAGCAGGCCTCCGGATCCGCCCGACGCGAGGCGCTTGACCGGCTGGCCGGGCAATTGGACGGCGATGCCCGCGGCGCCCGGGACCAGGTCAGGGTCCGCGCCCTGGCCACGGCGGTGCGGGACCTGGCGGGCGCCTCCCGATAGGCCGCGGCCCCCAGGGAGCGCGGACGCCCCCGAGGGCGGTCGGAGCTAATTGGTGCTCCGGCCGCCCTTCGCCGCTTCTGCAATCTCCTGGAGATACTGGACGCCCTTGAAGGCCACGATCAGGATCTCGACCATCACCCGGAAGTACATCGCGAGCAGCAGGAATGCCAGCGCAGCCGCGGGGACGCCCACGATCAACCCACCCAGTTTGCCGAAGAATCCGCTGCCGAGCCCCAGCGCTGCTACCAGCACGGCGATACCAGCCACCCCGGCGACGACGAGCAGCAGCACGAACATGAACTTCTGGATCCTGGGAGTGATGAAGTGGGAGAAGGACAGGTCGAAGATCGACGAGATGAAGCCGCGCTGGTCCATGAGGGCCTCCGGAAGGTGAAGAACGCCTTGGGACACGTCACGCTATGCGCCGAAGCGGCGCCGGAACTGTCATCGGGTCAGTCGGAGAGCCCGCCCCGCACCACCCCCTCGGCCCGTGAGGCCGGGTCGAGCCCCGAGGCCACCCGGAGGACGTCCTCCCGGGTCACGGCGCGAAAGGCGGCCTCGGGAGCGTGCAGTTCGTCGAGGCCGGTGCCCACCAGCCAGGCGTCGAGGATCTCGGCCGCGACGGCGCTCACGGTCTGGCGCTGGACCGCCGTCTGGCCGGCGAGATAGTTTACCGCCTGAGTCAACTCGGCGTCAGTCACCGGCTCCCGACCCAGCCGGACCACCTCCTCCAGCATCGCCTCGCGGGCTTCCGCTTCGCGTTCGGGCGAGGTGGCGATGTAGGTGAGCATCGCGCCCGCGCCCCGCCGCTGCCAGCTCGACATCAGCACCGCGTAGGCGAGGGAACGCCGGTCGCGGAGGGCGTGGAACAGCCGACCGCCCAGCCCGCTCGCGACCGCCGAGAGCACCATCGCCGCGTGCCGTTCCGGATGGTGGCGCGTGGGACCGGGGAACGCCATGGCCAGCGCCGTCTGCGACCGGGCGCGTCGCTCGACCAGACTCTCTGGCGAAAACGACACGGGCCCGGGACGATCCGCCTCGTCGAGCGGGGCACCGCGCGCGCCATCGAAGATGCCGGCGAGGGTAGCGAGCATCGAGCCCGGATCGAGGTCGCCGACGGCCACGACGGTGGTACGGCCGGCTCCCAGCTCCAGGAGGTGCCACTGACGGACCTCGTCCACGCCCAGTGCCGCCACCGATTCGGGCCACCCCTTCACCGGGATACCGTACCGCTGGTCCCCGAATGCCGCGGCCAGGGCGAGCTCCACCGGGTGGCGGAACATGTCGTCGGCGCTCTGCGCGACCTCGTCGCGGAGCGTGGCCCGCTCCCGTTCCACCTCGTCGGGCAGGAAGGCAGGCTCGAACATCACGGCGCGAAGCAGGGCAGCCGCCCGTTCCAGCCCGGGGGCCAGCACCGAGGTGGCGAAGCCGAACCAGTCGGCCGCGACCGCGGGCGAGAGCGTGCCGCCCAGGCGCTCGAACCGGAGGGCCAGTTCGGCGCCGCTCCAGCCGCCGGCGCCGCGGGCAGCCGAGCGTACGGCGAGGGTGCC
>CAZFSA010000217.1:0-4104 GCA_964521535.1 uncultured Gemmatimonas sp.
CGGCGTCGTCCGCGGCGTCGGCTGTGCCTGTTGAAGGGGTGCGAGAAGCCGTTCGAGCCGACGCATCCCCAGACGCGATATTGCAGCGAGGCCTGTCGGCAGGCGGCCCGGCGTTGGCGTGCGTGGCATGCCCGGCGTCGGTATCGGGCCACAGAACAAGGTAAGGCCTGCCGTTGTCAGCAGAGCCGCCGGTATCGGGAGCGTTGTCGTCGGCGGCAAGCCCGGGCGGACAATTCCGTGGGATCGGTCGTGCCCGGGGCCGCAGTGGCCGATTCGGCTTCCGCAGGCGGGCGCGTGGGTCAGCGCGCAGCGTCGTTTTCAAAAAAATCTTCGTGCAGCCGTCCGGGCTGTTACACCTGTTTCGATCCCCACCCGCGTTCCCCGTTGCAGAGGTTCTGTTGCTCCTTGTGCCGCCGTGCCTTGCAGCGCGTTCTGGAGCGTGAGGCCCGCTGGCGACGAGGGTCTCGCCGCCGCCGGCCGAAGTGCCGTTCGGCCTGATCGGAAGGGCAAAAGTTAAGCGTTCCATATTGCGGGGCAGGCCGGCGGAACACTATTGTCCCCTCTACACCAAGCAGAGGAAGGAGCGGGTGGGACCCACTGCGGTCCCCCCGTTTCCTTTCTCCAACGTGGTGAGGACTCGATGACTCGTAGTTCATGATCAGGAGACGGCCGATGGCCCCCTGGCCTGCCGGTGAGATTCGATTGCTGGCCCTGGATGAGATCGGCGAGGCGTACCGTCGCTATCGTCTGTCCGTGCCGGAGGCTGAGGCCGCCATGGCCCGCTCGCTACAGCGATACGGTCAGATCTCCCCGATGGTGGTGTGCCTTCGCGAAGAGCGGCCGGAGGTCCTCGACGGCTTCAAGCGTCTGGCGGCGGCGCGGACGATCCCGGGCTTCGGGCGACTGAGTGCCCGGTCGGTGGAGGTGGATGAGCGGAGCGCCAAGGCGGCGATCTACGGGCTCAACTGCGTGGGCCGTCGGCCCCAGGAACTGGAGGAGGCGTGGATCGTGTCCGCGTTGGTGCGTGAGGATGGATTGTCACAGGTGGAGGCGGCGGAGCTGCTGGGTCGGCACAAGAGCTGGGTGTGCCGGCGGCTGGCGCTGCTGGAGAAGCTGGGGCCGGAGGCCCGCGAGGACCTGCGGCTGGGACTGCTCTCGCCCACGGCCGCGCGGCAGTTGACCCGGTTGCCCGCAGGCAACCAGGCGGAGGTGCTGGTGACGGTCCGGCGGGACTCGCTCAGCCCGGAGGAGCTTCGCGGCGTGGTGGATCTGCTGTTGTCGTCCGCCAGCCGCGAGAAGGAGGAATACGTGCTGGCCCGACCGCGCGAGGCCCTCCGTCAGGCGCGGGAGGTGGTCCCGCCGGCCTGGGACCCGCGGCTCAGCAGCGCCGGGAACCGGATCTCCAGGCAGTTGGGCCTGTTGCTGGATCTGTTGGGGCGTATGGAGAACTGGCTGCAGCACCGCGGCCGAGGGGAACTGACGCTCTGCGATCGCGGCCCGTTGACGCCGACATTTACGCGTCTATCCCACCAAGCCCGGAGCGTGGCGGAAGGGGCGGAGGATTTCCTGGCGGAGTTGAGGGTGTCATGAACGAACGGATGCGCAATGAGATTCTTCGACGTCACCAGGGTGGCGCCTCCATGCGAGCCATTGCCCGGGACTTCCGGATCGCCCGCAAGACCGTCCGACGCATTCTGAATCAGCAGAAGCAGGATCGGATCGAAGGGCCGCGCCACCCGGAACTTCCGAAGCCTCGTCAGCGGCGGGCCAGCAGCCTGGATGCCCATGAGGAGTTCATGCGGGACCTGCTGGGCCGCTACCCGGAGATCACCGCCGTGCGGATGCTGGAGGAACTCCGCGCCCGGGGCTTCGCGGGCCATTACACCATCGTCCGCGAGCGGCTCCGGGAGCTGCGGCCGCAGCCGAATCGGGAACCCGTGATCCGGTTCGAGACGTCGCCGGGGGCCCAGGCCCAGATGGACTACGGGATCTACGATCTGGACTTCAGCCGGGAGGGCCGCCGCCGGGTGAACCTCTTCAGCTACGTGCTGGGCTATTCCCGGCGTCAATACCTCCGCTTCGTGGCCGCCCAGGATTTCGAGACCACGGTCCGCGAGCACATCCGGGCCTTCGAACACCTCGGGGGCGTGGCGGCCACCTGCCTGTACGACAACATGAAGGTGGTGGTCAGCCGGTACGAGGACGAGGAGCCGATCTACAACCCGCGGTTCCTGGCGTTCGCGACGCACTACGGTTTCCGGCCATGGGCCTGCCGGCGAGGTCGCGCGCAGACGAAGGGTAAGGTCGAGAGGCCATTTTTCTTCGTCGAAACGAATTTGCTCAACGGACGGAGCTTCCAGTCACTCGACCATCTCAACGAGGTGACCGCCGAGTGGCTCCGGCAGGTGGCCGACGTCCGCGTGCATCGCGAGACGAAGCGGCGGCCGGTGGACCTGCACGCCGAGGAACGCCCGCACCTGCTTCCCTTGCCGGCCAAGCCCTACGATACGGCCGAGGTGGTCTACCGCACGGTCAGCAGCGAAGGCTGGGTGTCCTATCGCCAGAACGCGTATTCCGTGCCCTGGCGGCACATCGGCCGCGTGCTGCCGGTCCGGATCACGGAAGAGGAAGTCATCATCTACGGCCCGAACCTGGAGGAGATCGCCCGGCACCGACTGCTGCCCCGAACGGTGACCCAGCAGCGAAGTGTTCAGCCGACCCATCTTCCCGGCGAGGACCTCCGGCGGAAGCACGCGATCCTGAAGGAGCGGTTCGCGGAGTTGGGCCCGCTGGCCAGCCGGTTCCTGGAGGGTCTGGTGGCCGAACAACGCTGCGGCAAAGACCAGGCGCACAAGGTCCTCGCGCTGCTGGGCACGTATACCCGCGACGACCTGCTGGCCGCCCTGGAGCGGGCGGTCCGCTTCCGAGCGTTCTCGCTTTCGGCGGTCGAGCGGATCCTGGCCGTCCAGGCCCGGCCGAAGACGCCTTTGGCGTCGTTGAACGAGGAAGAGCGCCGCCATCTGGAGCCGCTGCTCTTTGACCCGCCGGTCCCACCGCGACCGACCGCGGAATACCAAGACCTCGTGAACGAGGAGCCTTCCGAAGATGCCACGCCACCCTGGGAGTAAGCCGAACCCACGCGAGCTTCGCGATCGTCTCCTGGAACACTTCCGGGTGTTGCGGATCCCGCTGACGCCCGAGCAGTTTGATGGGGCCGTCGCCCGGGCCGAGCGGGAGCACCTCTGTCACCTGGAGTTCCTCGAAACACTGATCGCCGAACAGGCCGATCAGCGGCGACAGCGGAGCATCCAGCGACGCATCGACGAGGCGGGCTTTCGGGAGGATCAGCGGTTGGAGACCTTCGATTGGAAGTTCAACGCCCCGGCCATCGACCGGATGCAGATCGAGGAGTTGGCCACCGGTGAGTTCATCCGTCGCGGGGACAACCTCGTCATCGTGGGCCAAAGCGGTGTCGGAAAAAGCCACATCATTCAATCGGTGGGCCGGGCCGCTTGTGTCCTGGGCTACCGGGTCTGCTACAAAACCAGCGCCGCCCTGCTCAAGGACCTCACGTCCTGCCTTGCGGACCAAAGCTTGCCCCAGCGCCTACGCCGCTACGGACGATTCGACCTGTTGATTATCGACGAGTTCGGGTTTGACAAGATTGAGCGCGCCGAATGCAGCCAGGCCGCCAGCCTGCTCTACAAGATCATCGACGCCCGCGGCCAGCAGCACTCGACCGCCCTGGTCACCAACATCGGCTTCGAGGCCTGGGGCGAGTATCTCGGCGACCCCCCGCTGGCCATGGCCTTCCTGGACCGGTTGGTGGACGGGGCCATCATCCTCAAGATCAAGGGAAAGTCCTATCGCGCTCACCGGGCCAAACAGCCCGCCAAGACGCCGAAGGCCGCCGACAAGTGATGGCACGCCCACTGCATCACGCCGCACTCGCGGCGTGACGGACCCGCCAGCAATTCACTCAGCAACCGCTCACCTGGGTGACTCCAGTCCGCGATATTGGCTCCCTTGCTGGCCGCGATCGACACTTTTGAAGGGCCGATGCCGTGCTTTCCCGCTTGGTTCTTCCCCCGAAATCCCATGCCG
>CAZFSA010000218.1:0-4099 GCA_964521535.1 uncultured Gemmatimonas sp.
GTGGCGGCCGCGCGCGAGATCGCGGATCGGGGTACCTTCGAACAGGTGGGCCGCGCCGGCCCGGCCGGCCGGTTCGCCGCCGCCTTCCCCGGCGCCGGAGACGGCCCGGATCGCCGGTGAGGTCCTCGCTGACCCTGACGCGGCAGCGTTCGACCTGGGGTTCCGTGGGTCGATGGCTTCAATCGGGAGACCTGCCCAATGAGCGGTGTACGCGTGCTGATCGGCACCCGAAAGGGCGCCTTCATTCTCACCTCGGACGCCGGCCGGGCCCGGTGGAAGGTGAAGGGCCCGATCTTCCCCGGCTGGGAGATCTATCACGTCAAGGGATCACCCGTCGACCCCGATCGCCTCTACGCCTCGCAGAGCAGCAGCTGGTTCGGGCAGACCATGCAGCGCTCCGACGACGGGGGGCGAAGCTGGACCGTGGTGGGGAACGAGTTCAAGTACGAAGGGGTGCCCGGCACCCACCAGTGGTATGACGGCACCCCGCATCCCTGGGAATTCAAGCGGGTGTGGCATCTGGAGCCCTCGCACCACGATCCCGACACGGTGCTGGCGGGGGTGGAGGACGCCGGGCTCTTCCGGAGCACCGACGGCGGACGGAGCTGGTCGGAGTTGTCCGGCCTCCGCGCCCATGGCTCCGGGCCGGCGTGGGCCCCGGGCGCCGGGGGCATGTGCCTCCACACGATTCTGGTCGATCCCGCCGATGCGAACCGGATCTACGTCGCCATCTCGGCCGCTGGCGCCTTCCGCTCCGACGACGGTGGCGGCGCCTGGAAGCCGATCAACAACGGGCTCCACTCCCAGTACATCCCCGATCCCACGGCCGAGGTGGGCCACTGCGTCCACCGACTGGCCATGCACCCCTCGCGGCCCGAGGTACTGTTCATGCAGAAGCACTGGGACGTGATGCGGAGCGACGATGCCGGCGAGTCGTGGCGGGAGGTGAGCGGCAATCTGCCCACCGACTTCGGATTCGTGATCGACGTCCACGCCCACGAACCCGACACCGTGTACGTCGTGCCCATCACGAGTGACGCGGAGCACTTCGTGCCGCGCGGGAGGCTCCGGGTCTATCGGAGCCGGACCGGCGGCGGCGAGTGGGAGCCGTTGAGCCGGGGGCTGCCTCAGCGGAACTGCTACGTGAACGTGCTGCGCGACGCGATGGCGGTCGACCGCCTGGACGAGTGCGGGATCTACTTCGGCACCACCGGTGGCCAGGTCTACGTGTCGCCCGACGGCGGCGATCGCTGGAAGGCGATCGTCCGCGATCTTCCGGCGGTGCTGTCGGTCGAGGTCCAGACCCTCCCGTGATCCGGGTGGAGCTGCCCGGACCGCTCCGGGCGTTGGCTGGGGTGGAGGGCGAAGTCCTGCTCGAGGTGGAGGCCCCGACCCAGCGCACGGTGCTCGATGCCCTCGAAGCCCGGCACCCGGCCCTGCGGGGCACGCTGCGGGACCCTTCCACCGGACGGCGCCGGGCGTTTCTCCGGTTCTACGCCGCCCAGCAGGACCGATCGCACGACGATCCCGACTCGCCCCTGCCCGAAGCCGTGGCCCGGGGCGCCGAGCCGTTCCTGATCGTGGGGGCGGTGTCGGGCGGTTAGGGCTGCTGCCGGGCGGCAGGTCGCCGGCTCGCGCTGCGGTCAGGCCCCGAGCCGGACCCGTCCCCGAGCTGCCAGGTATGCCAGTAGGGTCCCTGCCACCAGCCCCACCACGTAGCCGTACGGCACCATCGCCGCCACCAGGCCGACCAGCAGCGTCAACGCGAAGTCGCCGCGTTCCGGAGCCACGTCGCGCACCAGCCCCGCGAGGGCCAGCGACTCGAAGAGCAGCATCACGCCCAGCACCGAGAGCGGGAAGGCCAGGGCCAGCCGGGCGAACGCCCCCCCGAAGAAGAGGCCCGCCACGAGGAAGAGTCCCCCATAGATCAGCACCGACCCGCCCGAGCGGGCGCCGAAGGCATAGTGCCCGGCCACCCCGCCCGACCCGTGGCAGGTGGGGATCCCGCCGAACCAGGGATTCACCAGGTTCATGAAGGCGTAGGTGAGCGACAGCTTTCGCACCGTCACGTCGCGGTCAGGGAAGAAATCCCTGACCACCTGGCGGGTGGCCAGGATCGAGTTGCCGAGCGACAGCGGAATCTGCGGCAGGGCAAGCAACAGGGCGCCGCTCAGGATCTCGGGGCCGGTGGGGACATGAAGGCCAGGCAGTCCGAAACCAACCCCCGCCACCAGTTCGCCGCCGGAGGAACGGCCGACCGCCCACGCCGTGCCCAGAGCCACCAGCGGCAGCGCTGCCGGCAGTCGGCGGTTGCCGAAGAGCAGGATGGCGATGACGAACGCCACCGCTCCCAGGATCCAGCCCGCCGTCCCGTCGCGCGGCAGGAAATCCCGGAGGGCGAGGCCGGCCAGCTGCAGGCCCAGACCGAACTGAATCCCGCGGATCACGGCGTGGGGTACGATTCGAGCCAGTCGATCAATCAGCCCCGAGAGGGCCAGCACCAGCATCACGGCGCCGATCGCGAGACCGGCGCCGTAGAGCACCCCCGGCTCCACCTTCTGCGCGATGGCGATCGCGGCTGCGGCCTTGAGGGGCTGCACCGGCATCGGCAGCCGGTAGCGGAGCCCGGTGGCAATCTGCATCGCCCCGAAGAGGACCAGCACGCTGGTCGCATCGAGACCGCAGGCCACGATCAAACCGACGATCAGCGGCAGGTCGGTGCCCAGGTCCCCAAAGGATCCCGCCAGCTCGTGGCGGTCGAAGCGAATTCGCTGCATCGGCTGGCGCGGTCCGCTAACTGGCCGACGGGCCGCGCTCGCGGGGCCGCTCGTCGGACTCGGGATGGGGCCGATAGGTGATCACCCGGACCCGCTCCAGCGTGATCAATCCGCCCTCGATCATCCGGTCCAGCTCCGGCAGAATGGCCTCGATCTTCTCCTCGGCGTCCACGCACTCGATCACCATGGGGAGATCGAGGGAAAGCACCTCGATCCGGTCGGAGCGGATCCGGGAGCTGGGGCCGTAGCCCATCACGGCGCGGAGCACCGTGGCGCCGGCCAGCTTGCGCTCCCGGAGCAGCTCGACGATGGCCTGGTAGAGGGGCCTCCCTCCATGGCGGTCGCGCTCGCCGATGTGAATCCGCATCAGCAGCCGCTCGCCCGCGAAATCCTGCATCGGTCCTCCCGGCGGAGACTGCGCTAGGCCCCGCGGCGGAGCGCGAGAATCTCGCGCGCCAGCATCAGGCCCGCGAGCAGGGCGATCAGGCTCACGACCAGGCTGGTGCCAACGTACAGCGCCGCCCGCCCGTGATCGCCGTTCTGGATCAGCCGCACGGTCTCGAGGCTGAAGGTGGAGAAGGTGGTGAAGCCACCGCAGAACCCCGCGGTCAGGAACACCCGGGCCTCGCGCGACACCGCCGTGCTGCTCAGGGCATACTCCATGATCAGACCCAGCAGGAACGAGCCGGCCAGGTTGACCACCAGCGTGCCGGCCGGAAACGCGGTGCCGAGCCGCCGTTGCACCAGCTCGGACAGGCCCACCCGGGTTACGCTGCCGAGCGCCCCGCCGAGCGCCACAAGCCAGTAGGTCATGGGAACGGGGCAAGCCTAGCGGCCCACCGGGAAAGACTCAAGGGCGTGCCGGTCGAGGCCTCACGGGATCGGATCGGTTCTGCGACGCACCACGTCGATCGCCTCCAGGGCCCCGAGATATTCGGCGACCAGCCCCACCGGCACCGGCCCGTAGACCGCGGACACGAGGTCCCGGATCTCGGCCACCGAGCGGGCGCCATCGACGAAGTTGAGGACCTCGTAGGCATAGTCGCCGCCCCCACCACGGAGACCCTGGTACGACAGGAGTCCGAGTCGGCCGGCCCGCTCGGCACCGTAGTGATCGGAGAGGTAGTCGTAGGCGAACGCCGACATCGGCCCCCGGAGGTCCGGATTCCGCCGGTAGACCGTGGCCGGGCCGCCGGCCGGCCGAGCCGCCGGCTCGGGCCGGCCGGCGGCTCGCTGGAGGGCCTCGTGGAATGCTACCGCTTCCGCCCGCACCGCGGGCGGAAGCGGAAAGAACCGCTCGATCGACCCGACCATGCCGGCTT
>CAZFSA010000219.1:0-4029 GCA_964521535.1 uncultured Gemmatimonas sp.
GGCCATCCTCTCGGACCAGCTACCCGTCGTCGCCTTGGTGGGCCGTTACCCCACCAACTAGCTGATAGGCCGCGAGGCGCCCCACCGGCGCATTGCTGCTTTCACCCCCAGGGGATGCCCCCCGAAGGTCGTACGCGGTATTACCCGGCCGTTGGGCCGGCTATCCCCCACCGGTGGATACGTTCCTCACGTGTTACGCACCCGTTCGCCACTGAACCCTTGCGGGTCCCGTTCGACTTGCATGTGTTAAGCACGCCGCCAGCGTTCGTCCTGAGCCAGGATCAAACTCTCCAAGGAGTCTGATACAGCTCGATCGGATCGAACGACCTGGTTCGATTATCCGAATCACGATTGCGAGAATTGAACCCTTCCCCAGCCGGCTCTCGAGCCCGACCGGGATCAGAGGGTCCGCACTCCTCTCTCAATCCGTCCCATCACTTGTCAAAGAGCTTGCCCCGCCAGTTCTCGCGGGAGCCTCCCATTATATCTGGCAGGACCCCGCCTGTCAACCCCTCGGACCGCCCCAACTGCATGTCGTCGTGGGACTTCCCTGCCGACCGGCCGACTGCGGGACGCCGAAAATATCCCGGCAGATCCGGCCCCGCAAGACCCGCCCACTCCCGAACCCCTCCCACCCCGCTACATTGCTCCGTCCCCGCCATCCCGACCCCCACGTGCTCCGCCCCAAACTAGTCGATACCCTCCGGGGCTACACCCGGAAGCAGTTGACCGCCGACCTCCAAGCCGGCGTCATCGTCGGCATCGTCGCACTCCCGCTCTGCATCGCCTTTGCCATCGCCAGCGGGGTCACCCCGGAACGCGGTCTGTACACCGGGATCGTCGCCGGGTTCCTGATCTCCGCCCTGGGCGGGTCCCGGGTCCAGATCGGCGGGCCCACCGGCGCCTTCGTCGTCATCGTTTCCGGCATCGTCGCGCGCCACGGCACCGATGGCCTGATGGTGGCCACCCTCCTGGCCGGCTTCTTCCTGATCGCGATGGGAGCGCTCCGCCTGGGTGGCGTGATCAAGTACATCCCCTTCCCCGTTACCACCGGATTCACGGCCGGCATCGCCGTGATCATCTTCTCCCAGCAGATCCGCGACCTGCTGGGCCTGACGCTCGAGGAGGTCCCGGCGGAGTTCTTCGGCAAGTGGATCGCCTATGCCACCCATCTCGGCACCGCCAGCCTGCCGGCGATCGCCGTGGCAGCGGGGTCCCTGGTGGTCCTGTTGCTCTGGCCCCGGGTCAGCACCCGGGTCCCGGCGCCGTTCGTGGCCCTGATCGGCGCGACCGTGGTCGTTCGCCTGCTCGACCTGCCGGTCGAGACCATCGGCAGCCGGTTCGGCCTGATCGACGCCACGCTTCCCAGCCTCCATTGGCCCCGGGTCAACGAACGGTTGCTGGTGGACCTGGCCGGCCCGGCGATGACCATCGCCCTCCTGGGCGCGATCGAGTCGCTGTTGTCCGCCGTCGTGGCCGACGGGATGATCGGAGGCCGCCACCGGTCCAACATGGAGCTGGTGGCCCAGGGCGTGGCCAACGTGGCCTCGCCGCTGTTTGGCGGCATGCCGGCGACCGGGGCGATCGCCCGGACCGCCACCAACGTCAAGAACGGCGGGCGAACGCCGGTGGCCGGCCTGGTGCATGCGGTCACCCTGCTCGGGCTCACCCTCTTCGCCGGGCGGTTCGTGGCCCTGATTCCGATGGCTGCCCTGGCCGCCATCCTGGTCCTGGTGGCGTATCACATGAGCGAATGGCGCACCGTGAGAGCGGAGCTCACGGGCGCTCCCCGCGCCGACGTCGCGGTCCTGGTGGCGACCTTCGGCCTGACGGTGCTGGTGGACCTGACGGTCGCGATCGCGGTCGGAATGGTGCTCGCCGCGTTTCTGTTCATGAAGCGGATGGCCGAAACGACGAGCATCGAGGCGATCGGGCTGGAACTGCGGGACCAGCCCGATCCGGCGGACGAGGCGCGGGCGCGGGCGCGGCACGCCCGGGTGCCGCGCGACGTCGAGGTCTACGACATCAACGGGCCGTTCTTCTTCGGCGCGGCCGAGAAGTTCCGGGACGCCTTGCGGCAGGTCCACTGGAAGCCGCGGGCCCTGATGCTCGACATGGAACACGTTCCAGTCATCGACTCGACCGGACTCCGCGCCCTCGGAGAGGTGATCCGGCAGGCGCGGGCCGACGGAATTCAGGTTCTGCTCTGCGACCTCCAGCCGGGACCGCGGGCCGCGATCGCCGAATCGCCGGCCGGCGACCTGGTCGGGACCGGGGCACTCGACCTCAGCTTCGACGACGCGATGGCGGCCCTGGGGCCGACCGACGAGCACCGGGTGGCCCCGGGGTCGCGCCAGCGTCCAGCCGACGACGGGCCTAGGGGGTGAGTTCCCGCCGCCGAGGCTCCATCCGGATCACCCAGAGCCCGTTGTACATGTCGTTGACGTACGCGAGTCCGTCCTTGGGGTTGACCACCACTCCCCACGTCATGGCCGCGTTCTTGACGTAGCCGTCCATGTCGGCGGTGTGCACGTGGACCATCTCGCGACCCTGCGCCCGCAGGTCGCCTCGCAACTCCCCCGCGACGTCGAAGGCCCGGAACCCCCCGTTGTAGGCGCCCAGGTACAGGGTGTCTCCTGCAACCCAGACGTTGTGGACGCCGCCGAATTCCGGTTCGTACCAGGCCACGGATCGCGGGTTCGCCAGATCGCTGACGTCCACGACCTGGAGGCGTCCGTAGGCCCGTCCGGCGGCGGCGTCCTTAGCACCGCGGACCGGCGATGCCGGGAAGACCTCGTCCGCGATGAAGACATAGTTGCGGTGCCGCCAGGCGGTGTGGGTGCCGCGGATGAAGCCCGGTCCGCCGCTAGCCTCGACGTCGCGGTAGAGCGCATTGAGGTCGTACTTGAACTGGCTCACCAGCACGGGCTTGGCCGGGCTGCCGCCCCGGATGCCGTTCCCCACGTCGAGGATGACCAGGCCGTCGTTCCAGTAGCTGGCGTAGAGCAGGCCGTCCTGGACGTCGATATCGTGGAGCGTCCTGCCGGCGTCGGGCCGGTCGGTCTTCCAGACCGCCACCTCGCGGGGGTGGTAGGGGTCGTTCAGGTCGATGACGTGGAGCGCGCCGGTGCCGTCGTTGGTGAGGTACACATGGGTCCCGTACCGCTCCTGGCGGTAGACGAAGGCCGAATGCACGCCGGCGGTGACGGTCTCGGTATACTCGGCGATGACCCGGGGGTGCGCCGGGTCCTCGGTGCTGGCCACCACGATCCCGTTGCGCCGGTCCGATGCGCCTTCCCGGGTGAAGACGATGAATCGCCCGTCCGGCGTGGACATCACGTCGTTGATCCGCCGGGTGTTGACCACCAGGGAGTCGGTCACCACCGGTCGGGACGGGTCGCGGATGTCGATCGCATACAGCACGTCACCCCCCGACCCGCTTCCCAGGTAGGCGTAGTCTCCGCTGGGGTGGATCCAGACCTCCTCGGTGGTGAACCGGGTTCGCGGGAGGCGCCCGACGACCGTGGCGGGGCGGCGGACGTCGCGGGGGCTCAGCGTGACCGTCGCCTCCGCCGTCCGGCCCCCGACGGTCGCCGTTACCAGGTAGGTTCCCGGCTCGTATCCCACGAAGGCGCCATCGGCCTCGATCAGACCGTGTCCCGGCGCGAAGCTCCACTGGGGGATGGCGTCTTCCACCGGCCGGCCGGCCCGGTCGGTCACCTTGAGGGCGAAGCGGACGACGTCGCCGGTGCGCGCGGTGGCGCTCGCGGGCGACAGCTCCACCGTGGCGATGGTGTTGGGGCGGACCTGGAGTTCGAAGGACGCCTCGGCGCGGCCGGCCCGAGCGGTAATCCGGGCCGTCCCCGGCGCCCGCGCCTCAAGCAGCCCGTCGGCCCGGACGGTGGCGACGTCCCGGGCCGAGGTAGTCCAGGTCACCGGGTCGGCGGCGGGGTCGCCGCCCGCCGAGAAGGCTCGGGCCTCCAGCCGAAGGCGCTGGCCGGCGATGGCGGATCGGACCGGCGGCGCGAT
>CAZFSA010000220.1:0-3947 GCA_964521535.1 uncultured Gemmatimonas sp.
TCACCCTGGAGCGCCAGGAGCGCCCGGCGCGACTCGGCGGCCAGGCGGGCGCCTGCGTAGCCGGCCATGACGGCTGCGAGCACGGGCGCGTCGTCGGGCGTGGCGCTGGCGAGGGTGTACGCGGTGGCCGCGATGGTGAGCACCGCCCGGCGCATCTGGGTCGGGTCCACCCGGGTGATGTCGTCGTCCTGGGTGCCGATCATCGGAACCGGCCAGTCGTTGTAGAGGACCGCCGGCACGCCCAGGCTTCCGTCCACCACGTCCTCGTGATCGCTCGGCCCCCAGAAGTCGTCGACCGTGTAGTGGAGCTGGTCCCGGCTCCCGGTCGGAGCGAAGGTCGGATCGTAGGTCACGGTCCCGGGCACCGGCGCGCTGATCCCGGCCTGCCGCACGGTCACCTGGTTGGCCCGGCCTACTGCGTGCACCAGCTCCTCGGCCACGTCGCTCAGGAAATGCGGCAGCGAGTGCGGCAGGCGGTAGAGATGGAAGACCGCCTTGGCGCGCTCCTGGTGGTAGCCCACCATGTCGACGTTGAGGAAGGCCAGCACCTGACGGCGCTTCTCGGGGTGCGCAAAGAGGTTGAGGACGCTGGCGTAGTGTTCGGCGCCCCAGAGGAAGCGGATGCTCCGGCGCGGCCGGGGCAGCTCGCCCCGGGCGATCAGCGCCTGGAGCACCCGGGCGATTTCCACCGTGGCGCCGACCCCGGTCAGGTTGTTGCCGCCGCCGGTGTTGCGGTAGTTGGTGTGGGCATTGATCCAGACCTCCGGGAGGGATGGATCGGTGCCGGCGATCACCGCGTTCACCTGCTGGTACTCTCCCGGACCCGTGGTGGCTCGCACCAGGGCGTGGACCCGTACCGGCTCGCCCTGGCGGAGAGCGGCGCGCAGCTCCATGGCCTGCGCATACGAGACCGCTAACGCGAACCCCGGTGGCTCGCCGTTCGGACCGATCCAGGGTACCAGGGTCGGGTTGCTCACCAGGTGGGGCCCGGTGAGCGCGTCGGAGGGACGATACCAGACCACTCCGGCGGCGCCATGCCGCCAGACCGCCTGGGCATGGGCCGCGCCCGGCTCGCCCGAGACCAGCACGATCCGACCCCGGACGTCCTTTCCCTCGTAGTCGGCGGCGGTCAGCCCGGCTCCCACGTCGATCAGGTCGGCGGTGAGATCGACGCTTCGACTGAAGCGGCCCAGTGTCACCCGCAGGGTCGAGAAGTCGGCGAGCCGCTCCCGCCGGGGACTCACCAGCGTGAGCACCCCGGACTCGGCGTCCCAGGCCGGCTCGGTGAGGAAGGTCCAGGCGAACCGGCGGCCGTCGGACGGGAAGCCGTCGATGGCAACCTGACCCAGGCCGTACTCGCGCATCCGGCCGGCGAGATACCCGGCCATGCGGTCGCCATCGGCGGAAGGGGTGAAACCGCCAAAACGGGCGTGAATATCGCGGAAGGTGGCGACGGGAAGCTCACCCGAGGCTTCGTGGCGGATGGCCTGGAGGTGCGGTGGGGCGAGGAGTGGGGTGGTCTGGGCGGTGGCGGAGACAGCCGCGACGACCAGGACAGCGGCGGGACCCAATGGGGCGAGGCCCATGACATCCTCCTCGAAGACAGGAGCTCAGGGATCGGATCCGGGGTCGGAGTAATCGGCGCGAGCTTGCTCATCCATGGTGACACGCTTCACCGGTGCCCTGGTTCCGCAGAACTACTTCCACACGTAAGGACTACCGGTAAGAATGCTCTCGAGGCCCGGCGCCAACAGCGCCCATCGGAAGGCCTGTGAGAATGGGTGGGGAGCGAGTTGGCGATGACCCTAGGATAGCCTTGCGTGAAGAACCATGGCGCGCCCCAAGTGGTTCTCAACGATCTTGACGGCATTGGTGTTCGCCAGCGTGTGCATATAGGCATGGTGCACGGTAAGGATCCTGTCTTGAAGGTCGGGGTGGTCCTCGATAGCGAGGACCTTCAACCCCATCCCTCGGCATGATTCCGCGTTGATGTGCAGGGAATGGCTTACCGTATCACCGAAGCGAAAGAGCTTGGTGACGATCTTCCTGGCTTTATCCCTCGCTTTCGATTCCTTGTGAAACATTCCGGTAGCCAACCACTCCGAAACGATTCGCTTCGACCAGCGCACTACCTTTTCGCACTCTCCGATGAACGTTGGATGATATCGTCGAAGAATAACGGCCCAAACCTCTGCCAACGCGGGGTCAGCCTTCACTTCCCTCTTCGCTTGTTCGAACTCCTTAAGGACCCCATTGGCGGGGATCCCTCCGATCTGCGGATCGATGGGCCCGAGGTTTGAGTGCTTGCCCATCAGTATTTCCTTGCATGCGCATGCCAGCATTGTACCTGCCGACATAGCAATGTGCGGAACGATTGCCCGAATGTCGCGCCCAAACATTCTGCGCAGGTAGTCCACAATCGATTCGGTGGCCGCCATATCACCACCGGGCGTGTGGAGAATCAGATCCAGCCCGGATGATCGATCAAGCTCATGGATGGTGGCCATCAGGGCGTTCTTGTCGTTGTCATTGATGATCAGGAGCGAATCGAGACCCGGCTGACCAGTCGCCGCCTTGTGAAGCCAGCCGGAGTAGTAGGCGATGACGTTTCGGCCGGTTGCTTCATGGAGAAGCCGAAGATGCCTGCGCCGCACCCGATCGAGGGAACTTGCGGCTCCCTCTTCTTGAATCTCCTTCAGGACAACTGACCAGTCAGGCAGTGGGTGCCTCGGTCCCCGAGGAGCCGCTCTGACTGATGATCCAGCGACTGGGACGCGCAAACTCTCGGGCTAGGCGACGCGCGAAGTCCTCAGGATCTCCATATGTGGGAAGCCGCTTGTCCAAGCCAAGTTCCTTGTAGAGAATCCAAGCCTCCTTCTCGGTTGACGATGGCTTGCCCTTAGCTGCGGGTCGCCGTGCTCTCGCCATCATTGGGCTCCTCCTCATCGTGCCGAATGGCAGCTTCCCACGTTAACGCAGTGAAAGTGTTTAGTAAAGGCGCGAGCGCACCGTCGGCTCCACCCCAAATGATGCTCGACGGACGGCCACGTACCGCCGCCCAGGAGCTCGGTGTCGGGGATCTTCACCGCCGCAGCGGCTGAACGGCTCATGCTTCAACTCGAGAAGTCGAACCGGTGGTCGCCTGCGTCCTAACGCTGTCGCCCGGGCTGACCGGCCACGCACAAACGGAGCGAGGCGCTTTCGCGCACCACTTATAGGTGTTGGGCGTAGCGTCTGCCAAGTCCGTGCGGAACCGCGTCGCGCGGTACGGCGAAGTATATTACTCGACATCCCGTAGGCCTGACGGCCCGCACCCCGCCGACCCGCGCCCGGAGTGATGGAGATGCGCCCCGCCCTGTCGTTCCTCACCACCCTGCTGCTTCCCGGAGCGGGGGCAGCCCAGCCCGCCAGCCTGGAGCTGGTGCCCTCGCGGGCCACGGTGGTGGCCGGCGAGGAGGTCCGGTTCGAGCTTCGTGGCGCCGGAACCGCCCGGCCCATCTGGCTGATCGGGCCCTTCGACGTGGCCTCGGTGACCCAGCAGGGCGTGGTGCGGGGCCTGCGGCACGGCGCCGCGCACCTGGTGGTCCGGGTCGGGAACCGCACGGTGTCGGCCGAGGTGACGGTGGATCCCAAGCCGCCGGCCACGGTGACGCTCTCGGCCGAGCCCGCCTCGGTGGTTCCGGGCGGCGTGACGGTGGTCGAGGCGACGCCCTACACCGTGGATCGCGATCCGGTGACCAGTCATCCGGTGCGCTTCCGGTCCACCGCACCCCAGGTGGCAACGGTCGATGCCGCCGGTGTGGTGGTGGGCCGCGCCCCAGGTCAGGCCACCATCGTGGCCGAGGCCGGCCCGGCCCGCGGAGAGCTGGCGATCCGGGTGGTGCCGAACCGGGTGGCCCGGCTGGAACTGACCGGCCCCGGCTCCGCCCGCACCGGCGACGTGGTCC
>CAZFSA010000221.1:0-3869 GCA_964521535.1 uncultured Gemmatimonas sp.
GCCACGACCTGGTCGCGCTGGAGCGACGGTGCCGTGACGCCGGCCTGGTGGTGCCGGATCGCGGCCGGGTCGGTTGGCGCCACCCTCGGCACGGCCCCGGCCGCGGCGCTGGTGCTCGGCAACATCGCGCCGATCGGGGTGCTGGTGAACCTGGTGGCCATTCCCGTGGCGGGGCTCGCGGTGCCGGGCGTGCTGGCCAGCCTGCTGCTCGCCTCGGTCCACCCGGCAGCGGGGGCGGGGCTCGCGGCCGGGAGCGGGCTCCTGCTCGACATCATGGAAGGGGTGGCGGAGCTTGGCGCGCGAGTGCCAGGCGGCGCGATGGTGTTCGAGCCCGGCATCGCGCCGATGGGAGCGGCCGTCGGCATGGTGCTCACCGGGGTCTGGGTGATCGGCCGGCGCAATACCCTTCCGGAGGCCGGGCGCCGGGCGTCGTGGGCGGCCGCGGTCGGCCTGATGGCCCATCTCGTGGTCCTGCCCTGGGGGCCGGCCGCGGCCGGTACCCGCCTTACGCTTCATTTCCTGAACGTCGGGCAGGGAGACGCGATCGCCATCCGGACGGCGAAGGGCCGTTGGGTCCTGGTCGACGCCGGCCCCCGTGACCGCGATCAGGACGCCGGCCGCCGGGTCGTGGTGCCGTTTCTGCTCCGGAACGGCGTCCGATCGCTGGAGGCGCTGATCCTGTCGCACGCGCACCTGGATCACTACGGTGGTGCCACCGCCGTGCTGGACCGGATCCGGGTCGCGGCGGTGCTGGAGCCTGGCGTCCCTTCGCCCGACCCGAACTACCGCGCCTTCCTGGACGCCGTGGAGCGGTCCGGCTCGCGGTGGGGCGTATTGCGCGCTGGAGACCGATTCGAGCTGGACGGGGTCGAGTTCGCGGTGCTCCATCCCGATACCGCCTGGCGGCGGTTTGGCGAGGACCTGAACGAGGACTCGGTGGTCCTGCGGCTTCGCAGCGGGCGCTTCGAGGCGGTGCTGGGCGGCGACGCGGGCCTTCCGGCGGAGGAATGGCTCGCGGGCAGGGTCGGCGAGGTGGAAGTCCTCAAGGTGGGACACCATGGCTCCCGCACCGCAACCGGTGCGGGATGGCTCGCGGAGCTTCGGCCGCTGGTGGCCGTGGTGAGCAGCGGACCCAACGGCTATGGGCATCCAGCGCCCGCCACGGTGGCCCGTCTGGGCAGCGCCGGCGTGAAGGCCTGGCGCACCGATCGGGACGGGACCGTCAGCATCCTGGTGGACGAGGCCGGGTTCCGGGTCCGGGGCCGTCGCGGGGAGGAGCGCCATCCGTTGCACTAGGTCGGGGCGTCCACGGGCACGTCCCTTGCTCTCCTTCGCTCACCCTCGCTTACCTTATCCCATTCCAATCCTCGGAACGCCATGACCTCGCCCGTCGTCACGATCGAGCGCTTCATCATGGACAACGAGCGCCGGCACCCGGAGGCGACCGGCGAGCTGTCCAATCTCCTCTACGATGTGGCGCTTGGCGCCAAGGTGATCGCCGCTTCGATTCGTCGCGCTGGCCTGGTCAACATTCTCGGGTCGGTCGGCACCATCAACGTCCAGGGCGAAGAGCAGAAGAAGCTCGACGTGTTCGCCAACGAGACCCTGAAGAACGTGATGGGTCACACCGGCCGGGTCTGCGTGATGGCCTCCGAGGAGGACGACGAGCTGATCCCGGTCCCGCGGGGCTACCCCCAGGGCAAGTACGCGGTGCTGTTCGACCCGCTCGACGGCTCGTCCAACATCGACGTGAACGCCGCCGTCGGCACCATCTTCAGTATCTACCGCCGCAACACCATGGAAGGGCAGGGGACCCTGGCGGACGTACTCCAGCGGGGATCGGCCCAGGTGGCCGCGGGGTACGTGATCTACGGCTCCAGCGTGATGATGGTCTACACCACCGGCAACGGCGTGCACGGCTTCACCCTCGACCCCACGTTCGGGGAGTTCCTGCTGTCGCACGAGAACCTCCGGATTCCGGAGACCGGCGTCTATTACAGCGTCAACGAAAGCAACTTCGGCCGCTGGAGCCGCGGGGTGCAGCGCGCGGTGCGCGGCTTCCACGGTGACTTCCCGGACCGGATGAAGGGCAAGAACAGCCGCTACATCGGCTCGCTGGTCGCGGACTTCCACCGGAACCTGATCGCCGGCGGGATCTTCATGTATCCGGGCGACACCAAGAACCCGAACGGCAAGCTTCGACTGACCTACGAGGCCAACCCGATGGCGATGATCGCCGAGCAGGCGGGCGGCGCGGCCACCGACGGGCGGAGGCGGATCCTCGATATCGTGCCCGAGCGGCTGCACCAGCGAACCCCGCTGGTGGTGGGCTCGAAGCGGGACGTCGAGTTCGTGGCGACCGTGCTGGCCGAGGCCGAAGCGGAGGGCGCCGCGTGAGCGACGCCCACCCCGGGCTGGTACCGGTCCGCCCGGTCTATACCGCTGGCGACTGGCAGGGGGATGCCGGTCGCCCCGGCGAATGGCCGTTCACCCGGGGCGTGCACCCGACGATGTATGTCGCGCGGCCCTGGACCATGCGGCAGTACGCCGGCTTCGGAACCGCCGAGGAGACCAACGCCCGCTTCCGGATGTTGCTGGCGGCCGGGCAGACGGGGCTGTCCACGGCGTTCGACCTTCCCACCCAGATGGGATACGACTCCGACCACCCGATGGCCGCGGGGGAGGTGGGACGGGTCGGGGTGGCGATCGACACGGTGGACGACCTCGCCGTGCTCTTCCGCGAGATCCCGCTGGACCGGGTCTCGACGTCGATGACGATCAACGCGACCGCCGGGATCCTGCTCGCGATGTACATCGTGGTCGGTGAGGAGCAGGGAGTTCCCCGCACCAGGCTCGCCGGCACGATCCAGAACGACCTGCTCAAGGAGTACATCGCCCGGGGCACCTACATCTACCCGGCCGAGCCCTCCCTCCGGCTGATCGCCGACATTGTCCGCTTCGTGGCCGAAGAGGGGATGAACTTCAATCCGATCTCGATCAGCGGGTACCATATCCGGGAAGCCGGAGCGACGGCGGTGCAGGAGGTGGCCTTCACCCTGGCCAATGCTCTGGAATACACCCGGCGGATCCTGGCCGCGGGCGTTCCCATCGAGAAGTTCGGCCCCCGGCTGTCCTTCTTCTTCGCCGCCCACAACGACCTCTTCGAGGAGGCGGCCAAGTTCCGGGCGGCGCGGCGCCTGTGGGCCCGCCTGGCGCGGGAACGCTTCGGCGCCGACGACCAGACCTGCAAGCTCCGGTTCCATACCCAGACCGGAGGGGTCACCCTCCAGGCCCAGCAGCCCCTCAACAACGTGGTTCGGGTCACGGTTCAGGCCCTGGCCGCGACGCTGGGCGGCACCCAATCGCTGCACACCAACGGCTACGACGAAGCGCTGGCCTTGCCGACCCCCGAGGCGGCGACCCTCGCCCTTCGAACCCAGCAGATCCTAGCGCACGAGAGCGGGATGACGCGCACGGTGGACCCGCTCGGCGGCAGCTACTACGTCGAGAGCCTGACCGACGAGATCGAGGCCCGGGCGCGACGCCTGATCGAGGAAGTCGACGCCCTGGGCGGCGCCATTCGGGCGGTGGAGACCGGGTACTATCAGCGCGCGATCGCCGACAGCGCCTACGAACTCCAGAAAGCCCAGGACGAGGGCCGGGTGACGGTCGTGGGGGTGAACCGGTTCGCGACCGCCGAGCCACCGCCCCGAATGGTGCTGCCCGATTTCGCGGCGCTGGAACAACGGCAGCGCGAGACCCTTGCCGGGGCGCGACAGAGGCGAGATGGCCCGGCGGTCGCCGCGGCGCTCGACGCCCTGGCGGCGGCCGCTGCCAATCGGAAGAGCGTCGTGTAGGGAAAGAGTGTA
>CAZFSA010000222.1:0-3232 GCA_964521535.1 uncultured Gemmatimonas sp.
GCTAAAAGCAGCAAATTCCCGCTTGCGTTCTACGGTCGCCCGTGCTATGGTGTGGGCCATGGCTGTCAGGTTGACCTACCGGGGCCGGGCCGTCACGGATGCCGACGTGGCCTTCATTGAGGCGTTGATTGCCGCCCACCCGACGGCCACGCGGCGGGCTCTGTCGAGGAAGCTGTGCGAGGCGTGGGACTGGGTCCAGCCCAACGGGATGCCCCGGGACATGGTGTGCCGGGGGCTTCTGCTGGCCCTTCACCGGGCGGGTCACATCGAGTTGCCGCCGCCCCGGTATGTCCCGCGTCAGGCCCCATCGTGGCGTTGCCGGCCCGCCTCCGTGGCCCTCGACACCACGCCGCTGCGAGGCACGCTGGCCGCCCTTCGGCCGCTGGCCTTCCGTCCGGTGCGGCGGACGCCCGAGGAGTCGCTGTTCAACAGCCTGATCGAGCAGTACCACTACCTGGGCTACACGCAACCCGTCGGCGAGCATCTCAAGTACCTGGTGTATTCGGGACAGCGGCCCATCGCCGCCCTGGCCTGGTCTTCCGCGCCGCGTCACCTGGGCTGCCGGGACCGCTTCATCGGCTGGTCGGCCGATGCCCGCCGCCGGAACATCCGGTTCCTCGCCTACAACCCGCGTTACCTCATCCTGCCGTGGGTCCAGGTCCCGCATCTGGCCTCGCACCTCCTGGGTCAGATGGCTCGGAGGCTACCCCGGGACTGGATGCAGGTCTACGGTCACCCGGTGTACTTCCTGGAGACCTTCGTGGACCCCCGGCGGTTCCGGGGTACGTGCTACCGGGCCGCCAACTGGATCCTACTGGGGCGTACCACGGGCCGGGGCAAGGATGACCAGACGGGCAAGCCCAACCGTCCTATCAAGGACATGCTGGGTTACCCGCTGCGGCGGGATTTTCGGCAATTGCTCGGGCAGGTAGGATGAAGACGCCGAACCTGACGATCGTCGAACTGCGTATGAACGAATGGGAAGACATTCTGCAACACGCCGAAGTGGGACCGCTGAACGAGGCCGAGCGGCAGAAGCTCAAGGCCCTGGGGGAATCCTACATCTACCTGGTGAATCTGCTGGAGGACAAGCGGACGACGATCGATCGCCTGCGGAAGCTGCTGTTCGGTTCGGGCAGCGAGAAGACCCGCGACGTGATCGGGACGACGCGAGAGGGTGCCGAGGCCGCCGCGCCGCCGGCGACGGTCCCCGGCGAGGCCGCGGCGGCCCTACCGAAGGCCGCGCCGGAGCCGGCCGCGCCACGCAAAGGCCATGGCCGGAACGGGGCCGACGACTACCCTGGCGCTCGAAAGATCCGGGTGCCTCATGCGTCTCTCCGCCCGGGCCATTCCTGCCCGGAGTGCCAGGAGGGCACGGTCTACGAAATGGCCCAGTCCGGAGTGCTGGTCCGGATCGTGGGTCAGGCCCCGGTGCCGGCGACGGTCTATGAGTTGCAGAAGCTGCGTTGCGGCCTGTGCGGCAAGGTGTTCACGGCCGCGCCGCCCGAAGGAGTGGGTCCGGAGAAGTACGATGCGACGGCCGGCAGCATGATTGCCCTGCTGAAGTACGGGACGGGGTTGCCCTTCTATCGGCTGGAGGGGCTGCAGGAGAATCTGGGCCTTCCGCTGCCGGCCTCGACGCAGTGGGACATCGTCCACGACCTGGCGAAGCGGATCGATCCGGTCTACGACGCGTTGATCCGGCAGGCCGCCCAGGGGGAAGTCCTGCACAATGATGATACCACCGTCAAGATCCTGGAATTCATGGGCAAAAGAGCCAGGAAGGAGGTGCGGGCCGACTTCGGCGAACTCCCGGACGCGGTGGGCGGCCACGCCGTGGCCGAGAGTCGAACCGAGGATACCGGCGACGATCCCGGCATCCCCGCGCGCCGGGAGGAGGAGTCCGAACGTCCTGGGGTCAATCCCAAGGCCGAACGTCGCGGCCTGTTCACCTCAGGCATCGTCTCGACGAGTGAAGGTCGCCGGATCGCCCTGTTCTTCAGCGGGCGCCGGCACGCCGGGGAGAACCTCGCCGAAGTGCTGGCCCATCGGGCCGAAGATCTGGCCCCGCCGATTCAGATGTGCGATGCGCTGTCGCGCAATCTGCCGGCGGAGTTCAAGACGATTCTGGCCAACTGCCTGGCCCACGGCCGGCGGCAGTTCGTCGGCGTAGTGGATCGCTTCCCCGAGGAGTGCCGCTATGTGTTGGAGAGCCTGGCGGACGTTTACAGGAACGACGCGATCACCCGGGCGCGGAACCTGTCGCGGGAGGAGCGTCTGACCTTCCATCAGACCGAGAGCGGGCCGATCATGGAGAAGCTCCAGGCCTGGTGCACGCGGCAGTTCGAGGACCGGCTCGTGGAGCCCAATTCGGCGCTCGGTGAGGCCATCTCGTACATGCTCAAGCACTGGGAGAAGCTGACCCTCTTCCTGCGTAAGCCCGGGGCGCCTCTGGACAACAACATCGTGGAGCGGGCACTGAAGAAGGCCATCCTTCATCGCAAGAATTCGCTGTTCTACAAAACGCAGCACGGCGCCCACGTCGGTGATGTTTTCATGAGCCTCATTTACACCTGCCAGCTCTGCGGGGCCAACCCCTTCGACTACCTGACTCAGCTGCAGCGATACGCGCCAGAGCTCCGCGCGAACCCCCAGTCGTGGATGCCCTGGAACTACCGAGAAACCCTCGCCGAGATCGCCACGCCCGCCCGCGTCGCCCGCTGACCGCCTCAACCCGCCGCCGGGAAGCAACGCGGGCCGCCGCTACGCATGCCTACCGGAAGGACACGATAGTTCGCCTGCACGACATAGCTGTATTCGGGCTTCTTCAGCTCGGTCAGCACCTGCGTGAGCTTGGTCGCCTTCTCCTGCTCGTCGCCGCTGTTCCAGCCGTACTCGGTGATCCAGATGCCTTTGGCGGCGTCGCCGTTGGCGACCATGACGTTCCGCGTGTCGGTCACCGCCCGCCAGTGGATCGTCCCCGCCCAGTCGTACGGGTGGATCGAGATGCCGTCGATCCACGGTCCGGCGCCGTGGTCGTACATGCCGTCGAAGGACGGATTGTCGGTGCAGATGAGCGGCTTGCCCGCCGCCAGGAACTCCAGCGCCACCAGGGGATGGCCTTCCTCATGGGAGGGCATGATGCCGCAGACGCATTGCTGCAGCAGCCAACGTTTGTCGTTGCCGTAGCGGGAACCGATAAGACGGACGACCTGCTCGATGCCCAGCGCCG
>CAZFSA010000222.1:3277-3809 GCA_964521535.1 uncultured Gemmatimonas sp.
AGGGTCAGTCCCGCCAGTTGCGGCCGCGCCAGGGCCCAGGCCTCGATTGCGTCGGCGAAGCCTTTGAGCGGGCGAAGATTCCCCAGCGCCAGGCAGAACGGCCCGGGCAAGTCGAAATCCGTCGGCCGGGCGGCCGGGGCGGTGACGCTGGCCGGGTCCATCCCGTTGGGGATCACCTCGATGCAGCGCGGCTGCGGGTTGATCTCGCGGATGAGTTGCTCGATGTAGGGGCTGATGGCGATCAGGCCGTCGGCCCGGCCGGGCTCAGCATAATCGATCAGCGCCTGCGCGCAGGCCGTCGGCGGCGGTGGCGGGGAGGCCGTCGGCCCGGCGGTAGGCGATTTCCGTGCGCCGCCAGAGATGGGGATGTTTGCGGAACATCGTGGCGCGGTAGAGGTCGCCCCCGTGGGAGGTGATGACCACCGGAACGCCGGCCTCCTGACCGACGCGCAGGGCCGCGTAGCCCGTGGGTTGGGCGTAGTTGACGGCAAAAATGTCGAAGCGGTGGCGGGCATGGGCACGGCGCAAATAC
>CAZFSA010000223.1:0-3405 GCA_964521535.1 uncultured Gemmatimonas sp.
CCGCTTTGAGCGGCTCACAACCTAATGCCCCCGGCTTTGCCGGGGGATATTTACCCAGCGCGGCGCCACACCGCTTCGGCCTGCCGGCGGATCGCACTGGGGATGCGTGGTGTTTGCCGCCTCGGGTGTCATCGCAAGGTAGCGTGCCCTGAGGCCGGCGGGGCGGTTAGCTTCCGCATCCGGCCGGCGCGCCGTTCCGCCGCGAAGGAGTTCCGTCGATGCGCCCCAGTCTGTCGCTCTTCCTGCCCGTGCTGCTTCTGCTCCCGGTGCCCGCAGCGGCTCAGGCACCCCGGGCGGTGGTCCGGCTCCGGCCGTTCCCCCATCCCGTGGTGCTGGACAGCCTGGCCCGGCCCCATGAGTACGACGCGCCCCCTGACGCGGCGTTTCGCGCGGCCCTCGCGGCGTTCGAGGCGCTCAGGATCCCGGTCACCACCAGGGACTCGGCGGCCGGGGTCGTCGCCAACCTCAACTTCATCCGCACCGGCACTCTCGGCGGATCCCCGATCTCCCGGTACCTGAACTGCGGCCAGGGGCTCACCGGCGCCCACGCCGACAACCATCGGGTCACCATCGTCATCGCCGCCCTGATCGACGCCCTGCCCGGCGGCCGGAGCCGGGTGGGGTTCGGTCTGAGCGGCTCGAGCCGGGACATGACCGGTCACTCGGTGGAGCCCAACGCCTGCGAGACGACCGGGGTGCTGGAGAACCGCCTGGCCGACTTGGTGCGGAGCCATCTTGCCTCGCCCAGGGAGCCCCCGACCCGATGAGCGTCGCGATGCGGTCGCTCCATCACGTCACCGCGACCGTCGACGCCGCCCAGCCGGATCTCGATTTCTACGGTGGGCTGCTGGGGCTCCGTCTGGTGAAGCGGACCGTCAACTTCGACAACCGGCGGGTCTACCACTTCTACTACGGCGACGAGCTCGGCACGCCGGGAACCGTCTGGACCACCTTCCCGTATCGGGGACACGGGGTGCGCCCCGGAGTGCACGGCGCGGGGCAGGTGACCGCGACCGCGTTCTCGATCCCGCCGGGAAGCGCGTCGTTCTGGACCGATCGCCTGCGGGCAGCCGGCGCCGGCGCTTCGGAGGAGGCGACCGCGTTCGGGGAGACCGGCCTCAGACTGCTGGACCCTTCCGGATTGGCGATCGAGCTGGTGGAAGCGGCCGACTCGAGGGCGCCCTGGACCGGGGTGGTGGAGCGGGGCGCCGCGGTGCGAGGGCTCCGGGGCGTCACGCTCACCGTCCGCGACGCAGCGCCCACCGTCGACTTCCTGAGCGAACTGCTGGGCTTCCAGGTCCTCGCGCGGGACGGCGATCTCGTCCGGCTGGGTCTGGGAAGCGATGCCCCGGGCCAGGTCCTCGATCTTCGGGCCGATCCGGCGGCGCCGGCGGCGGTGAACGGCATCGGCACCGTCCACCACGTGGCCCTCGCGGTGGACAGTCCCGCCGGCCAGGTGCGACTGCGGGCGGAGCTGCTACACCGGGGCGTTCAGGTGACCGAGGTCAGGGACCGGAACTACTTCCAGTCGATCTACTTCCGGGAGCCTGGCGGAGTGCTGATCGAGGTCGCCACGATGTCCCCGGGCTTCACGGTGGACGAGCCGGCCGAGTCGTTAGGCGAATCGCTGATGCTCCCGCCGTGGGAGGAGCCCCGGCGGGCGGAGATCGAGGCAGGCCTTCCCCCGATCGGGCCGATCAGGCGGCCTTGACCAGCCCGCGATTCGTGGCCGCCTGATAGCGGGCCACCAGACCGTCGAACACGGCGTCCCAGCTTCGCCGTTCGGCCGTGGCCCGCGCGTTCCGCGCCAGGCGCTGTCGAAGGTCCCGGTCGGTCAGCAACGCGTCGAGGGCCTCTGCCAGACCTCCGGGGGCGTCGGGGTCCACCAGCCTGGCGGTCTCGCCGTCCACCGCGTAGTCCAGCACCCCGCCGCTCGCCATCGCCACCGGAGCCACGCCACTCGCCATCGCCTCCAGCAGCACGTTGCCGAAGGTTTCCGTCACCGAGGGGAGCACGAACACGTCGGCCGAGGCGTAGGCCGTGGCCAGCTCGATCCCGCGGCGAAGACCGGTGAGGTGGACTCGTGGCAGGGCGCGCTCGCGGATGTGGGGCTCGATCAACCCGGCGCCGGTGAATGCCAGATGGGCGCGAGGGTGACGGAGGGTGATCGCGGCCCAGGCATCGAGCAGCCGGTCCACCCCCTTCTCGGGCGCCACCCGCCCCACATACGCCACCAGCAGATCGTCGGGCCCGAGGCCGAGCGCCGTGCGCCAGGCCTGGGAGCGGAAGCGGGGGTGGAACCGGTCGGCGTCCGCGCCGCGGGTCCAGATGCCGGTGTGGTGGATCCCCCGCAGGTGGAGATGCGCCTCGTACACCCGGGTGGGCGCCAGCACCACCTCCGCGTGGCGGTAGAACCAGCGGAGCCAGGTCCAGCCCGGGGCCACCGCCCAGCTCAGTCCGTAGCGGGAAGCGTACCGCTCGTAGTCGGTGTGCGCCGAGGCCACGATCGGGACGCCGAGGGCCCGGGCGGCCCGGAGGCCGGCGTGTCCCATCGCGAACTCGGTGGCGAGGTGCACCACGTCCGGACGAAATCGTGCCAGATCCCCGGCGATGGCGCGTCCGGAGGGCCGGGCCCACTGCACCTCGGGGGCGACGAACAGCGGCCGGCTGGGCGAGCGATGGATCTCCGGCCGATCGACCTCGCCATGGGGCAGCGGATAGGTGGCGCTGTAGACCCGCACGGCGTGCCCCTGACGAGTGAGGGCCTCGACGGTGCGGCCCAGCGTGTTGGCCACGCCGCTCACCATCGGCCAGTAGACTTCCGAGAAGATCGCGATCCGCATCCGGTCCCTCCGGGAGGCTCCAGGGCCAAGGTGGGATCGGTGGCGAAACCCGGGCGTGACCCGGCCTGGGGAGCGCTCTCCGGACCCGCTGCAGAAAGGGGCCCGGATGCCTCGCCGGGGCGACCGGGGGGTCAAGGGCGGGTCACGATGTCAGGGGAGGGTCAAGGCTTGGTCACGGTTCGCTGCATCCGTTAGGCAGGGTCCGTGGGATGGCCTCCTGCACCCCTGGCGGCGTGCGGGCATGGATTGACCGGGGGCGGCGGTCTCGGTATCGTGGGGGTCGTTTTGCGCCGTCAGGCGGATGGGGTGTAGCTCAACTGGCAGAGCGCCCGGCTGTTAACCGGGAGGTTGCAGGTTCGAAGCCTGCCGCCCCAGTCTTACCTTCCAGCGTTCTCCCTCCTAAGGTGAATTGAGCTTGGATCGTGCGACGGGCCCACTGTCCGGCCCGTTTGCCCGCTGGGTGTGTTGATTGGCGTGTCAGTTGCTACCCGAACGCGCGCTCTCGACGGAGTTAGCTTCAAAAGGTGTGTAAATGAGGAAAGGCGGTATAGCCTTCCTGGGT
>CAZFSA010000224.1:0-3370 GCA_964521535.1 uncultured Gemmatimonas sp.
AGCCCGGCGGATCTGGCGGCGGAGGCCCGGTGGCAGTCGCACCTCGCGGCCACGGCCGCGCAGTACGAGCGGGAGCGCATCCAGCTGGAGGGAATCCGGCGCCAGGGCGGAGGGCCTCGACTGGCGCCGCCGGTGGCCTTCGCCCCGAGCGTGCCCGGCACGGTGCTGGAGGGCCAGACGGTGCCGATCCGGGTGGTGCGGGTCGGCGGCACCGGCTGCAACGACTTCGCGACCATCAACGCCAAGGTCCGGAAGATCACGCCGCAGGCGATCTTCGTGGAGGACGAGGCCAACCCCGTCACCCTCGACGACGCGGTGTTCGACGAGGCCGGCACGGCGTTCGGGCCGATCCACGATCTGAGCATCGAGCACTTCGGCCCGGTCGGCGACCTGGACCAGAACCAGCGGCTGGTGATCGTGGTGACCCGGCAGGTGAACCTGATCCCGAACGGCCCGCTCGGGTTCGTGGCCCAGGGCAACCTGTTCCTGGTGGCGCAGTGCGCCTACAGCAACGAGGGCGAGTACTTCTTCATGCGCGCGGCGGACCCGGGCGGCACCCTGGCCGCCGGGGTGTACACCGTGGCCGATCTGGTGAGGAACTTCCCCCTGCTGCTGCTGCACGAGTTCGCCCACAACATCCAGGGCCACCGGCGGATGGCGGTGGGCGGGCAGTTCATGACGTCGTTCGTGGCCGAGGGGCTCGCGACCGCGGCGCAGGAGGTGATTGGATTTCTGATCCTGGGGCTCCAGCAGGGCCAGAACTACGGCCGGAACCAGGTCTACGCCTCCTTCGGCGCGGACCCCCGCGGGTTCTTCACCTTCGTGAGCGGGGACCACGCGGCCTACTTCGGGCACAACTTCCAGAACGGACGGATCGGGGCCGCGCCCGAGGAATGCACCTGGGTGGGCGGGGCCAGCACGACCGGAGGTAATCCGGGGCCCTGCGCCTTCTCGAGCCGGCTCTCGTATGGCGTTCCCTGGGGACTGATCAAGCACGCCATGGACCGGCACCTGGGCGGCCCGGCCGGGCAGAAGCAGGTCTTCAAGGCCTTCAACGACCACCCCGGCCCTACCGGCTTCGCGGAGCTGGAGGCGGTCCTGGGCCGACCGGCGGCCACCCTGCTCGCCGAATGGGCCCCGATGCTCTACCTCGACGACCGCTACCCCGCGGCGGCGCAGTTCCAGAAGGCCAACTGGAACCTCCGGAACGTGGTGGGGGCCTGGGGCGTCAACGCCGATCTGCTGGCCCGGCTTCGCGGGTTCGAGTCGTTTGCCGACAACCTCTCGGTGCGCGCCGGATCCAGCGCCTACTACGAGGTGAGCGGCGCCAACCGGCCGGCCACCGTGTTCCGGGTCCGCGACCAGGCCGGGAATGCGCCGCCCGCGATCATTCAGATCTGGGTGGTCCGGGTCCAATGAAGCCCTCACTGCCCACCGGCCGATGGCGGCGTCTCGCGGGCGCCGCCGCCTTGATGCCCCTGGTCGCGGGGTGCGGGGCCAACCAGTGCGCGCAGTCCACGCCGGACGCCAGGCCCGGGGGCCAGGCCGAGCTGGTGGTGGTGACCGGGACCGTGGAGTCGAGCGGGCTCCACGGGGCCGGGTTCGTGACACTCACGCCAGACCGCGCCGCGCCCATCCGGCTCGAGGGTCCGCTGCTCCAGGACCTGGTCCGTCTCGATGGCGCGGTGCTGGCGGTGGCGGGGACGCCATCGGGTGCGCCACCATATGTCGTGGAGGTACGCGGCTACACCGTGCTGGAGGTGAACGGCGAGCGGCCCGAGGTGGGAGTGCTCGCCGAGTCGGGCGGCCGCTTGCGGCTGGAGCGGGCCCTGGGCGCGCTGCCCCTGGTCCAGGCCACCGCCGGGTTGCTTCGGGAGCTGGTGGGGGCCACCGTGTGGATCACCGGGCCGATGGCGGGCGACGCACTCACGGTCCAGTCGTTCGGGGTGATCCGGCCGCGGTAGGCCTGGCCGATCCACGCGCCGCACCTCACTCGTCACCCCCACCGCCCGCTCCTCCCGCGAATCTGGGCCCTTCGCCACCGGCTCGCCGCCTACGCCGCCGCCGGTGTGGCCCTGGCCGAGGTCCTGGGGGCCACGCTGCTCACCCGGGACGCCTGGGCAGGACCCCGGTCGGTCCTCTGGCTGTCCGGGGTCCGCCGGGTCGGAAAGACCACGCTCTGCCGCTCGTTACCCGACATCGAATACTTCGACTGCGAGCTGCCCCGGCATCGCCGCGCCCTGGAGGACCTGGAGAGCTTCCTCGGCTCGATGCGCGGGAGGCGGGTGGTGCTGGACGAGATCCATCGCCTGCCTGATCCCTCGGCGCTCCTCAAGATCGCCGCCGACCACTATCCGGATGTGAAAGTCCTTGCGACGGGGTCCTCCACGCTGGGCGCCACCCACAAGTTCCGGGACACGCTCCCGGGTCGAAAGGCGGAGCTCTGGCTCACGCCGGCCATCAGCCATGACCTCCCGGTGTTCCGGATCGCGGACCTGACCACCCGATTGCATCGCGGCGGGCTCCCTCCCTTTCTCCTCGCCCCGGCGCTGCCGGAGCGCGATTTCCAGGAATGGCTCGACGCCTACTGGGCCCGCGACATCCAGGAGCTGTTCCGCCTGGGGCGCCGGTCGTCCTTCGTCCGGTTCGTGGAGTTGCTCCTCGCCGCGAGCGGCGGGGTCTTCGAGGCCACCCGCTTCGCCCGGGCGGCCGGAGCCAGTCGGCCCACGATCAGCAACTACCTGGCCGTGCTCGAAACGACCCTGGTAGCCCACGTGATCCGACCCTTCTCGACGGGCAAGGTGGCCGAGATCATCGCCGCGCCCAAGGTGTACGGCTTCGATACCGGGTTCGTCGCCTACTTTCGCGGCTGGCACAGCCTGCGCCCGGACGACCTGGGGCTGCTCTGGGAGCACTACGTGCTGAACGAGCTTCAGGCCCGGCTCCAGCTTCGGACCCTCAACTACTGGCGCGACAAGCAGGGGCACGAGGTCGATTTCGTGCTGGTGCGCCGCCGGCGCCCGCCCCTCGCCCTGGAATGCAAATGGTCGGCTGACGGGTTCGACCCCCGATCGCTTCAGGCCTTCCGCCGCCGTTACCCCAAGGCGGATTGTCGAGTCGTCGCCCAGGACGTGGACCGATCGTTCACCCGGCGATTCGGCGAGCTGGCGGTGACCTTCGTCAGCCTCGAAATCCTGGTCGCGTCGCTCGAAGCCGAGCTGGGCGCGTAGCCGGAGACAGGGAATCGCGGCGCGGGCGCCCTCCGGCCCCCGTTTGAACGGGACCGCAGTGAAGACCCGCTACGGCTTCAGGGAGTCACCGAGCGCCCGGGCCGCCCGAGTCAGCCGGTGCTCCTCGCCCAGGCCGAACC
>CAZFSA010000225.1:0-3246 GCA_964521535.1 uncultured Gemmatimonas sp.
CGCCGCCTGCTCCAGCAGCCCCCGGCCGATGCGTACCACCGCCGCGGACTGATCAGCGGCGGAGGTGTCGGCGCCCTGCGCCACCTGTCCCAGGGCGTGGGCGACCTCGACCCGGACCGAGGCCCGCGAATCGCCGAGGTGCTGGAGCAGGACCGGGGCGAGCGTGGTTCGCTCCAGCCGGCCGAGGGCCCGGGCGGCCGTCGCGGCGATGGCGGGGTCGCGGTGCTCGACGGCCCGGAGCAGGACTCCGAGCTCGGCGTCATCCGGCGCCCGCCGGTCTTCGGCGGTGAGGATCGCCTGCCGGAGCTGTGCCGCGGTCTGGGCCGCCACCGGCGCGGCAACCATCGCCAGCGCGAAAAGCGCAAGCGCGACGGGGGGAATGCGTCTCACTGGATCCCCACCCGGCCCCGGACGCTTTCCTTGAGTTTCGCCGGGTCGTACCCGATCCCGTCCCGGAACACCAGGCGGACCCGCCGAATCGCGCCGGGGTCGGCGCTCAGGTTGCCGTCGAGCACCACGAGATCGGCCCGCTTGCCCGCGGTGACCGTGCCGGTCTCGCCGAGCAGCCCGAGCACCGCGGCCCCGTTGGCCGAGACGATCCGCACGGCCTCCGGGGGGGTAAAGCCCGCCTCCACCAGGAGCTCGTAGTTCCGATGGTCGCCGAAACCGGGCAGGCTGCCGTTCCCCCAGGGATCCACCCCGGCGGCGAGCAGGCCGCCGGCGGCAACGAACCGGCGCTCGAAGCGCATCATCTTGTCGAACAGCGTGGGCGAGACGAACCCGCCCCCCTCGTTGGTCCGCCGGAGATCCTCCTCCACCGCCTGGCGGGCCGCCGGGGCCAGCATCGCGAGGGCTTCCTCCGGGATCCGCGCCCGGCCGGTGACGAACAGCTCGTAGACCGACAGCGTGGAGGTAAGCGACACCTTGCGGCGCACCAGTTCCCGGATCACCTCGTCGGCGAGCGGGCCGTCGGGATCGACCTGTTCCTGGTAGCGCATGTTCTCGGCCGGGCACTCGTCCAGCCGCTTGCCCGGAACGAAGTCGCTGTTGGTGATGAAGCCGTGCTCCAGATTGTCGATGCCGAGGGCGGCGGCCTCGCGGAAGGTGACCGAGCAGAGGTGGCCGGTGACCTTCATGCCGTGGCGGTGGGCCTCGTCGATCGCGGCGCCCAGCACTTCCCGGGTCACGGTACCGGAGAACTTGAGCCAGGTGGCGCCCTCGGAGGCCCAGTAGGCCACCACCCGCCGGGCTTCCGCCGGGGTGTCGAGGCGACGCTGCTGGCCAGGACCGCTGCCCGGGCCGTTCAGGTACGGGCCGGTCACCAGCAGGCGCGGCCCCGGCGCCAGCCCGCCATCGATATCGCGCTTCATGTTGAGTTCGGCGTAGGGCATCTGGGCGCCCGCGGTGCGCGCCGTGGTGATGCCTCCCGCCAGGTAGAGCCGTGGGGCCGAGACCGCCATCTGCGACAGACCGGCGCTCGACATGAAGTAGGTGTGGGCGTGCAGGTCGATCAGGCCGGGGATCACGGTGGCGCCGGGCAGATCGAGGACTCGCGCGCCGGGCGGCGTGGCGATCGCCGCGGCCGTCCCCACCGCCGCAATCCTGCCATCGGCGATCACCAGGCTCTGGCCTTCGCGCGCGGGGGCGCCGGTCCCGTCGATCACCCGGACCTGGCGAAGCACGACCGTGGGAGCGGTCTCGGTCGCAAAGCGGCTGACCGCCTCGGACAGGGGCGGGTGGGTCTGGAGCAGCGCGGCCAGCGCCGCGAGTGCCGGCAGGACCATCATCGGTTACCGCCCTGCCACCCGGGGCCGCGAAGCGCGCGGCCCGGTCTGGCTCCCGTGTGCCGGCCGTTCCGCCAGACGGCCACGCCGTTGACGAACACGTCGCGCACCCCTTCCGAGAGCTGGTGCGGGGCCTCGAACGTGGCCCGGTCGATGATGGTGGCGGGGTCGAAGATCACCAGGTCGGCGTACATCCCCTCCTTGACCATCCCGCGGTCGCGGAGCCCCAGAATCTGCGCCGTGGACCAGGTCATCTTGCGCACCGCGTCCTCCAGGGAGAGCACCCGGTCCTGCCGGACGTAGCGGCCGAGAATCCGGGGGAAGGTCCCGTAGGCCCGGGGATGGGTCAGGCCCCGGGCGCTGTCGGGGTCGTAGCCGGGGGCATCGCTCCCGATCACCACCCAGGGCCGGGCCAGCATCCGGGCCACGTTCTCGTCCGACATCCCGAAGGTGATCTTCCCCAGCCGGTTCTCCTCCTCCAGCGTCAGCTCGATGATGGCCTCGGTCCAGTCGAGCCCCAGCGCCCGCGCGATCGCGTCCAGGCGAAGCCCCTGGAAGCGCTTCCACTCCTCGCGCTCGAAGCCGGAAATCTGGTAGGCGTCGGGCGGGTTGTGCTGACAGTAGACCGGGGCACCCGGGGTTTGATCCGCCATCTCGCGCCTGATCCGGGGGCGAAGCGACGGATCCGCGAGCCGTTCCAGCAGGCGGCCCTCGGCGTGGACCCAGTCGGGGATGCAGGACGACAGGTTGTTGCCGGACGCCGGGTAGGGATACATCGTGGCCTTGACGTCCTGGCCGGCGGCCCGGGCCGAGTCGAGCTTGGCGATGGCGGGAATCGCCAGCGGCCAGTTGGTGCGACCGGAGGCCTTGAAGTGGTAGATCACCACCGGCACGCCGCCCTCGCGTCCGATGGTGATCGCCTCGTCGAGCGCCTCGAGGAGCTTGCTCTCCTCCGAGCGGATATGGGTGATGTAGTGCCCGTGGAGCGGGGCCATGGCCCTGGCCATCTCGATCAGCTCGGCAGTGCCGGCAAAGCTCCCGGGCGGGTAGATCAGGGCGCTCGAAATCCCGAAGGCGCCGTCGCGCATGGCGCTCCGGACCACGTTCCGCATGGTGTCGAGCTGGGCGGGGTCGGGCGGGCCCTCGCGGCGCCCCATGGCGTAGGCCCGGACCGTGGTGGCGCCGAGGTAGCTCCCCACGTTCACCGAATTGCCGTTCCGTTCCATGGCGGCGAGCCACTTGCCGAACCCGCCCGGCTCGCGGAACCCGGGCACTCGCGACGCCATGACGCTGTCGTCGGGATCGCCCCGGGCGTAGAGGGAATCGAGCGAGGGGTTGGACGGTCCCGGGGTGGTGGCCTCTCCCAGGATCTCGGAGGTCACGCCCTGCGACACCTTGCCGACCAGCCGGCCGTCACCGAAGAGCAGCGCGTTCCACGAGTGCGACTGGATGTCGATGAACC
>CAZFSA010000226.1:0-3240 GCA_964521535.1 uncultured Gemmatimonas sp.
CAGGCCGGACGCCGCAGCCGCCACGGCGGCGGCCAGCAACCCCGCCACCAGGGCGCCCCGGGCGCCGGCCGACCCCGTGGTCACCGTCCTCGCGGTCAGGAAGACCACCACGCCCGAGACCGCCACGCCGACCGAGCGGAGCGCCAGCCAGTGGTTGGTCGCCCCCAGACCCGACAACACCGTCCAGGCCGCGAGGGACAGGAAGGCGGCCTCGACCACCCCAAGCTCCACCCGGCGACGGCCTGCGAGAAGCAGCAGGGCACCGCCCAGCGCGGTCAGGTGCAGGGCCAGCTCCTTCGGAACGCTGAACCGGTCGAGGTCGAACAGCGGCGACCGGGCGGCGCCGAGCGCCGTGGCCATGGCCCCCAGGATGAGCAGGCCCACGCCAAGCGCGCGCCAGAGCATGCCGGATTGTAGAGGGCACCATCCGTGGGGCAAGTGGCTAGATTGCTACGAGCGGTCCCTAGTCGGGGAGCAGGATGACTGACGAAGTAGCGCTTGCGGCGACCGATCGCCCGCTGCCGGTGACGGTGCGCCGGATCGACGACGATCGGGTACCGGACGGGATGGTGGGGCTCGGGTCCTTTCTGGACGACCGCCTGATCGCCCGCTGCGCCGTGCCGCCGGACCTGGCCGAGATGCTCACCGGGCAGGATCTCTTCGACCAGCCGGTCAAGCTGGTGCTCGCGGCGCGCGCGGCCGACCCGGGGCTCCAGTGCCGGCTCTTCGCCGTGGTGGATGTCCCCGCGGGGGCCACGGAGGCGGAGCGCGAGCCCTGGGCCGATTCGGTGCCGGGCGCCGGATACGACGCCTCGGACGACGACGAACCGACCCAGGCGATGGTGTTCCTGGGCCAGGTGGTCCGCTTCGACAAGGACCGAAAGCACCGCGACAGCCTGGCTCTGGAAACGGTGGACATCCTTCGTCGGATCGTCCAGGGTCAGGCCGTGGAAGTGGTGGACCGGGTGCTGGAGGATCTTCTGGGCGGCGACGATTCCGCGGCTTGACTTTCCGATTTTTTCACTCGTATATACCCGTCCCTTCAGGACCCGGAGAGGCGGGATGACGACGCCGATCGCGGAGCGGGGCTACGCCCATCCCGAGGTGCTGGTGAGCACCGACTGGGTGGCGGCGCATCTTGGCGACCCCTCGGTTCGGCTGCTGGAGTCGAACGAGGACGTGCTGCTGTACGACACCGGGCACATCCCGGGGGCGCTCAAGATCGACTGGGTGGACGATCTCAACGACCCGGTGGAGCGCGATTATCTCGAAACCGAGGCGATGCAGGATCTGCTTCGGGCGAAGGGGATCAACCGGGACACCACGGTGGTGTTCTACGGCGACCGGAACAACTGGTGGGCGACCTACGCGTTCTGGGTCTTCCGGCTCTTCGGGCTGACCCGGCTGGCGGTGATGGACGGCGGACGGCAGCGGTGGATCGACGAGGGCCGGCCGCTTTCGACCGAGGTTCCGTCGGTGCCTCCCGGCAACGTGGTGGTGGGCCCCCGGCAGGACGGGCCCATCCGGGTCTTCCGCGACGAGGTGCTGTCGCACCTCCGCGCGGCGCGGGCGCTGGTGGACGTCCGGACCCCGGAGGAGTTCTCTGGCGCACGGCTCCACATGCCCGAATTTCCAAACGAGGGGGCGCTCCGTGGTGGGCACATCCCCGGGGCGAAGAACATTCCCTGGGCGAGGGCCGTGGACCCGGAGACCCACACGTTTCTGCCCGCCGACCGGCTGCGGGCAATCTACGAGACCGAACAGGGGCTCTCCCCGGCGGATGACGTGGTGGTATACTGCCGGATTGGCGAGCGCTCGTCCCACACCTGGTTCGTGCTCACGTATCTGTTGGGGTATCCGCAGGTAAGAAACTACGACGGTTCCTGGACAGAGTGGGGGAACTCGGTCCGGGTGCCGATCGAGCGCGGTTGAGGAGCGAGACGGAATGTTGACAAGTCTGATGCTTGCGATGCTTGCGGCGCCGTTCCAGGCCGCCGCGCCGGCCGAGCCGGTCACCTGGACCATCGACGTCACGCACTCGGAGATCACCTTCCGGGTCCGGCACTTCGTCACCCGGGTGCCTGGCACCTTCAAGTCCTGGCAGGGGACGATCAAGGCCGATCCCGAGAACCTGGCGGCCGGGTCGGTGGAGGTGACGATCGACGTGGCCTCGGTGGACACCCGGAACGAGCGGCGGGACAACCATCTCCGGTCGCCCGATTTCTTCGCCGCCGACAGCTTCCCGACGATGACCTTCCGCAGCACCAGGGTCGAGGTCAACGGCTCGGCGATCACCGTCACGGGCGACCTGACGATCCGCGGCACCACCCGCCAGGTGGTGCTGACCGGCGAGTACGCGGGGACCTTCGGCCCGCCGGCGCCCCGGCAGCAGCGAATCGGGTTCAGCGCCAGCACCCGGCTCAACCGCCTCGATTATGGCCTGCGCTGGAACCGGCTGGTCGAGGGCGCCAACATGCTCGGCGACGACGTCGAGATCACCATCAACATCGAAGCGGTGCGAGCGAGCTAGCCTCATGACCAGCACATCGATTCCGGCCGCCGCGCCGATCCGGATGGACGCCGGCACCCTTCGGGTACCCGACCATCCCATCATCCCCTTTATCGAGGGCGACGGGACCGGGCCCGACATCTGGAAGGCATCGCAGCGGGTGTTCGATGCGGCGGTGGGCAGGGCGTACGGTGGCGCCCGGCTGATCGCGTGGCGAGAGGTGCTGGCCGGCGAAAAGGCCAAGAGCCAGGTGGACGACTGGCTGCCGGAGGCCACGCTCCGGAGCATCCGCGAGCACCTGGTGGCGATCAAGGGGCCCCTGACCACGCCGGTGGGCGGCGGGATCCGGTCGCTCAACGTGGCCCTCCGCCAGCAGCTCGATCTCTACGCCTGTGTCCGGCCGGTGCGGTGGTTCGAAGGCGTCCCGTCTCCGGTGCGCCACCCCGAGCAGGTGGACATGGTGATCTTCCGGGAGAATACCGAGGACATTTACGCCGGCATCGAGTACCGCGCCGGGAGCCCCGAGGTCAAGCGCCTTCGCGATTTCCTGATCCAGGAGATGGGTGTCCGGACCATCCGCTTCCCGGAGACCAGCGCCCTCGGCATCAAGCCGGTGTCGGAGGATGGGTCGAAGCGGTTGATCCGGGCCGCGATCAACTATGCCCTGGCCCAGGGCCGGAAGAGCGTCACCCTGGTCCACAAGGGCAACATCATGAAGTTCACCGAGGGCG
>CAZFSA010000227.1:0-3212 GCA_964521535.1 uncultured Gemmatimonas sp.
GCGGTCGCGGCCGGCTGCACCCCGGTGGTGGCGGATCGCGCCGCCCAGGGCATGTCGGCCTCGCTCCGCGCCGGCCTCGAGGCGCTGCCGCCCGGCGACGCGGTGGTGGTCCTGCTCGGCGACCAGCCGGCCGTCAGCGTGGAGACGATCGCCGCGCTCATCGCCGCCGGGGATCCGCTCTCGCAGTCGCTGGTCCGACCCCGTTATGCTTCCGACCCCGACACCCCCGGCCATCCGGTGCTGGTGGGTCGCGCTCACTGGCCGCTGGCGGAAGCTGCGGAGGGGGACCGGGGCTTCGAGCCGGCGGTGCGGGAGCGCGGCCTCACCTGGCGGCTGGTGCCCATGGCGGGAGGGAGCCCGGACGTCGACACCATCACGGACCTGGCCAGGCTTGAGGATCTCGACTGAATGCGAATGACGTTCAGCGGCGCGCCGGACATCGCCGCCCCCCGGGCCACGGTCTGGCGGGCCCTCATGGACCCCGACTTCGTGGCCCGGGCCGCCACCAGCATCGAGTCGGTGGAGCGGATCGACCCCACCCACTTCAAGGTGGTGGCCGCCCTGGGCGTGGGCCCGCTCAAGCTCCGGTTCGCGATGAATGCCGAGTTGTTCGACCTGGTGGAGGAGGAGAGCGCCCGGATGCGGGTCCGCGGCAAGGCGCCCGGCTCCACCGTGGACGCTACCACATCCTTTCGCCTGGAGCAGGTGGCGCCCGGCACGATCCGGCTTCACTGGCAGGCGGACTCGGAAGTGGGCGGCACGGTGGCGAGCGTCGGGGCCAGGCTGCTGGAGGGCACCGCCCGGCGACTCACGGAGGAATTTTGGCGGGACTTTGCGGCCCTGGTGTCGAAACAGGCGGCGGGTTGAGGGACAATCTCACCACGACGACGGGAGCGGGACCTCGATGAGCATGGAACGGCGGGAGTTCCTCAGGACAGCGGCCCTCAGCGCCGCGGGCACCGGAGCGCTCGCGAGCTGCGGCGGATCGAGCCCGGGAGCCGCGGCGGGCGGCGGCGAGGCCGCGGAGGGCCCGCGGGTCACCTGGCGGCTCGCATCGAGCTTTCCCCGGAGCCTCGACATCATCTTCGGCTCGGCCGAGCATCTCGGCAAACGGGTAAGCGAGCTCACCGGCGGGCGGTTCACCATCCGCGCCTACCCGGCGGGCGAGCTGGTGCCCGGCCTCCAGGTGATGGACGCCGTGCAGCAGGGTACGGTCCACGCCGGCCACACCGCGACCTACTACTACCTGGGCAAGAACACCGCGATTGCCTTCGACACCTGCGTGCCCTTCGGGCTGATGGCACGGCAGCAGATCGCCTGGATGCGGCAGGGCGGCGGACTGGAGGCCCTCCGCGAAGTGTTCGGCCAGTTCGGGATCATCCAGTTCCCCTGCGGCAATACCGGGACCCAGTTCGGCGGGTGGTTCCGCCGGCCGATCAACTCGGTGGCCGATCTCCGGGGCCTCCGGATGCGAATCCCAGGCATGGGCGGCGAGGTGATGGCCCGGCTGGGCGTGTCGGTGCAGGTCCTGGCGGGCGGCGAGATCTACCCGGCGCTGGAACGGGGCGCGATCGACGCCACCGAGTGGATCGGACCCCACGACGACGAGCGGCTCGGCTTCCAGCGGGTGGCGAAGTACTACTACTACCCGGGCTGGCACGAGCCCGGGGCGTCGCTCACGCTCCTCGTCAACCGCCAGGCCTACGATCAGCTCCCCGAGCAGTACCGCTACGCCCTGGAAACGGCGGCGGCCGAGGAGAACTCCAGCATGCTGGCCCGATACGACGCGGCCAACCCGGCGGCGCTGGACCGCCTGGTGGCTGCGGGCGTGGAGGTCCGGCCCTTCCCCGACGACGTGCTGGAGGGAGCGTGGCGGGAGAGCCAGGCGCTGCTGGAGGAGCGGGCGGCGCAGAACGAGCTGTTTCGCAAGATCTACGAACCATGGAAGGCGTTCCGGGAGCAGTCGTTCCGCTACTTCAACGGCGTGGAGCAGGCCTTCGCCACCTTCGCCTTCCCCCGGGCCCGCGGCGCCTGAGGCCGGCCGGGCCCGGGGCCGGCCCGGTCACCAGATCCAGAAGATCATCCCGGCCACCACCAGCGCCTGGATCACGATGAAGGGCACCGCCCCCCGATAGATCGTGGTGGTGGGAATCGCCGGCGGAGTCACTCCGCGGAGGTAGAACAACGAGAACCCGAAGGGAGGCGTGAGGAACGAGGTCTGCATGTTCATCGCCAGCAGCACCCCGAGCCAGGTGGGGTTGATGCCGAGGGCCGCCGCCGGGGGTGCGACCAGCGGCACGATGATGAAACAGATCTCGAAGAAGTCGATGAAGAAGCCCAGCACGAAGACGATCAGGTTCACCACGATCAGGAACCCGATCACCCCGCCCGGCAGCCCGGTGAGCATCTCGTGGAGCCAGAGGTCGCCCTCCAGGCCCCGGAACACCAGCGCGAAGGCCATCGACCCGATCAGCAGGAACACCACCATGATGGTGAGCCGGGCGGTCTCGTTCATCGCCTGGGAGACGCCCTGGCGATCGAGCTGGCGGTTCATCGCCGCCAGGATCATCGCACCCACGGCCCCCAGTGCCCCGGCCTCGGTCGGGGTGGCGATCCCGGCGAAGATGCTCCCCAGCACCACCACGATCAGGGTGAGCGGCGGGAGCAGCGAGCGGAACACCAGGCGCGCCACCCGGGCGCCGCCGATGGCGTAGGTCTCGCGGGGCAGCGCCGGCGCGGCCGCGGGGCGGAACGCGGCCACGCCGATCACGTAGAGGGCGTAGCAGGCGGTGAGCACCAGGCCGGGCACGACGGCCGAGGCGAAGAGGGCGCCCACCGAGACGCCGAGCTGGTCGCCCAGGACGATCAGCACGATGCTGGGGGGGATGATCTGCCCCAGCGTGCCGGCCGCGGCGATCACGCCGAGCGACAGTTCCCGCTGGTAGCCGTAGCGGAGCATCACCGGCAGCGAGATCAGTCCCATGGCCGTGACCGAGGCGCCCACCACCCCGGTGGCTGCGGCGAGCAGCGCTCCCACCACCACGACGCCCAGCCCCAGTCCGCCCCGGAACCGGCCGAACAGGATCCCGATCGACTCCAGCAGCTGCTCGGCCAGTTTGGACTTCTCCAGCGTGGCGCCCATGTAGATGAAGAAGGGCACCGCCAGCAGGGTGTAGTTCGACATGGTGCCGAAGGCCCGCTCCGGCATGGCG
>CAZFSA010000228.1:0-639 GCA_964521535.1 uncultured Gemmatimonas sp.
CCATGGACCTCTACCGGTCCGGTGACCACTACGTGCTGCACGCCGACCTGCCGGGCGTCGACCCGGGCTCCGTGGACGTCGACGTGGAGAATGGCACGCTGACCATCCGGGCGCAGCGCAGCGGGCGCACCGAGGAAGGGGTGCAGTGGATCACCTCCGAGCGGTTCACCGGCACCTTCCAGCGGCAGCTGTCCCTCGGGGAGGGAATCGACACCGACCGCATCTCGGCCACCTACGAGAACGGTGTCCTCACCGTGACCATCCCGGTGGCCGAGAAGGCCAAGCCGCGCCGGATCACGGTCGCCCACACCGGGGACTCCAAGGTGATCGAGTCCACCGTCGAGCCCACGGGCCAAGGCGGCTGAGCCGGGCCGTAGGGTGCCCAGGTGATCTCATCTGACGTCGTGCCGGCAGCCCCGCCGAGGGCCGCCGGCACGCGCGCGCTCCGGCTGCTCATCGTGCTTGTCGGCGGGCTGGCCGTGGTCGGCGTGCCGGTCGGGGTGGTGTGGTGGCTGGTCGCGCCCGTCGCGCAGCTGCGGATCCAGAAAGACGGCGGGTTCTTCGTCGACCCGCAGCCGCAGCAGTTCGTGGCTGCCGACGCCTGGTTCCTCCTGCTCACCGGCGTCGTGGGGCTGGTCG
>CAZFSA010000228.1:649-871 GCA_964521535.1 uncultured Gemmatimonas sp.
CTGACCTGGTGGATCGCCAAGGACGGCGGCTACGCCGCGGTCGTCGGTCTGGCCCTGGGCGCGACCGCAGGCGCCGCGGTCGCCTGGGGCGTCGGGGTCTGGCTGGGCAGGGTCGACCTGGCCGCAGCGGCCAAGCTGCCCGTCGGCTCCCTCGTCGACGTCCCGTTGCGCCTGGGCATGCACGGCGCCCTGGCGATCGAGCCGCTGGCCGCGCTGGTGGCC
>CAZFSA010000228.1:1023-3161 GCA_964521535.1 uncultured Gemmatimonas sp.
CAGGCGGCGCGGTGGGGTGGTCCTGGCGCGGTCTGGTCCGGTCTCAGCCCGGACGATCGGCGAAGTTCCCGGGTCGGGGGTGAGGCGTGGATCTCGGTTCCGTCGGGTCGCAGGGTGCGGAACCCGCCGCCGGCGCGTTTGAGTATTCGGAAGCCGCCTTCGTGGACGTCGTGGTGGTGTCGAAGGCAGAGGAGAGGCTGTCGCACGAATCGCGTGTCTGCCGCGTTGGATCGGGGCTTGTTGGGAGGATTCGGCGTGGCCGTGAATGTGCGCTGTGGCGATCTCGATCAGTTGATGTTGATGCCGGTTTCGGTGCGGGATTGGCTGCCTGAGGACCATCTGGCGTTCTTCGTTCTCGATGTCGTCGCCGAGCTGGATCTGGTCGGGTTCTACGGCGCGTATCGGGCTGATGGCCGGGGCGGGTCGGTGTATGACCCGGCGATGATGCTGGCGGTGTTGTTGTACGCCTACTGCACTGGGGAGCGGTCGTCTCGGCGGGTCGAGCGGCGTCTGGTCGAGGACGTGGCCTTCCGGGTGCTGGCGGCGAACCAGCAGCCGGATCACGCCACGTTGGCCCGGTTCCGTCGCCGTCACCAAGACGCGGTCGCTGGGCTGTTCGGACAGGTGCTGGGTCTGTGTGTGAAGGCCGGTCTGGTGGACGCCGGGGTGGTCGCGATCGACGGCACGAAGATGGCCGCGAACGCGTCGTTCTTCGCCAATCGCGACCGGGGGGCGCTGGCTGCGGAGCTGGCCGATCTGACGGGGCTGGCGGGTCAGATCCTGGACGAGGCGGAGGCGGTCGACGCGGCCGAGGACGCCGCGGACGCCGCGGGTGGCGACCGGCGTGGCGGTCGACTGCCCGAGCAGTGGTCCGGTGGCCGGGGTCGGCGGGACCGGATCCGGGCCGCGCTGGAGGAGCTGGAGTCGCAGAAGGCTCGTGACTTCGAGTCCCGGATGGCCGAGCGTGCCGCCAGGGAAGCCGCGCTGGGCCGCCGGCTGACCGGCCCGAAGCCGTTGGAGGACTCCGCGCGGCGCGTGCAGCCGCGTCGGGCGAACATCACCGATCCGCATTCGCGGATCATCGCGACCGCCTCCAGGGGGGTGCTGCAGGGTTACAACGCGCAAGCGGCCGCGACGACCGATCAGATCGTGCTCGCCGCCGAAGTCACCGTGACCAGCAACGACCAGCCACACTTCGTCCCGATGGCCACCGCGGTGGCGGAGAACCTCACCGACGCGGGCCATCGAGGGGGGGTCGGCACCTTCGTGGCCGATGCGGGCTACTGGACGGCCGCGAACGGGACCGTTGAGGTCGGCGCCCAGGTGCTGATCGCGACCCGCAAGACCTCCTGGCGCAAGGCCGACAAGCCCGACGACGACAAGCTCGCGGTCTTAGCCAAGGTCAACCGGGGTGAGCTGTCACAACGCCAAGCCGGTGAGCTCCTCGGCGTGTCCCACACCTGGGTGCGGGACATGACCAAGCGGTACTTCGGGCGGGACGGGCAACGCATCACCCGCAGCGCCGAACCTGAGCCAGCGGAATGGATCCCCGTCATCGAACGCCTCGACCGCGGGGAGATCTCCAGACGCGCAGCCCAAGACCAGCTCACCGTCTCCGATGCCCGGGTCAAGGCCATGCTCGCCCACCTGCGAGGCGAGGCCACCGACCCGACCATCGCCCGCAAGGCGATGGACGCCAAACTCGCCGAACCCGACAACGCCGAGCTCTACCGCAGACGACAACCCTCCATCGAACCCGTCTTCGGCAACATCAAAGCCAATCTCGGATACCGACGGTTCACCCGACGAAGCCTGCCCGCCGTGAACAGCGAATGGCGGCTGATCTGCACCGTCCACAACCTCCTCAAGCTCCACCAAGCAGCCCCCGCCTGACCAGCGGGGCCCGCAACACCCGCCAGCTCGAACACCGCACCGCCGGCCACCGCTCCGGGATTCGTGCGACAGCCTCAGGACCACCAGGTTCTCCCGATCCGTGGGGCCGCCTTGGGCCCAGGGGATGAGGTGGTGGACCTCGCACCAGGCCCAGGGCCGGTCGCAGCCGGCGAAGCGGCAGCAACGGTCGCGTAGCAGCACCGCTCTCCTGAGCCGGGGGTCGGGGTCACGTTGGGTGCGGCCCA
>CAZFSA010000229.1:0-3138 GCA_964521535.1 uncultured Gemmatimonas sp.
ACGGGTGGGCGTGGTGGTCGCGGCGGACCTGGCGCCGGTGACGGGCGCTGCCGCCGCCCTTCGCGACTTCGTCGCGAAGGGCGGCGGCCTCGTCGTCTTCTCCGGGCCCCGAGCCGGCCGCGGCGACGCCCCGGCCTGGCTCGGCGCACGAGTCGGCGCCGTTCTCGATCGCACCCGCGACCGCGGGGCGACCCTCGGCTGGGTCCAGGCTGACCACCCCGTGTTTGAACCTTTCCGCGAAGCCGCCAGCGCCGATCTCGGCACCGCCCGCTTTTTCCGTTATCGTCAAGTGACCCCCGACTCGGCGGCGGCGAGCCTGGCCCGGTTCGACGACGGTCGCCCCGCCCTGGTCGAGGCCAGGGTCGGCAACGGCCGGGTTCTCGTGGTCGCGACTGCGGCCGATGCCGTCTGGAGCGACCTGCCGCTCCAGCCGGTGTACCTGCCGCTGGTCCACCGGCTGGTCTCCTACGCGGCCAATGCCGGTGACGAGCGCCGCTCCTGGGAAGTGGGTGGGGTGGCGACGTTGCCGGGAGGCTCGGAACTGGCAGTGACCCGACCCGATGCCACGGTGGAGCGGGTTGCGCCCGACACCGCTGGGCGGCGGCTCGCGTTAGGCGCGGTCGGCTTCTACGAGGTGCGGGCCGCGGGCCAGTCGGTCCCGGCCTCCATCCTCGCGGTCAACCCGCCAGCGGCCGAGTCCGACCTGCGCGCGGCGGGGCCCGGCGAGGTGCTGGCCCTGCTCCGCGCCCCGACCGGCTCGGACCCGGTCGCTACCGACCCGGTTGAGCTGAGCCCGGGAGAGCTGGAAGCCCGGCAGGCCTGGTGGCTCTGGCTGGTGGCGGGGGCGCTGGCCCTCCTTGCCGCGGAGGCCTGGTACGCGGGCCGCCTTTCGGGGCGTGCCCATCCGAAGGGAGGACGCGCATGACGGACCGGGACGCCGTGATCAGAAGCCTTGAGCTGGTTCGGCGCCGTTGGCGGCTCCGGATTCTGGTCGAGGGTGCCGTGGGGCTGGCCGTCGCGATCGTCGTCGCCCTCGTGGCCTGGGCCCTGATCGAACGCAGCGGGATCGGCGCGGAAACCGCGGCCCGACTCCGGCTCCTGCTGCTGGCCGGCCTCGCGCTCGGCGTCCTCGCCGTGGTCTGGCGCGCCCTCCGCGCCCGGGCGGACCTGGCGACGCTGGCGCTGTACTTCGAAGAGCGCGAACCGTCGCTGCACCAGAAGGTGATCAGCGCGGTGCACACGCTGCGCGGCGGCGACGGGGAGGTGCCCCCGTCCCTCGTGGCCCGGCTCCTCCAGAGCGCCCGGCAGGCGGTCGCCTCGGTGGACGACGGCCGGCGGGTGGACGGCGGACGGCTGCGGCGGGCCGGCGGTGCCCTCGGCGTCACCACCCTCGGGATGGTCGCCCTGCTGGCGCTGGGTCCGGCCTCCCTGCGGACCTCGGCCCGCACCCTCTTCGACCCCACCCTGGAGCCGGCCGTGCCGGCCCCCTTCAGCATCACGGTGTCCCCGGGTGACGCGGTGGTGCCCCGCGGGGGTGCCCAGGAGATCACGGCGCACCTCCACGGGTTCGGGAGCGAGGGCGCGGCCCTGGTGTTCCGGGCCGACAGCGCCACCGAGTGGACGAGCATTCCGATGGAGCGCGACACCACCGGCGGGTTCGTCACCCGGCTCTTCGATCTGGTGCGCCCCACCGAGTACTTCGTCGAGGCCGAAGGCGTCCGCTCATCGCAGCATCGGCTCGAGGTCGCCGACCTCCCGGCTGTGAGCGGCCTCTCCGCCTTGATCCAGTTCCCGCGATACACCGGGCTCCCGATGGAGACCATCGAGGAGGCTGGCGACCTCGCCGTGCTCGACGGCAGCGGGGTTACCATTCGCGCCCGAACCACCGGCCCCGCCCGCGCCGCCTTCCTGGTGCTCAGGGGCTCGGCGCCGATCCCCATGACCCGGGACCCGGACGGCCGGTATTCGGGCCAGTTCCGGGTGGCCGGTGACGGGTTCTACCGGATCGAGCTGGAGAGCGAGGACGGACGGCGCTATCCCGGCTCACTGGAGTTCGCGATCGACGCCCTCGCCGACCGCCCGCCGGAGGTGCGCTTCGCCGAGCCCGGGCGCGATACCCGGGTCACCAGCGTGGAGGAGATCGCCGCCCGGATCGAGGCGGCCGACGACTTCGGCGTCCGGACCCTGACGCTCCACCTGAGCGTCAACGGCGGCCCCGAGCAGATCGTCACCGTCGTCGATTCGACGGTCGTCCCGCGGCGGGAGGTGAGCGCCACCCACACCTTCTTCCTCGACGAATGGAGCCTGGTGCCGGGCGACGTGGTCTCCTACTACGCCCGCGCCCGGGACGGCGCGGGGCAGGAGGGCTCGAGCGACCTCTACTTCCTGAACGTCCGGCCGTTCGACCGGGCCTACCGGGAGGCCCAACAGCCCCCCGGGGGCGGTGGGGGTGGGGAATCGACGGAAGGCCTCTCCGAGCGTCAGCGCCAACTGGTGGTGGGGACCTTCAACGTCCTCAGGGACAGCGCGGCGCAGAGCGACCGCGAGTGGCGAGAGAACGTCACCACCCTGGCGATCGGTCAGGGGCGCCTGCGGGAGGAGGTCGAGACGCTGGTCACCCGGATGCGGCAGCGGGGGGTTGCCGCCGCCGACTCGACCTTCGCCCTGATCGCCGCGGCGCTCGATTCGGGCCTCGCGGCCATGCGCCCGGCCGAGGAGCTCCTAGGCCGGCGCCGGCCCCGGGCTGCCCTCCCCGACGAACAGCGTGCCCTCCAGCATCTTCAGCGGGCCGAGGCGGCGTACCGCGAGACGCAGGTGGCCCGGGGTGGACAGGGTGGCGGGGGAGGCGGCGGCCAGGCCAACGCCGAGGACCTGGCCGATCTGTTCGAGCTGGAGAACGACCGGCTCCGGAACCAGTACGAGGCGGTCCAGGAAGAGCGGGCAGCCCGAAACGAACGCGAGATCGACGAGACGCTGGAGCGGCTCCGCCGGCTGGCCAGCCGGCAGCAGCAGGAGAACGAGCGGATGGAACGGATGGCCGAGGCGCTGCGCAACCGGGGCGGCGCCGGAGGCGGGGGCGGGGGGGGCGGCCAGCGCGACCTGGCCCGCGAAACCGAGGAGGCGGCGCGGCAGCTGGAG
>CAZFSA010000230.1:0-3109 GCA_964521535.1 uncultured Gemmatimonas sp.
CACCGGCATCCCGGTGAGCCCGCTCCGCAGTCCCAACCCGCTCGGCTCCGCCTTCCTGGCGGCCTGCCATGCCGCGGGGCTTCCGCCTAACGATGGCTTCCGCGACGGACGGCTGGATGGGGCGGGGCTGTTCCGGGTAACCCAGTCGAAGGGCCGGCGGGTGAGCGCGGCGGCCGGCTACCTCGGGCCGATCGAGCGGCCCAACCTCGCCATCGTGCCCCACGTTCTGGTCCAGCGGGTGCTCCTGGAGGGTGGGCGAGCCGTGGGCGTGCAATACGCATCCTCGGCCGACCGGGAGGCGCGCCAGGCCCGGGGAGCCGTGGTGCTGGCCGCAGGCGCCGTCGGCACCCCGCAGCTACTCCTGCGAAGCGGTATCGGGCCGGCCCGGTCGCTGGAGGCGATCGGCGTGAAGGCGGCGCTGGATCTGCCGGGGGTGGGACGGAACCTCCAGGATCACCTCGCCGTCGGGGTCGCCTTTCGGTGCCGGCAACCGGTGACCCTCGCCTCCGCGGAGCGCCCGCAGCATCTGCTCAACTGGCTGATCCGGGGGCGCGGCCCGCTGACTTCCAACGTGGCCGAGGCGGGTGCGTTCCTCCGCCTCGATCCGGCGAATCCCGTTCCCGACATGGAGGTTCTCCTGGGCGTCAACTTCTTCGTCGACCACGGCTTCGGCAACCCCGACGGCCATGGGTTCACCCTGGCGGCCATCCTCCAGCACCCCCAGAGCCGCGGCGAGATCACCCTCGCCTCACCCGATCCGCTGGCGGCGCCACGGATCCGTGCCGGGTACCTCACGGCCGCCTCCGACCTCGACCGCCTTCGCGAGGGCCTGGAGCGAACGTTCGCGATCGCCAGTCAGGCAGCGCTCGAACCGTTCCGGGGCGAGCAGATCCTCCCCCCACCCGGCGGCGACCTCGCGGCTCACATCCGTCATCATGGTCAGACCCTCTACCACCCGGTCGGAACCTGCCGGATGGGCCAGGACGCCGAGGCCGTGGTCGGCCCGCGGCTCGGGGTGCGCGGCGCCGAGAACCTCTGGGTCGCGGATGCCTCGGTGATGCCGCTGATTCCGACGGCCCACCCTCATGCCCCCACCGTGATGATCGGCGAGCGGGCAGCCGAGCTGATCGCGGCCGATGCCCGATAGCCCGAACCCGGCACCCGCCGCCCCCGGACCCGGTCCGGTGCCGTTCGACTTGGCGGTCCTTCGGGATGCGGTTGGGAGCGACCTTGACCGGCTGGCCCGGTACGTCGAGCTGTTCGCCTCTCAGACTGAAGCGGCGCTGGCGCCCCTTCGGGCCGCGATCGCGGCCGGGGATCGACAGGCGACACGGGATCTCGCCCATCGGTTGGCGGGGTCGTGCGCTACCGTTGGCGCTGGCGCGATGGCCGCCACGGCGGCCCGGCTGGAGAGCGCCGCCCGCGAGGCCTCGCCGGAGACCCTGCGGACTCTCGGTGACCAGCTCGAGCGGGAGTATGCTGACGCGGCCTCCAGTGCCCGCGAGGCATTGGAGGCCGCTCGGTCGGACGCGGGGGAGGCAGAAGCCGCTAGTCCCTGAACAGGCCCCGCCGCTCCAGATAAGCTGCCCGCTCCCGCTCGATCGCGTTCACGAGCGGAGCCGGGTCGAATCGTACAGGGTCGGTGGCCGGGAGCCCGGTTTCGTCGGTGGCCGCCCGGCACGCGGCCCGGGCGGCCTCCTCACTCATGTCGAAGGTGTTGAGTGAGATCCCGATCACCCGGGTGGGGTGGACGGCCGAGCCGAGCAACTGATACAGCTCGATGTAGCGGGAGAGCGGAGGAATCCTGAGCCAGGGTGCGGTCCGGTACTCGCCGATGTACTCGCGGGTCGCCTGGTGGCAGAGGATCAGGGCGTCGGGGCAGGAACCGTGGAGGAGCCCCAGCGTCACGCCCGAGTAACCGGGATGGTTGATGCTCCCCTGGCCTTCGACCAGCACCACGTCGGCGTTGGCCGCCCCGCGGAGCACCAGCTCCTCGGCGGCGCCGGCGATGAAGTCGGCCACCACGGCATCGACCGCGGTGCCCCAACCCTCGATGAAGATCCCGGTCTGGCCGGTGGCCACGAAGTTGGTCCGGAGCCCCTTCGCCTTGAGTCCCGCGACGAGCTGGAGCTGCGCCGTCATCTTGCCGACGTTGCAATCGGTCCCCACCGTCAGCACCACGAACGGCGCCACCAGCCGGGCCAGGCCAGCTCCGATCGGTAGCTGCGCCGGCGGCTTCCGGGCGTCGAGAATGGTCCGGCCCAGGGCGCGGGCCTTGGCCGAGAGCCCGGGGTCATCCGACAGGAAGGTGTGAAGGCCGCTCACCAGATCGCAGCCGGCGTCGAGCGCCTGGTCCAGCCAGCCCCGCCACTCCTCCGGGAGCCTGCCACCGGCCGGCGCGATGCCGATCATCACGGCGGTGGGCTTCCGGGCCAGGCCTTCTTCGATGGTACCGACGACCGGGATCGCCCCCCCGAAGCCGAGCACGTCCTGGACGGTACGCCCGGCCGTGACCCGATCCAGGACCGCGACCACGCGGCCCGGGTGATAGCGAATCACCGAGTTGGCGGTCTTGGACTCGAGCGGGTGAAAGTTGCCGTCGGCGATGATGAGGTAGCGGGGCTCGGACATGGGGTCCTGGGACGGGTCAAGGCGCCCGGCGCCGAACCCGGGGGGGAGCCCCGGGAGCCGGCCGGTATCGTATACAAAAGTGTATGCCGAATTCGGAGCCGGTCAAGGCCGGCCCGTCACGAATCGGGGTCAGGCCGGCCCGCCCTCCTCCTCCAGCAGCTCGGCGTCCGACACGCCCTCCCCGCCCTTCCCCAGCTGCTTCGCCGCCTCGCCCTTGGGCAGCATCCCCATCTTGGCCTTGAGCTCCAGCAACTGCTGGTCGGCCGAGCCCTTGTACTCCAGCTGCCGGAACTGCTGCATCAGGTCGTCGCCCTGGAATTCCTGCTGCAGCTCGGCGGCGGCGAGGGCCTTCCGCTCGATGGCTTCGATCTTCTCCGCCATCCGATCGAAGGACTCGAACGCGCTCCGGTCCGACATCCCGGACATCGTCTCCTGGATCCGCTGCTGGGCCTCGGCCCGCTTGGCCCGCGCCACCAGG
>CAZFSA010000231.1:0-3103 GCA_964521535.1 uncultured Gemmatimonas sp.
CGGAGCGGCGTGATCCCCCCACGTCGCCACCGCGTGCCGAGCCCTCGCGGTCGGATCCTCCTCGCGCCTCGTCCCCGCCCAGCCATCCGCCGGCCGCCCAGGCCCGGCCCCCGTCCAACTCGCGACCTTCGGGCGGGCGTCCCGCGTCCGGCGGTGGTGGACGGTCCCGCAGACCCTGAGGCACAGGAGGGGGCGGTCAGACCGCCCCCTCGATCGTTTTACCCGCCGGCCTGGTCTCGATGGCGGCGGACGTAGTCCAGCCCCCAATCGAGCACGTCGGCGCCACGGAGACCCATTCGCATCCCGGCCGCTACCGCATCCTGCTCGTCCAGTCCGTGGTCCAGCATCAGGTGAGCGATCATCGGTCCGGCCACCCGATTCCCGCTGGCGCAATGGAAGAAGAGCGGCCGATCCCGGTGCCGGCGAACCACGGCGAGCACCTGTTCCATCAGGGAGTCGTCGAGCGCGCCGTGGCTCACCGGCACGTTGACATACTCCATTCCCGCGCCGCGAACGATGGCAGCCTCGTCGAAGCCCCGGGGCTCCATCGGGTCCCTGATGTCCAGCACCACCTCCACGCCCGCAGCCTTGAGCGCCTCCAGCTGGCGAGCCCCGGGCTGCCCGCCGGTGACCACGTTGGGGAGCGGCTGGCTGGCGTTGGGGACGCCATCGAGGATCTCGAGAGGGCTGGACATGACTCGGTCCGGATCGGGGGATTCAATGCTAAGCCCGGCCGGCGAGCGCGAGAAGAGCCTCCCGCCATTCACCAGCGTGGGGTCTGCCCCTAACTTACCGCCATGATTCGGATCGGGATTGCCCAGTTCCGCCCGCGCAAGGCCGCATTGGCGGACAATCTGGTCCGGATCGGGGAGCTGTTCGGCCGCCTCCCGGCCGAGGATCCGCTCGACCTGCTGGTGCTGCCGGAAACCGCGCTCAGCGGGTACTTCGTGGAGGGCGGCGTCCGGGAGCTGGCCCGGACCGCCCAGGATTTGTTCGAGGAGCTGGCCCGGCTCCACGCCGGGAGCGGGGCGCCGCCGGTGGAAGTGGTGGTCGGGTTCTACGAGCTCTGGAACTCCCGGCTCTACAACTCGGCCCTCGCGGCCGCCCTGGGTGGTCCCGATGCCGGGATCCGGCACGTTCACCGGAAGATCTTCCTTCCCACCTACGGTGTGTTCGACGAGGAGCGGTTTGTCGAGCCGGGCCGCTGGGTCCAGGCCTTCGACACCCGCTGGGGGCGGGCGGGGGTCGTGGTCTGCGAAGACGCGTGGCATTCGATCGTCCCCACGATGACGGCGCTGGACGGAGCCCAGTTGCTGCTCATTCTGAGCGCCAGCCCGGCGCGGGGAATCCGGCCGCTGGCTGACGCCGATGGCCGCCCGACCAGCACCGTGCGCTGGGAGCGGACCGCGCAGCAGATTGCCACCGAACACGGATTGTTCGTCGCCGTGGCGCACCTGGTGGGCTTCGAGGGCGGAAAGGCCTTCCCCGGCGGCTCGCTGGTGGTGGACCCGGAGGGCAAGGTGCTGCTTCGGGCCCCGCTCTTCGAGGAATCGCTCGACGTGGTGACCCTCGATCTCGACGAAGTCACCCGGGTCCGGGCCGAAGAGCCGCTGCTCTCCGACCTGGAGACCCACCTGCCGCACCTCCTCGACGCGCTCGAGGTCCGGCGCGAGACCGGCCGCCTCCCCGGTCCCGCCGACCGGGGACTTCCCCGGGTGGGAATGCCGGCCCCCCGGCGGCGACCGCGACCGGCGCCGGCCAGGGGTGAGGACCACGACCCGCTGGCCATCGATCCCTCCCTCACCCGCCGCTGGCTGGTGGAGTTTCTTCGCGACGAGGTGACCCGGCGCAGGGGCTTCGAGCGGGTGGTGATCGGGCTCTCGGGTGGGGTGGACAGTGCGGTGGTGGCATTCCTGGCCGCGGAGGCGTTCGGACCCCGGCAGGTGACGGCCGTGCGGATGCCGTACCGCAGCTCGAGTCCCGCCAGCCTGGAGCACGCCGGGCTGGTGATCGAGCAGTTGGGGCTCGACCACCGGCTGGTGGAGATCACCGGGGGGGTGGATGGTCTCGCCGCGTCCATCGAGCCCGCGCCCAATGCCGCCCGGCTGGGCAACATCATGGCCCGGATGCGGATGATCACGCTCTTCGACCTTTCCGCCGCGCTGGGGGCGATTCCTCTCGGCACCGGCAACAAGACCGAGCGACTCTTCGGCTACTTCACCTGGCACGCTGACGATTCCCCCCCGGTGAACCCGATCGGTGACCTCTTCAAGACCCAGGTGTGGGCGCTGGCCCGGGAGCTTGGGGTCCCGCCGGAGATCGTCGAGAAGGCCCCCACGGCCGACCTGGTGGCCGGTCAGACCGACGAGGGCGATTTCGGGATCAGCTACGCGCGCGCCGACCAGATTCTCCACTGGCTTCTCTCCGGTTACGCCGCCGAGGCGATCGAGGGCCTCGGCTTCGCCCCCGCCGAGGTGGCGCTGGTGCGCCGCCGGCTCGACTCCACTCACTGGAAGCGGCGGCTCCCGACGGTCGCGATGCTGAGCGATACCGCGATCGGGGAGTTCTATCTCCGGCCGGTCGACTACTGATGGCCAGGCTCCGCGGTCCGAGCGCCGGGGCACCCGACCCGGGCGCGGTTCCGGGGAACGAGGCGCCCGTCCCGTCCCGTCCCATGTCGTACTCCCGGGGAGAGATCACCACCTTCGTGATGCCGCACATGCAGAACGTGCTGGGCGATCTCTTCGGCGGCGAGCTGATGGCGCTGGTGGATCAGGCGGCGGCAGTGGCCGCCATGCGGCACGCTGGCGGCCCTGCGGTCACCAAGTCGATCGATCGACTCGACTTCCACCATCCGATCCCGGTCGGAGCGCTGGTGACCTGCTGTGCCACCGTCGACTACGTAGGTACCAGCTCGATGGACGTGACCGTGGAGGTGTTCTCGGAGCGGATCACCACGGGTGAGCGGCAGCATACCCACACCGCCCACGTGGTGTTCGTGGCGATCGACCCCGAGCGCCGGCCCCGCGCCGTGCCCCGGCTGGTGCCGGAGACCGACGAGGAGCGGGCCCGCTTCGAGGCCGGGCGGCGGTGGCGCGAGGCC
>CAZFSA010000232.1:0-3018 GCA_964521535.1 uncultured Gemmatimonas sp.
GTGCATACTACCGCTTGTGGCGGAGGTGTTCCGGGCCGGGGCGGATGTGCTGGTTGAGCGGGTGGTAAGGGGCTGGGGCGGTGGCGACGGCTTGCTGCAACAGCCGGTAGAACAGCTTGCCGCGGTACCGCGAGGCCCGGCGATTGAAACGGAAGGTGAACTCGTCCAAGTAGTAATCCAAATGGGCGGGACTGACGGCCCCCTGATACACAAGGAAAGGAGCAACACTCGGTCTCGTTCGCGTCTGGGCTTCGATCAGGAAAGGAAGGTCTCACGCCATGTTGCGAAATCACCTGCTCTCGTGTCGCGAGGCGCCCAAAACCAGCCACTCGTGAGCGCCCCAAAACCAGCCATCAAGGAGGCAAGGATTCGCCCTGTAGGCTTGGCCGTGAGCATGGTGCTCGCGGAGGCCTGGAATGGCGAATCGGCTCAAGATGGCTGTGGTGGATACGATTTACACGTTGCAGGGACGAGGGTTGTCTCAGCGGCAGATCGCCCGGCTGCTGGGGATCGACCGGGAGACGGTGCGGCGGCATCTCCGGCGGGCGGCGACAAACCCAGCCAGGGCGCTCGCCGGGTCGGAAGGGGCTGAGCCTGGCGGGATCCGGCCCAGGCAACACGAGCCGCCCGGGCCACCTTTCGCCATCCCGAATTGCCTCTACACACCCCCCTTTTCCTCGGAAGGGCAACAGCCCGTAGCGGACTCAAACCCAGCCGGGGCGCCTCCCGGCTCCGATGCGGAGTCTACAAGGACTTACGATTTCCCCCTCGATCCAAACCCGGCCAGGGCGCCCACCGGGTCGGTCACCCCATCGCCCTCGCCGCCCGCGGCCCAATGCAGCGTCTGCGAACCGTACCGTGCGGTGATCCTCGCCAAGCTCGATCAGGGGCTGACGGCCCGGCGGATCTGGCAGGATCTGGTGATCGAGCATGGCTTCGCCGCCCGGTATCACAGCGTGCGGCGGTTCGTGCAGAAGCTCGGCCAGGCATGGGCCTTGCCCTTCCGCCGGATGGAGTGCGCGCCCGGCGCGGAGGCGCAGGTGGACTTCGGCCGCGGGGCGCCGCTCGTCGGTGCGGACGGCAAGCGGAAGCGGCCGTACGTCTTCCGGATCGTCCTGAGCCATTCCCGCAAGGGCTACAGCGAGGTCGTTTCCCGCGAAGGGACCGAGGAGTTCCTCCGGGCGATGGAGAACGCCTTCTGGCACTTCACCGGTGTCCCGAAGACGCTGGTCATCGACAACCTGAAGGCGGCGGTGACGAAGGCGGACTGGTACGACCCGGACCTCAACCCGAAGATCCAGGCCTTCTGCCGGCACTACGGCACCGCGATCCTGCCCACCCGGCCGCGAATGCCGAGACACAAGGGCAAGATCGAGGCGGGCGTGAAGTACGTCCAATCGAATGCCTTGAAGGGTCGGACCTTCGAGAGTCTTTCGGATCAGAACGTTCACCTGCGCAATTGGGAACGAACGGTCGCGGACACCCGTATCCACGGCACGACGCAGAAGCAGGTCGGCAAGCTCTTCGAGGAGATCGAGCGGTCGGCCCTGTTGCCGCTGCCGGCGATGCGGTTCCCGTCGTTTCAGGAGTCCCGGCGGGTTGTCAACCGCGACGGGCACGTGGAGGTGGCCAAGGCGTACTACTCCGTGCCGCCGGAGTACCTCGGCCGACGCGTGTGGGCCCGGTGGGACGGGCGTCTGGTGCGGATCTTCGACGACGGGATGCAACCGATCACCGAGCACGTCCAGGCGGAGCCGGGGCGGTTCCGCACGCACCCGCAGCACATCTCGGCCCGCAAGATCTCCGGGGTGGAACGGGGAACGGCGTGGATGCTGAACCGGGTGAGCGGGATCGGCCCACAGGCGAGTCGCTGGGCGGAGGCGATGCTGGCGCAGCGGGGAATCGAAGGCGTTCGGGTCCTGCAGGGGCTCATGAACCTGGCCGGCCGGCATGATGCCGACGGGATCGAGCGGGCGTGCGAGATCGCCCACGGCCACGGTGCTTACCGGCTGCGGGATGTGCGCAAGCTGATCGACCGCCAGGCGACCCGGCAGGAACGGTTCGCGTTCGCCGAGGAGCATCCGATCATCCGGAGCCTAGCGGAATATGGTGAGTGGGTTCACGGGGCATTCCACAAGGAGACAGTATGAACGAGAGCTTGCTGACGGCATTGCGGAAGCTGCGGTTGTCGGGCTTGGCGCAATCGCTGGAGATTCGTCTCCAGGAGGCGGCGGGCCACGGCCTGAACCACGCAGAGTTCCTGGAACTGATCCTCCAGGATGAGCTGATGGTCCGGGCCGACCGGCACATGAACCGACGGCTGCGGGCGGCGATGTTCCGCGAGCCCAAGACCCTGGACGACTTCGAGTGGTCGTTCAACACGTCGATCAAGAAGAAGCAGATCTTCGACCTGGCGACGTGCCGGTTCATCCGGGAGGCCCGCTCCATTCTCTGGCTTGGGCCGCCGGGAACGGGGAAAAGTCATCTGTGCCAGGCGATCGGCTATCAGGCGATCAAGGCTGGCCACACGGTTCTGTATCGCTCGATCTTCGATGTCGTGCGGGACTTCCTGCACGACGAGGCGCTCGCCGGGCAGGACAAGGTGCTGGCCCGGTACCTGAAGCCCGATCTTCTGATCATCGACGATTTCGGAATGAAACAGCTGCCCAAGCGGTCCGGGGAATACCTCTTCGAGATCATCATGCGGCGGTACGAACTCCGTTCCACGATGATGACCTCGAATCGCCCCCTGGAGGACTGGGGCAAACTGATCGGTGACGTGCCCTCGGCCACCGCGATCCTCGACCGGTTCCTCCACCATGCGGAGGTCGTCACGATCACCGGCCGCAGCTACCGGCTGAAGGGCAAGGCCGAAAAGCCGCAAACCGATTCGACAGCGACTGCCGACGCAACCGATGACCCTTGCAAGGACATGGCCGAGTGAGGTATAGAGACATGAGCATCACTGGCTGGGTTTGAGGCGCCTCTGCCTGGCTGGTTTTCAGGCGCCTCCCGACA
>CAZFSA010000233.1:0-2980 GCA_964521535.1 uncultured Gemmatimonas sp.
CTATCTGGAGCCTGAGTGACGGCTCAACCGGCCGAACCGCCGTGGTACGGACCCGAATGCCCGGTGGTGTGGGAGGGGCGGCGTCGCGAGGCGCCCCCCTATCCCGATCCGCGTCCACAGGCGGCTCGGTCGTCTCGGCGTCACGCCTCCTTTCGGTCGACCGAGCCGCGGGGCCGGCCCTTGGCTCGGAAGCTGTCGCCCGTGATCACGATCTGCTGGGCGTGGTGGGTGAGACGATCGAGGGCGGCGGACGCCAGCAAGGGATTCTGAAACAGGTCGGGCCACTCGGCCAACGCGCGATTCGACGTGACGATCAACGAGCCGCGCTCGTAGCGCTCGTTGATGACGTCGTAGAGATCCTCGGGCCCCAGCGTCGACAGCGGTTTGAGCCCGAAGTCATCCAGGATGAGGAGGTCGGGCCGGGTGTAGGTGAGCAGCCGGCGCTCGTAGCTCCCGTCGGCCCGCCCGCCGTGCAGATGCCCGAGCATCCGTGCGGCGGGGATGAAGAGCACGTCGTAGCCGCGCCGACACGCCTCGTGGCCCAGCGCCTGCGCCAGATGCGACTTGCCGACGCCGGCGGGGCCTTGAATCAGCACACTCTCGTGCCGCTCGATAAACTGGCAGGTGGCCAAGTCGAAGACTTGCGGGCGGTTGATCCCGGTGTTAAAGCCGAAGTCGAAGCCTTCGAGCGTCTTCCCGAGGTCGACCGCGGCGCGTCGCAGCCGCAAGGCCAGCTGCTTCTGGGTGCGCCGCTCGACCTCGTCTTCGATGAGCCGCTGCAGGAACTCGACATACGAGAGCTGCTCGGTGATGGCCTGCTGCGTCCGCACATCGAGCGTCTCGAGGATGCCCGAGAGCCGAAGACTCTTGAGCTTGGGGGTGAGCTGGTGACGGATCTCCATGGTCGCCCTCCTTACGCCTCAACCGGAAAGAAGTCCGACGCGGGCCGCACAAAGCGCAGCGTCGCGGTCGAGGTGGGGAGGATGGCGGCGGCGGCCGTCGGGATCGGGATGCGGTCCAAGCCACGATCCAGGATGCGTTTGATCGTGGGGTACCCCACGTCGTCGAAGGCCAACGCGCGGGCGCAGGCCGCCTCGAGCCGGTGGGCGGCCACCTTGCGCACCAGCTTCAGGATGGCATGGGCCGTCCGGAGCCGATCGATGGGCCGCTCGTCGAGCAGGCGCTCGACGACCTGCAGCGTCGCGGACCCGATTTGCTCGGCCTGGGCACGGCAGGACACCGGGGTCACCTGCAACCCGGCCAGTTTCGTGGGCGGCAGGTGATCATCGACGGTCCGCCGGTCGCCGGGCTTGAGCGCGCGCGGATGGACCGCCACGACCTCGTAGTCCCGGAAGATCGTGACCGTGGTGTCGGCCCCACGCACCCAGAGGCGCTCGCCGAGGAAGCGATGGGGCGCCGAATAGAAGGCCGCCTCGAAGATCACATGGCCGTCCCGATGCAGCGTCGCCTGTTTCCAGATCGGCGCCGTGTACGGCGTCTCCGGCAACGGGTGCAGGGCCGCCTGCTCCACCTCGCGGAACCGCGCCAGGGGCGCCTCTTTCGTCGTGCCGTGGATGCGCACGCCGGCGGTGTCGGTGAGCCACCGGCGCAGATGCGCATTGCCCTCCACGTGATCCCGGAAGGTCCGGCCGGCCAGCGCATTGCGCACCACGTAGTGCACGCCCCCTTGCTCGACCTTGCCCTTGTGCTGGGGCGTCCGCACGCGGCACGGCGCGATGAGGAACCCGTAATGCTCCGCGCAATCCCGATACGCGCGTTGAATCACGGGGTCGTGGAACACGGCCGTGACCACCGCGCACTTGGCGTTATCGATGATCAAGCGGGTCGGCACGCCCTGGAACCACTCGAACGCGTGCCGATGACAGCGCAGCCACGTCCCCACCGACTGGTCGAAGACGAGCTCGGCATAGAGGTGCCGGCTGTAACCGAGCGTCATCACGAACACCCAGGCGCGTTTCTCCACGCCGTCCTGGGCATCGCGGATCCGACCGGCATAGCCGAAGTCGACCTGGCCGACCTCGCCGGGCGCGGTTTCGATCCGCACGCACGCCTCAGGCGTCCGCGGCTCCAGCGACCGCACGAACCGATACACCGCCGCGTAGCTCCCGGTGAAGTCGTGCTGCTCCCGCAAGAGCGTGTGGATCGCCCGGCACTCGACGCCTTCGCGGCGCCAGGCGAGGATCGGGTCGCGGAACCCCGCGACCGACGATTCGACTTTCGGGGGCGGGATCACGGGCAACGTCTCGGTCAACCGCATCTGCAACGTCGCCGGATCCGGCAAGGGGCCGGTTTGCAGGCCGACCTGCGTCGCCCACGTCCGATACTTCGTCACCGTCTTCCGGCTGACCTGCATGTCGCGCGCAATCCGGCGATCACCATCGCCGGCCTGAATACGTCGGACCATTTCTCGAATATCGAGCACAGCGGCTCTCCTGCCTGCCAAGGGGGCCTCCTCTGGAAAAGGGAATAGAGGAGTCGTACTTGGCCACAAGGGCGTTTGGCAAGTGCCGGGTGGTCCCCGATCGCGTGCAAACGGGTGGTCCCCGATCGCCCGAAAACCGATGGTCCCCTATCGGGCGAAAACGGGTGGTCCCCCTTCGGGTGTCACCGCCTGGTCCCCGATGGTGAAAACGTCTGGCCTACTATCGCGTGAAAACTGACACATGGCCGCCTCCCGAGCGTCAGATGCGCGCCGGCCCATTGGTACCACTCGCCCGGCCAGTTGGTCAGCCGTTCGACCACGATGCCCAGGCCGGGCGTGGTCACCGTCACCGCCGTCTGGAACTCCGCGCCGTGGGCGTCCTGCACCCAGCGCAGGAAGCCGTCGCCGGGCCCGCTGAACCAGACGTAGTGGTAGGTCGTCGCCCGGCCCTGGGGATCCGTGACCGTCACCTCGCGTCCCGCGTACGCGTACAGGGTGCGGCTGTAGTCGGCGTCGTTCGAGACGCTCGACCCGCGC
>CAZFSA010000234.1:0-2973 GCA_964521535.1 uncultured Gemmatimonas sp.
GTGGACCTTCGCCGCGCGGAGGCCGACAGCCGGGCCGCGCCGCTCGAGTGGGTCGGCGTGTTCGTCGACGACCCGCCGGATCGCGTGGCCGAGGTGGCGGCCCGCCTTCAGCTCGCGGCCGTGCAGCTGCATGGCGACGAGTCGCCGGACATGATCGCCGCGCTGCGGGAGCGGCTTCCGAGAGGATGTGCGGTCTGGAAGGCGGTGCCCGTCGAGAGTGCGATCCCCGACTGGACCGCCACCGGCGCGGACCTCATCCTCCTCGACACGGCCCACCCCGGGCGCCGGGGAGGAACCGGTCGCCCGTTCGACTGGACGCTGCTTCAGGGCCTTGCCGATCGGAGCCGCTACGGTTTGGCGGGCGGGCTGCGGGCCGGGAACGTCGGGGCCGCCAGCCGCCTCGGCGTGGCGCTGCTCGACGTGAGCTCGGGGGTGGAAATGGCGCCGGGGCGGAAGGATCCGGTGCGGCTGACCAGGTTCTTCGCAGCCCGCCGCGGCCTGAGGCGGGAAGGAGTCGTGCCATGAAGCTCCCGACTCGTTTCGGCGAATTCGGGGGAGTGTTCGTTCCCGAGATCCTGCTCCCGGCACTGGAGGAGCTCGAGGCGGCCTATGTGGATGCCCGCGCCGATCCGGGATTCGAGGCCGAGTTGAAGGAACTGCTCACCACCTATGCCGGCCGGCCCACGCCGCTCTACCGGTGTCGCCGGTTCGGCGTGGAGACCGGGGCCACGATCTGGCTCAAGCGCGAAGACCTGCTCCACGGCGGGGCCCACAAGACCAACCAGGCCCTCGGGCAGGGGCTTCTGGCCCGGAGAATCGGCAAGCGGCGTCTCATCGCCGAAACCGGGGCGGGCCAGCACGGCGTGGCCACCGCCCTGACCGGCGCGTTGCTCGGTCTCGAGACCGAGATCTACATGGGCGCGAAGGACGTGGGGCGCCAGCGACCGAACGTGGAGCGGATGCGGCTCCTGGGCGCCCGCGTAATCCCGGTCCACACGGGCGACGCCACCCTTCGGGCCGCGGTCAACGAGGCCTTGCGCGACTGGTCGGCCTCGTACGACACCAGCCACTACCTGTTGGGCACGGTGGCGGGCCCCCATCCCTTCCCCACCATGGTACGCGATTTCCAGCGGGTGATCGGTGACGAGGCGCGAGCCCAGTTCCTGGCCCGCACCGGGCGATCACCCGACGTGGTCGTGGCCTGCGTCGGCGGCGGCTCGAACGCCATCGGAACGTTCACCGCATTCCTCGACGATCCGGTGACCCTGGTCGGGGTCGAGGCCGGCGGCTCGGGACTCGACACCGGCCGCCATGGCGCCACCATCCAGCGCGGACGCCCGGGCGTGCTGCACGGCGCCTGGACGCTGGTCCTCCAGGACGAGGATGGTCAGATCGCGGACTCCCACTCGGTCTCTGCCGGTCTCGACTACCCCGCCGTCGGACCGGAGCACGCCGATCTGGCCGCGGCGGGGCGGGTTCGCTACGTCGCCTGTCCGGACCGGCACGCGCTGCGGTCGGCGGTAGCGCTGGCCCGCACGGAGGGCATCCTGCCGGCCCTGGAGGCAGCCCACGCCCTCGCGGCCGCCACCGACCTGGCACGTGAGGGCGCCCGCGAAGTCCTGGTGACCCTGTCGGGCCGCGGCGACAAGGATCTCGGTACCCTGAGACAATGGGTGGAGGGCGGGGATGAGTGATCGGTACGCCGCGTGCTTCGAGCAGCTTGCCCGGCGGCGCGAGGGAGCCTTCATCCCGTTCTGGGTGCTCGGCGATCCCACCCCCGCCGAGTGCCGGGAGGTGCTGACGACGCTCATCGTCGGAGGAGCCGATGCCCTAGAGCTGGGGATTCCCTTTTCCGACCCCATCGCGGATGGCCCGGTGGTGCAGGAGGCGGCCCGTCGCGCCCTGGCGGCCGGCACCGGCCTGGCCCGCGCGCTGGAGCTGGTGGCCGAGGTGCGGGTCGCGAATCCCGCCCTGCCGATCGGTCTCCTGGGATACGCCAACCCGATGCTCGTGCGAGGCCTCGATTACTTCTATGGCGCGGTTCGCGAGGCCGGCGCGGATTCGGTGCTCGTCGTCGACGCCCCGCTGGACGAATCGGCCCCATTCGAGGCAGCAGCCCTCCGCACGGGGATCGCCCCGGTGCTGATCGTGCCACCCACCGCCGGGGCAGCACGGGAGGCGGAGATCGCCCGGCGTTCACGCGGCTACGTGTACCTCGCCACCCGCCCCGGTGTTACCGGCCCGGACCGTGGTCCCGGGCGCGATCTGGCGGCGCGGGTCGCGAGGCTCTGCGACCTGGGCGCGGCCCCCGCAGTGGCAGGCTTCGGCATTTCCACCCCGGAGCAGGTACGGGCCGCGATCGACGCTGGCGCGGCGGGAGTCGTGTCGGGGTCGGCGGTGGTGCGGGTGGGCACGGAGGCCGGCGGCGCCGAGACCGCAAGGCGACTTCGGCAGTTCGTCGCCAGCATGAAGGCAGCCACCCGTTGCCCCACCGGTTCCGGCCACCGAGATTAGCCGGTTCCCGGGCCTTCCACCGTCGAGCCGGAAACGAGCCATGGCGCGCATCGTCCCAGTCCATACCCCCGGCACGGTTCGTCCCGCCGGCCACTACTCGCAGGCCATTGTCCACGACGGCCTGGTCTACGTGTCCGGCCAGCTTCCGGCGGATCTCGGTACCGGCAGGATGCATCTCGGGACCGTCGAGGAACAGACCGAGCAAACGCTCGCCAACGTCGCCCGGATCCTGGAGACGGCCGGAAGCGCTCTGGATCGGGTGATCCAGATGACGATCTACGTATCGTCGATCGATCACTGGCCGGCGGTCAACGCGGCCTATGCCCGGGTGATGGGCGAGCACCGGCCGGCCCGGGCGGTCGTCCCGGTTCCTGAGCTCCACTACGGCGCGGCGATCGAGATCCAGGCCGTCGCCGCCCTCCGGGGGCGGCGCAAGCCGGCCCCGCGGCGGCCGGCTCC
>CAZFSA010000235.1:0-1823 GCA_964521535.1 uncultured Gemmatimonas sp.
AGACGCCGCCCAGCGCCAGGAGCAGTAGCGATCTCATCAGGGCTGACACCATGCCCCGTAGGACGATTCCGGGCAACCACGCGCTTGCAGTAGCGATCCGTTGAGTGTGTAAGGGGTGGGTCACTCGTAAGGTGAGTTCAGCGACGAACGAACCGGAGGAGGACCCACCATGAAGAAGGTAGCGCAAGATGCGGAGGTGCTGCTGGCGCAGTCGCGTTGGCAGTTTTTCGCAAGGCTGTTCAATGCGCTGAGGAGCGGGGGACGGAGGATTGTCGAGGCATCCTTGCAGGGTGCGGCAGAGCAGCAGGTGGAGGCGGTACGGGGGCCGGGCGGGGAGGCGTTCCTGGCGGCGTGTCCGGGCTGCGGGAGCATGGAGCGCAAGGACTTCCGGCGCAACGGCTACTACGATCGGCGCCTGGCGACGACCGAAGGCGTGGTCCGGCTGCGCGTGCCGCGGCTGCGTTGCCGCTGCGGCAAGAGCGTGCCGGTCGAGCATCTTGGCTTTGGCAGGCGCCAGCGCTACAGCTACGACTTCCAGCTGGCGGTGGTGGAGCAGGTGGGGATGCGGGTTGCCCTGCGGGCCATCGCCGCCTTCTTTGCGCGCCGGGACGTACCGGTCTCGCCAGCCTCGCTCGGGCGGATGGTCCAGCGGCTGCGCCTGCCGGCCCTCGGCCCGCTGCCGCTCTCGCCCTGCGAGATCAGTGTCGATGCGATGTACGTGCGCCTCTGGGACCAGGAGCTGCCCCAGGGCTGGACCAGCAACACCGCCTGCGTGCTCCTGGCCATCAACCACGATCCTCGCTTGAATGAGAAGGTGCTCGGCATCGTTTTCGCCCCGGCCGAGACCGAGGAAGGCTACCGGAGTCTTGCCGACCTCCTCCTCAGCCGTGGGATGCAGGCTGATGCCCCCCTCGTCGTCGTCTCCGACGGCGCCCAGGTCATCCCCGCAGGCTTCTCCCGGAGCTTCACCAACGTCCGCTTTCAGCGCTGCCAGTGGCATCTCGCCCGCGATTTGCGCGAGCTTGCCCCACCCAGGGAAAAAGACGCTGTCGTACGTGACGCCTGGTGGGTCCTCCGCGCCCCCTCCCAGGAGGAGGCCGACCGCCGTCTCGATACCTTCATCGACCGCTTCCACCGCCGCGCACCCGACAGCCTCGCCGCCCTTGAGCGGGGCTTCTTCGACGCCACCCTCTGTCTGCGTCAACCCGTCATCCAGCGCACCAACGGCCGCGCCGAGCGCTACGTCCGCGAACTCCGCCGCCACTACCGCCCCCGCGAAGCCTTTCGTGACACCCACTCCGCCGTCCGTCGCATCTCCATGTGGGCTCCCATCCTCAATGCACCCCACACCGGCTTCGACTGGCTCGCCAACCTCTTCGCCGCTCAGTTAGGCTTCCCTTCGCGGCTCACCGCATTCCCAACTCCCATCCACACTTAACGCACCGCTTCCGATGACACCCTTCGCCGGGCTCTTGATGGGCGCTATGATCGACCGGTGGGGAGTGCCGCACGTGATCGGCGCCTGGATGTTGGTGGCCGCGCTCCTCACCTTGATCCTGGCCGTGAGCTCTCGGGAGCTACGGCGCATCTGAGGTCCCGATGCAGCACCTCCTGGCGACCCTCGCGGCTGGCCTGCGCCGGCTCGACCCGGACGGCCGGCTGACCGCCGAGCCAGCGGCCGCCGGGGACCTGGAGGGGATCCAGTCACTCTTCGTGGTGGACCTTGAGATGAGCGGACCGAACGCCCAGATGCACGAGATCCTCGACGTTGGCGGCGTGCGGGCGGCGCTCACCCGGGGCATTCCTGAGGAGGAGGCCTGGGG
>CAZFSA010000235.1:1852-2947 GCA_964521535.1 uncultured Gemmatimonas sp.
GCGTAAGACCGCGCCACATCGGGAACGCGGTGCCCGGGGCCCTCAAGGTGGTGGGCTACAGCGCGAAGGCTTGGAAGCAGGCGCTGGAGCTCGAAGAGGCCATGGTGCGGTTCGCCCTCCTCGGACGCGATTCGGTGATTGCGGGCTGGGGAATCGGGCAGGACATGGCCTTCCTTGTCGAGGCGTTTCGGCGATTGCAGCAGCCGTGGCCATTCGCCACGGTCGCACTCGACGTCCAGCCGATCGCGCGAAGCCTGCTCCGCGGGAATGGCCAGGTTGACCGGTTCAACCTGGGCCACGTTGCCGATCGCCTCGGTATCGGGAGGATGGGCGAACACGGGGCGCTGGCCGATGCATACGCGACCTACGACGTGCTGGTGAAACTGCTGGAGCTGGCACCCGGGCGGCACGGGCCGGCATAACGCGCACCAGGGCAACGCGCTACCAGGTGTGCTCCGCTTCGTGCGGGGGGTAGGCCGTCCGGAACGCGTCGTCCCAGCGCTCGAGCACCGCAGCATTCTCGACTTCGAGCAAGCCGGCCCGCCAGGCGACCGAGGGGCGGGGGAAGCCCCAGGTTATCTGGGCGAGCGTATCGGGCCCGAGCGTTGCGTCCATCCGTTCGCCATCGGCGCGCCGCATCGATCCACCCTCCGCGGCGGTCGCAAGCCGCCACTCCCCGGCATTCCACGGGCACACCTCATCCACCAGCCGGAAGGTCACTTCCGTATCGACCGGATAGGGGCGGAGTGCCAGGGCACGGTCAACCGTGACGAGGCGAGCCATGATGCCGTCGCGAACAGTGGGGTTGAGCATTCGCGGTTCAACCAGCATGTGCGGCAGAGGGTCATCGGGGCCCGCGTTGTTCCAGGTGATTTCGCCGACAGCGTCATAGCTGGCCACCGCGCGCCAGAGCGAACGGGTGGCATTGGCGGTAAGCGCGAAAAAGTCCTCTACGCGCAGCTGCTGGCCGGGCCCGGCCCCGTGGCGCACCAGCCCCGGCCCGTGATTGAACACCGCGTACCCGAGCGCCTCGCCGTGCTCCTCGTAGACGAGGACGACCTGGCGCATTCCGGCCGGTGGCGGCGCCAGGGGCCC
>CAZFSA010000236.1:0-2864 GCA_964521535.1 uncultured Gemmatimonas sp.
CACCGAGACGTTGAATCGAGTCTTGAACGCCTCGATCAGCTCCGCCAGCTCCACCACGGTCTTGCTGCCGATGGCGTCGAGAATCTGCTCGTTGGTCATGGTCGACATGGGATCTGGTTCCTTCCGCTCGTGATTCACGAAGCCGCGTTGTCAGTTTGGAGCTTGGCCGAGAGCGCCTCGAGGGCGCCGACCACTTGATACAGGACGCCGTTCAGGCAACCCACGAATTGGCCGAGGAGCACCTCCCGGGAGGGAATGCTGCCCAGGCGGCTCACGTAGGCGGGGTCGACGGTCCTGCCGTCGACCAGCCCGACCCGTACCGAGGGCTTCTGGTGCTCCCGGGCGAACTCGCCCAGGACCTTGGCCGCCGGCAACGGGTCCGGCCCGGCCAGCACCAGGCCGGTGGGCCCGGCGAGAAACTCGTCCAGCAGGGTGATCTGGTTCGCGACCAGGGCCCGCTGGGCAAGCGTGTTCTTCACGACCACGTACCGGGCGCCGGCCTGCCGAAGCCGGCGCCGGAGGTCGGTGATCTTCGCGACGTCCAGACCGGCGAAGTCGGTCACGTAGATGTTGCCGGCGTCCCGGAGCTGCTCGGTGAGCTGCTCGACGGTGGCCTGCCGCTCAGCCTTGCTCATCGGTACACCGCCGTATCCAGCCGAACGCCCGGTCCCATGGTGCTCGACACCGTCGCGGACCTGAGGTAGACGCCCTTGGCGGCGGAGGGCCGCGCCTTGACGATGCTGTCCAGGACGGCCGAGAGGTTTTCACCGAGCTGCTGCTCGGTGAACGACACCTTGCCGATCGGGGCGTGCACGTTGCCGGTCTTGTCGACCCGGTATTCGATCTTGCCGGCCTTGATCTCGCGAACCGCGCGCGCGACGTCGGTGGTGACCGTTCCCGCCTTCGGGTTGGGCATCAGCCCGCGGGGGCCGAGAATCCGGCCCAGCGGTCCGAGCTGGCCCATGACGTCGGGGGTGGCCACGATCACGTCGCACTCCAGCCAGCCGTCCTTGAGCTTCTGGACATACTCGATGCCCGCGAAGTCCGCGCCCGCCGCCTCGGCCTCTTTCACCCGATCGCCCTGGGTGATCACCAGGACCCGGACCGACTTGCCGGTGCCGTGGGGCAGCACGACGGTTCCCCGGACCACCTGGTCGGCATGGCGCGGGTCGACTCCGAGCCGGACGGCGAGGTCCACGGTCTCGTTGAACTTGGCAAACGCCGCCGCCTTGACGAGCCGGATGGCCTCGTCGACGGAGTAGTGGCGCATCCGATCGACCTTGCCGAGGGCCGCCCGGTGCCGCTTGCCCGCCGGCATCAGTCCGCCACCTCCAGGCCCATCGAACGCGCGGTGCCGGCGACCATCCGCATGGCCGCTTCGACACTTGCCGCGTTGAGGTCCTGCGCCTTGAGCTCGGCGATCTTCCGGAGTTGGGCCCGGGTGACCTTGCCCACCTTGGTCCGGTTGGGCTGGGCGCTTCCCTTCTCTATTCCTGCCTCCCGGAGGAGCAGGTTGGCCGCGGGCGGGGTCTTGGTGATGAAGGTGAACGTCCGGTCCTGGTAGACGGTCACCACCACCGGGATGACCATCCCGGCCTGCGACTGGGTCCGCGCGTTGAACTGCTTGCAGAACTCCATGATGTTCACGCCTTGCGGGCCCAACGCGGTACCGACCGGCGGCGCCGGGTTGGCCGCTCCAGCGGGACACTGGAGTTTGACCATTGCCACGATCTTCTTTGCCATGCCTCCCTCAGTGCGAATGCCCGCGAGGCCTCCGCCTCGCCGGCCGTTCTGCCGCAGATTCCCGTGCGGTCGCGGGTGCTGACGGTCCGACTGGCCCTGCCGGTTCCCCTAATGCCCCCGGAGTTGCAGGTAGTCCAGCTCCACCGTGGTGGGGCGCCCGAAGAGCGACACCGAGACCTTGACCTTCCCCTTGTCGGGGAGGATCTCTTCGACCGTTCCGCTGAAGTCCGAGAACGGCCCGTCGGTAATCTCGACGGCCTGGCCCACCAGGAAGGGGATCTCCTCCTTGGGCCCCTGCTCCGTGGTCTCCTCGACGATTCCCAGCAGCCGATTGACCTCGTCCTGGCGAAGCGCCTGGGGCAGCCGGCCCGTGCCGACGAATTTGATGACGCCCTGCACGCTGTTGACCAGGTGTTGCGCCTCCTGGCTCATCGTGGTCTCGATCAGCACGTATCCCGGGTAGAGCTTGCGCTCCACGGCCACCTTCTTCCCGTTCTTGATCTCGATGGCCTCCTGCACGGGGACCAGGGCCTGGCGCACCAGCTTCTGATCGGCTGGTCGCGGGTCTTCCGCAATCCGTCGCTCGAGCAGGCCCTTGACCTTGTTCTCGTGCCCGGCGGTGACCTGAATGGCGTACCAGCGGTAGTCCATGGCGTCAGCGGGCAATGGCGGCGACGCCATCGACGAGGATCCACTGGAGCACCCGGTCGAGCAGGCCGAGAATCACCCCCAGAATCAGCGTCATGATCAGGACCCGCTTGGTGGCATCAATCAGCTCCTGGCGCGTGGGCCAGGTCACCTTCCGGAGCTCCGCCCGGGAATCGCGAAGGAAGTCCCGGGTGGCCCGCACCCAGCCGACGATGCGGTTGCCACGTTCGACCGCCTGGGCCTGTTCCATAGCCTACTTCGATTCCTTGTGCATCACGTGCCGGTTGCACCGGGGGCAGAACTTCTTCCATTCGACCCGCTCGGGATGGAGGCGGCGGTTCTTGTCGGAGAAGTAGTTCCGATCCTTACACTCGGTGCATTCCAGGATAATCTTCTCTCGTGGCATGCCGGGCCCGTCACTTCAGGATCTTGGTGACGACGCCGGCGCCGACGGTCCGGCCGCCCTCGCGGAT
>CAZFSA010000237.1:0-2827 GCA_964521535.1 uncultured Gemmatimonas sp.
CCGGCGCCTGGCCTCGGGGGCGCCGGCGAGCCGGCGGACCAGGAGGGCGTTGTTGGCGGCGTCGACGACGGCGGCGGGGCCGGTAGCGCCGGCCCACCGGCGCGATCGAACGCCTGGCTCGCCCCCGAGACTCAGCACCTCCAGGCCGCTGTCCTCGGCCACCGTCGGGTAGCCCGTGAGCCGCTGGAAGTACTCGGCCTTGGCCCGCGCGTTGGCGAGAAAGGAGTCGTGCATCTCCAGGGATTCCTCCGCGGGCGACTCGGGGAGGTTGACGTCGGTCGGGAACACGAGTTCGACGCCGCTCCCGGCCAGAAGGCGCCGGATTTCGGCCTCCTTGCCCCGGCTCCGGGTCGCCACGAGGAGCCTCACCATCCGAGCGCGCGGCGCTGGGCTTCGAAGAGCGACCGGATTCCCTGCTCCGCCAGATCGAGCATCTCGGTGAACTGGGCCCGGCTGAAGACGCCCTGCTCGCCGGTGCCCTGGACCTCCACCAGATCGCCCGGGGCGCGCATGACGACGTTGGCGTCGACCACGGCGTCGCGGTCCTCCGCGTAGGCCAGATCGAGGACGACGCCGTCTCCGGTCACCCCCACCGACACCGCCGCCACGAGGGATCCCATCGCCGACTGGGCGCCGGTGCGCCGGGCCAGCCAGTCGCAGGCGTCGGCCAGCGCCACGGCGGCCCCGGTAATGGCGGCGGTGCGGGTGCCGCCATCGGCCATGAGCACGTCACAGTCGATCCGGATGGTGTACTCGCCGAAATCCCACTGGCGGATCGCCGTGCGGAGCGAGCGGCCGATCAGCCGCTGGATCTCCTGACTGCGGCCGCCGGGTCCGTGTCGCTCGCGGGCGGTGCGTTCCGCGGTGGCGCGAGGCAGCATCGCGTATTCGGCGGTGACCCACCCCTGCCCGGTGCCCTTTCTGAAGGCCGGGACCCCGGGCTCCACCGAGGCCGTGCAGTGGACCAGGGTCCCGCCCATCCGGGCGAGACAGGACCCCTCGGCGAAGGGGTTGGCGTTCCGTTCCAGCACCACCGGTCGAAGCTCGGCCGGGGCACGTCCATCAGGGCGAGGCACGCAGGCGCTCCACAATGAGGGAGGTGGAATGACCGGGGACCAGCGGGATCACCACCACCCGACCCCCCCGGGATTCGACCAGGTCGGCCCCGACAATGGCGTCGCGGGCGTAGTCGCCTCCCTTGGCCAGCACGTCGGGCCGGAGGGCGTCGATCAGGGCCAGCGGGGTCGGGTCATCGAAGAGGACCACGCAGTCGACGGCCGCGAGGCCGGCAAGGACTCGGGCTCGATCGTCCTGGGGGACGATCGGGCGCTGCCCGGTCTTGCCCAGCCCGCGGGCGGACCGGTCGGTATTGACGGCCACGAGCAGCGTCGCTCCCAGGGCCCGGGCGGCTTCGAGGTACTCGACATGGCCCCGGTGGAGCAGGTCGAACACGCCGTTCGTGAAGACCAGCGGGGCCGGCGCCGACTGGCGCCAGGCGCGGGTGGCGTCCAGCGTTCGGACCTTGGCGGCGGTGGACGGGAACACGTTGGCTACCGCCGGAGGGAGACCTTCGGCTTCATGACGAAGGTCCGCTTGAGGAGGGGCAGGTTGACGTGTTCCTCATACTGGGTCGCGATCACAATGGTGGACGTCACTGGCAGCCGCTGGATCCGGAACCGTCCCGCCTCCGGGGGAAGGCCGAGATTCTGGGCGTCGGCGCGGAGGCGGGCGAGCAGCTCGGCGTCCGTCTGGGTGGTGGAAAAGCGCGCAGCGGTCTTCATCCGGTCCTGGATTGCCCAGTACCGCCACCATACCCGCCCAAGGTTGATCCCGTAGTAGAGCATCGCGATCACGACGAGAAGGGACACGAGGCAGCCCGCGGCACTCGCCCCCCGGCGCCCCCGCTTCACCATTGCGACTGCGCTCCGTTGACGATGTCCGTAATCAGCTTCTCGATCGCCTTCCGGCGGCCTTCCTGCTCGTTGCTGGTGTAGTCGCCCTCCACCGCCAGGCCGTTCCGTTCCCACAGGACCTTCTCGTTCCGTTGGTCGTAGATCCGAACCTGGACGGTGATCATCACCTTTTTCCGGTCCACCTGGACGTTCTGCCGCTGGGTGGGATCGCCCGTGAACGCCACCGGGATGTCGGGCTCGTAGCGCTGGATGGTACCGGTCACGAGGGCATCGGCCTGCGCCTCCCCGGCGGGCCTGAGCCCGAGGCGACCCTGCACCGCCTCGCGCACAGCCCGGTTGATCTCGTTGGTGAGCGTTGGCTCGGAGGTGAGGTTCTCGAAGGGCAGGACGGCCACGGTCTTGATGTGGGGGGGAAACCCGGTCCCGCCGCCAAAACCGTAGAGACAGCCGGCCAGCGCGAAGGCGCTAAGGCTCGGGAGGAGTCCAGGTATCCGGGTCAAATGGCCGGGCCGCGACGTTGGAGTTGAAGGTGAGGTCGAGCCGGGCCGGCACGGATGGGACGACCAGGCGCGCGGTCGCGGGCAGCCCATCAGGTCCGAAACGCGTCTCGACAGTGCCGACCCGCCGTCCCCGCTCCCGAACGTCGACGTACAGACGGGGAGCGGTCCCGGCGAGCCGCACCACATCGATGGTGTCCTGGGCGGTGGCGTACTGCCAGGCCACGGTGGTCGCGTCGCGGTAGCTCCGGACCGTTGCCCCTGACGCCGGCGCCCGGGCCACGCCAAGCAGGGCCCAGAACAGCGGGTAGTTGGGTACCAGGCGCCGAACGTCCTCCTCGGGCTGGGCCCAGAGCGCGGTGTCGCCCGACACGAAGGCGGCCGCGCGACCGGATCCCAGCGGTCCGGCGACGTCCA
>CAZFSA010000238.1:0-2711 GCA_964521535.1 uncultured Gemmatimonas sp.
AGGACCAGGGACCCGAGCCACGCCAGGCCGAGGGCGGCGAGCCAGCGTTCGCCGCGCGCCAGGGGAACTGGCGGGGCGACCTGGCGGAGCGGTTCGTGCTCTCGCTGCAACATTTCCCAGAGCCGGCGGGGCAGCGGGGCCCGGGGAGCCAGTTCCCGAGCTGCCAGCAACGCCGCGGCGGCGCGAGCATCCCGGCCAGCCTGGTATTCGGCGGCCGCGACATGGTACCAGTGCTGCCAGACGGCGGGGTGCCGAGCGGCCTCGGCGCGGAATGCCTGAGCCGCCGGGCCGAAGGCGCCCTCGCGGAAACGGGCAACGCCATCGGCCGGCTGGCCGGTGGCGACGGACGTCGGGAGGGTCGCCAGGAGAAGCCACAGGCCGAGGCGGAGTTGCCGGCGAAGGCGGGCAGGCAGGCGAGACAGCGCCTGGGCTGCGGCCGGTGTCAAGTCGGCCTCCCCGGGTCCGGGCCCGGGTCCGAAGCGAACCCGATCCGCGTCGGTGCGCAGGGCGATCAGCCTGGCGGCCAGCTCCCGATCGATGCCCGCGCGCCGGAGTTCGGTCATGACGTCCGCGGCCGGCCGACACCTACCCTCGGGCACCAGGTGGAGGAAGACTCGATCGAGCGATTCCACGGCCGACGGGCTGGAGGTCGGGGTCGCTCGGCCGCGCCGTCTTCCAGCCCACCGCCAACCCCCGATGACCGCGATCGAAACCAGGCCGGCGAACAGCACTGCCCACCACGGCCCCTGGCCGGGGACGAACCGCGCTGCCCGGGCCGGCCAGTCGACCCGCACCACCGCCAGCGGGACCGGATCCCGACGGCGCCCGGCGGGCCCCGGCTCGAGGACCGGAATGACGACGCCAGAGGTCTCCGCCTCCCGGTAGGCCCGCCGCAGCGGGTCGAAATACTGGTAACGCAGCGCCGGCAGCGCGACACTGCCGGCGCTGTCGGGAAGCAGGAGATACCGGAACGTCCGAGTCCCACCGAGAAGCCCGGCGCCGGGCCGTCGGTCCTCATCAATGCGGTCGAGGTAAGCGCGAGTGCCCGCGGGCCAGTCGACGGCCGGGGGAGGCCAGAAACTCAGGTTGCCGTTTCCGGTAACCGCCACCTCGACCGGCAGCAGATCGCCAGCCCGCGCTGGCAACTGCCGGAGCCGGTAACTGATCGCGACGTCGCTGGCCACGGGCCCGGCAAAGCTCGCGGGGCGGCCCGTTGCCGGCAGATCCTCAACCTCGACCACAACCGGCGAGCTTTCGACCTCGACCGGTTGCTCGCCGCTCGCGGCCCGACGCGTGATCGGCAAGGCATACTCCACCCGCGCGGCAGGAACGGTGAGGGGTCCCGGAGCCAGAGGGTAGACTACCTGGTGGCTCACGAAGAGGTCGTAACTCTCGTCGCCCACGCCCAGGCTGGCGACGACTCCTGGAACGGGCGCTTGCGGCACCGACCAGACTCCGGCCAGGACTGGGGGCTTGAGGGTTGGCGCCCGTCGAAGGCGGGCGCGGATTGACCGCGGGAACCAGGCCGCGGTGAGCACATCGAGCTGTTGGCCGCGCACCACCGAGGGGTCGGAGACCAGGACAACCAGGGTCGCCCCGCCCTGGTCGGAGGGTGGCGGAACGCGGCGCACCAGAGCCAGGAGGCGGGGATTGGTGGTGGGACTGGTTAGCGCCGCTGCCGAGGCCACCACGGTGACCGTGGTCTCGGGCGCAAACTCGGCGTTGCCCCCCACGAATATCAGCACCGGTCCGAACCGCCAGGTTCCGACGGAAGCGGCCCGCAGCCGAACGTCGAGCACAAACGCCCGGGCGCCATCGGTTCCCAGCACCGGGTCCAGCCGCTCGGTTCGCTCCAGCACCTCAAGGCCGGAGACCTGCGGCAATTCGGCGCGCACCGGCCCCGGACCCTGGATCACGGCCCGAAGACTGTAGATCACCTCGTCGCCTACCGGAACCCGCGCCCGGTCGACCGACGCGGTGACGGCCACCGCCGATGGCGCCACCTGAAGCGCGAGCAGCAACGCCCCGATCATCCTACCAATCCTTTGCCATGGCGCTGCGTGCGGTGCGGCGGCGCCTCAACTGATCGGCCCGGGCGGCCTGCTCCGCCCGCTCCACCGAGGCCAGAATCTGTTCCGCCTCGGCCCGGCCCATCCCACTCTCGGCGGACGGAGGTGGGCTCCCCTGTCCGCCCCCGCCCCGACCGTGCTGGGGTGACTGTCCCCCGGCGGGCGGCGGGCGGCGGCGAGAGACCAGCTCCAGGTTCCGCTTGGCCGCGGCATGGGCCGGGTCGAGCAGGAGGGCTTCGCGGAAGTGGCGGACCGCCTCCGCTTCGTGCGCCTGGCGACCGGCAGTATCCGCTCGCGAGCGGAGGAGTGCCCGGAGACCCAGATTGTAGAGGACCCGGAATCGCAGGGTCGGGTCGAGCGCGCCCGACGCGTTCTCGAGCGCGGCCCTGGCCGTGCTGTCCCTGCCGGCAAGAAGGGCCAGGGTTCCCGCGTTGTACCAGACGGTATCGTCCGGGCGCGCTCCAGCGGCCGATCGGAGAATGACGTCGAGTGCGCGGGCGCTGTCACCCCGTGCCAGGGGCTGCTGCCCCGGGCCCGGACGCTGGGCCGCCGCCGGCCCGGCAAGCGTGACGCCGGTCAGCGCGAGCAGCGCCGCCCGGCGGCGTGCGGCCTGACCCGCCAGGAGGACGGCGGCCGCCAGCG
>CAZFSA010000239.1:0-2662 GCA_964521535.1 uncultured Gemmatimonas sp.
CGGAAGCCCGGCGGCGGGGCGCCCAGCGGGCCCTGCTCCAGGCCCGGCTCGACCTGGCCCGGCGCCAGGGGTGCGACGTGGCGATGATGGGCGCCCAGCCGGGAAGCGCCTCGCAGCGGAACGCCGAGCGGCAGGGCTTCCGGGTGGCCTACACCCGGGTGAAATGGGGGCTCTTGTAGGACGGGCCCGATTTCTGCATATTCATGCGATATGCAGAAACCGACCATCGCCCTGGCCTTCTCGGGCGGGCTCGACACCTCCTACTGCGTCCCCCGGCTGGCCGAGCGGGGCTTCGCGGTCCACACGGTCTACGTCAACACCGGCGGCGCCACCGCCGAGGAGCTGGCCGCCATCCGGCGCCAGGCCCTCGCCGTGGGCTCGGCCGAGCACCACGAGATCGACGCCCGGCGGCTGGTCTTCGACCGGTTCGTCCGGTACCTGATCCAGGGCAACGTGCTCCGGGGTGAGGTCTATCCCCTGAGCGTCGCCGCCGAACGGACCCAGCAGGCCATCTCCACGGTGGAGGTGGCCCGGAAGATCGGCGCCCGCGCCGTGGCCCACGGCAGCACCGGGGCCGGGAACGATCAGGTCCGGTTCGACATCGCGTTCCGGGTCCTGGCCCCCGATCTCGGGATCGAGACCCCGATCCGCGACCAGGGCCTCACCCGCGAAAAGGCCATCGCCTACCTCGAGGCCCGGAGCCTCCCGGTGCCGCCCAAGGCGGGGGCGTTCAGCATCAACAAGGGACTCTGGGGCACCACCTGGGGCGGTGGGTGGACGCACGACACCTGGGCCGGTCCACCGCCCGAGCTGCTGGATCCCCCGGCCGACGCCCCGGCCCCGCGCGAGGTGGTGATCGCCTGGGAGGAGGGCGTCCCGGTCTCGCTCGACGGCACCCCGCACGACGGGCCCGGCATCATCGCGGCCCTCAACGAGCTGGCCGACGCCTACGGGGTCGGTCGCAACATCCACGTCGGCGAGACCGCCCTCGGCATCAAGGGCCGGATCGGCTTCGAGGCCGGGGCCGCGGTTCTGCTGGTCTCGGCGCACCGGGAGCTGGAGAAGCTGGTGCTCACCAAGTGGCAGGCGTTCTGGAAGGACCACCTGGCCCGGTTCTACGGCGACCGGCTCCACGAGGGGCACTACTTCGATCCGGCGCTTCGCGATGTGGAGGCCCTGATCACCAGCTCGCAGGCGCGGGTGACGGGGGAGACCCGGATTCGGCTGGCGCCGGGGCGCTATCTGGTGACCGGTACCCGGAGCCGATTCTCGCTGATGGATCCCTCGGTTGCAACGTATGGCGAGGTGAACCGGCTCTGGTCCGGCGAGGAGGCCCGGGCCTTCGCGCGGATCGGCGCGATTCCCTCGCTCCTCGCGGCCCGCGTGGGCGAGAAGCAGGGCTAGTCCCGTGGTGCGCACCGTCAGGGTCCGACTCGACCGGATCGCCTCGTCCACCCGGAACGCCCAGCTCGCCTCGGACGTGATCCTGGGGAATGAGATCGTGGCGGAGGAGGGCCGGATCCTCGCCGTCCGGATTCTCACCGACAAGTCGTCCTACAACACCGTGGAGGACGTCCACGGCCGGATGGTCTCGCTCCGCTCGGGCGATCTGCTGGCCGGGACCCTGGGCTCGCGCCGCGCGCTTCGGGGCTACGCCGGCGAGGTGCCGTCGTCGATCGCGGTGGGGGATACCATCCAGGTGCTGAACCTGGGCGGGATTCTGGGACGCTGCACCTCGGTCAATCCCGACATCGGCCCGCCGTTCGACGCCGAGGTGCTGGGCGCCGTCCTGGCGTTTCCGGAGCTGGGCGACCGGATCGGCACCCCGGCGTCGATCCAGGACGGGGCCATCCCCGTGAGCAACGCCCTGACGACCGACACCCCGGTGATCTACGTGGCGGGCACCTGCATGAATGCGGGGAAGACCGTGGCCGCCACCGAACTGGTCCGGGGGCTGGCCCGGCGGGGCTACCGGGTGGGCGCCGCCAAGCTCACCGGGGTGTCGCTGATGCGCGACACGCTGGCGATGCGCGACGTGGGCGCCGTGGCTGCGCTCACCTTCAACGATGCCGGGGTGGCCAGCACCCATCCGGGCGGCACCGTACCGGTGGCCAAGGGGCTCCTGAACCGGCTGGGTGGGAGAGCGTCAGGCTCGCCCGACGTGATCGTGGCCGAACTGGGCGACGGGATCCTGGGGGAGTACGGGGTCCAGGACATCCTGGAGGATCCCGACCTGATGCGGTTGGGCGCGGCCCACGTGATGGCGGCGCCCGACCCGGTGGCCTGCTGGGGCGCGTTGGAGCTGTACCGGCACCGGTTCCGCCTGCCGATCACGGTCTTCACCGGTCCCTCCACCGACAACCAGGTGGGGCGCGACTTCATCACCGGCTCGCTCGGGCACCCCGCCCACAACGCGCTTCGCGACGCCAGGGCGCTGGTGGACGTGGTGGAGCCAGCGGTCCAGGCCTGGCGCGCCACCCGGGGCGCGGCCTGATGCGGGTCGCCGTAATCGGGGCCGCCGGGTTCGTGGGCGGCGAGCTGTTGCGCCTCCTCTTTCAGCATCCCGAGGTGGGTGAGGTGCTGGCGACGAGCCGGAGTCAGGCCGGGAAGCCGCTGGGCGCTGCGCATCCGGGCCTGGCGCGCCGCGCGGACGCGCGCTTCT
>CAZFSA010000240.1:0-264 GCA_964521535.1 uncultured Gemmatimonas sp.
TCCTCGACCGCGCCGGCCTTCCGCTCCGCACCGCCCGCGCCGCCGACGGCGCCCGCCAGCGATGGCTCGGCATCGCCGAGCTCGATCCCGACCTCCTGGCGGCGTTTGTGGCGGCGGAGGACCGGCGGTTCTACCAGCATCGGGGCGTGGACCTCGTCGCGTTAGGCAGGGCCGCTCGCGACAACCTCCGGGCCGGCTCGGTCACCTCCGGCGCTTCCACCATCACCATGCAGCTCGCCCGGCTGCTCCGGCCGATGCCGCGCA
>CAZFSA010000240.1:311-2004 GCA_964521535.1 uncultured Gemmatimonas sp.
GCAGGTGATCCTGGAGCAGTACCTCAACCGGGTGCCGCTGGGGCAGGGGACCCTGGGCGTCGATGCCGCCGCCCGGCTCTTCTTCGGCCGCTCGGCCAGCGAGCTGAGTCTGGGGCAGGCGGCGCTCCTCGCCGGTCTGGCGCGAGCGCCGAGCCGCGACAACCCGCTGGCCTCGCTGGCGCGGGCGCGGGCCCGTCGCGACCGGGTGCTGGACCGGATCGAGGCCCTGGGCCTGGAGCGTCCCGAAACGGTAGCTCGCGCGCGCCAGGAACCGGTGCTCGGACCGGGAGCGGAAGCTCGGTTCGCGGCCCCGCACTTCACCACCTGGGTGCTGGGCAGCGCGCCGCCGGGCCCGCCTGGAGGCATCCTCACCTCGCTCGATCTGGGCCTCCAGCAGGCGGTGGAGGCCGAGGTCCGTCACACCGTGGCGGAGTTGCGACGGGCGGCGGCGGAGCACGCCGCGGCCGTGATCCTGGCCAATCGAACCGGCGAGGTCCTCGCCTGGGTCGGGTCGCCCGATTTCCACGAGCCGACGTCCGGCCAGGTGGACATGGTGATCTCCCCCCGGCAGCCGGGCTCCACCCTCAAGCCCTTCCTGTACGGGCTGGCCTTCGACCGCGGCTACACCCCGGCCACGGTGCTGCCCGATGTCCCCACGGTGTACCGGACCTCGACCGGCCCCTATGCCCCCCGGAACTACGATCGCCGCTTCCGGGGCCCGACCCGGATCCGGGAGGCGTTAGGCAGCTCCTTCAACGTGCCCGCGGTGGAGCTGGCGTCCCGACTGGGGGTGGCGCCGCTCCTGGCCACCTTGCACCGGGCGGGCTTTGCCTCGCTCACCCGCCGCCCCGACCACTACGGCCTGGGCCTGGCCCTCGGCAACGGCGAGGTCACCCTGCTGGAACTGGCCAACGCCTATCGGGCCCTGGCCAACGGGGGCGTCTGGCATCCCGTCCGGTGGACCGCGGCGGCGCCCGGCGACGGGCCGGGGGAGTCGCGCGTGGTGATCTCGCCCCCGGCGGCGGCGCTGGTGCTCGACATCCTGTCCGATCCCGTCGCCCGAATCCCGGGCTTCGGACCCGTCACCCCGCTGGACCTGCCGTTCCGGGCCGCGGCCAAGACCGGGACCAGCCGGAACTTCACCGACAACTGGGCGGTGGCGGTGACCGCGGGGTTCACGGTGGCGGTCTGGGTTGGCAACTTCAGCGGACGACCGATGGACGGCGTGAGCGGCGTGAGCGGCGCGGGCCCGCTCCTCCAGCGAGTCGCACTCCTCGCCGCCCGGCGCTACGACCCCGGCGCGCTCCCTCAACCGGCCGACCTGGGTTTCCGGCCCGTGACGGTCTGCCGGGTCTCGGGACTGGTCGCGGGGCCGCACTGTCCGACTGCCACGGAGTGGCTGGCCGACGGCTCGGTGGCCGGCGGCACCTGCCACTGGCACCGTGACGGCGAGGTGGCGCTGCCGGCGGAGTATGCCGAGTGGGCCGCACGCGCCGGCGCGGGCAAACGAATGCGGCCCGTCACGCCTTCTTCGAAGCGATCGACAATGCGCAGCACTTCTTCATCGGCCAGCGCGACAAACAGGCGATCCCCACTTGGCGTCGCGGCAATGGCGCGCACCGGGTCGCCCACGTCCACGTTGAGCGCCGGCCCCAGATCGCGGGCCCGCCCCGCAATCACCCGGTCGTGGGCG
>CAZFSA010000240.1:2065-2299 GCA_964521535.1 uncultured Gemmatimonas sp.
CAGCGCCGCTTCCTCGCCGCCGATATTGAACAACACCGAGTCCGACACGACCATCTGTGGCGGACGGACCCGCCACACAATGGCCTGATCACCGCGAGCCCCGGCCACGATCAGCGAACCGTCGGCCTGCGGATACAGGGCCTGCGCCGGCATGCCGGGCCGAAACTTCCAATCGCTGCCGCTGGGGGTGAAGCGCGTGATTTCGCCGCCCACGGTCAGGCCGTACACCGCCCC
>CAZFSA010000240.1:2385-2605 GCA_964521535.1 uncultured Gemmatimonas sp.
CCGGTGTCCACCGCAGACAGGTAGCCATCTTCCGGGCCAAATCCGATGAACCGGGACAGGGGCGGCACGCGCCCAATGGAGCGCCACACCACGCTGTCGAGGGCAGGGTAGCGCGTAGCCGTCAACACCCCGCCCTTCTGCGGGACTCGCAGAAGGAGGGGGTCGGGACCACTGGGAATGCTGGGAGGGGCGCCGGCTCCCTCGGGGCGGGACGAGCGAC
>CAZFSA010000241.1:0-2596 GCA_964521535.1 uncultured Gemmatimonas sp.
CCTTCGCCCGGGCCCTGGCCGCCCAGCAGGCCGGCCGCACCAGCGAAGCCATCGCTACGTACCGCACGATCGTGCGGACCAGCCCGGGGTTCGCACCCGCTCATTTCAATCTCGGCCTGCTCCTCTTCGACCGGGGCGACTTCGCCGAGGCGGCTGCCTCCTTCGAGGGCGCGGCGCGGCTCCGACCCAGGGCGGCCGACGCCTGGCTCAACCTCGGCGCCGCGCTGGAGAAGCTGGCCCAGCCCGATCGAGCGGCCGCCGCGTACGACCGGGCCATCGCCTGCGCGCCCGAGGACGCCCGCGGACACTTCAACCGCGGAAACGCCCTTCTTGCGGCCGGTCGTGTCGACCTGGCGGCCACGGCCTACCGGACCGCCATCGAGGTCGAGCCGGGTCACGTCGAGGCCCAATGGAACCTGGCTATCGCCCTGCTGGCCGCTGGCGAGCTCGCCGATGGCTGGCAACAGTATGAGTATCGCTGGTCCCGGCAGGGGCTGGATCCGGGCAGCCGCTTCCCGTTCCCGCTCTGGACCGGGGAGCCGCTGGCGGGACGCCGGATCCTGGTGTGGCGCGAACAGGGACTGGGCGACGAGATCCTGTTCGCCGGTTGCCTCCGCGACCTGGTCGCGGCTGGTGCGGAAGTCACGTTCGCCGCCACCGACCGGCTGGTGTCGCTCTTCGCCCGGGCACTCCCCGGGGTCCGGGTTGTGGCCGATGGCCAGTGGGGTGACACGGATTTCGACGTCCACGTTCCGGTCGGATCGCTCCCCAGGTATCTCCGCTCCACCCGCACCGCCTTCCCGGGGGACGCCCGGTTGCTGACGCCGGACTCGGCCCTGGCCACCCGCTGGGCTACCCGGCTGGATCAGCTGCCCGCCGGTCTCCGGGTGGGCATCTGCTGGCGGAGCGGGCTCACCACCCACGAGCGGGCCCAACAGTATACCGAGCTGGGCGACTGGGCTCCTCTCTTCGCCGTGCCCGGCATTCAGTGGATCAACCTTCAGTACGACCGCTGCGAGGAGGAGATCGTCCTCCAGGAACGCAGACACCGGATCAGGATCCATCGGTGGAAGCGCGAGAACCTGAAGAACGATCTGGAGAGCGTGGTCGGCCTGTTGTGGAATCTCGACCTCGTCATCACGGCGCCCACCGCCGTGGCGTCGTTGGCGGGCGCTGTCGGGGTCCGGACCTGGCAGCTCGACTCGGGCGTCGGGTGGACGTGGCATGGCGAGGACCGGTCCCCCTGGTTCCCGTCGATTGCGCGCGTGCGTCGCCCCCATGGTGTCGACGGATGGACCCGGACCTTTCTGGCGCTGGCGGAAGACCTGAGCGCGCTGGCGGGCGTGGAGTGCCCGGCCGGATGAGGCCGGCGGCTGCAGCCCGGACCCGCGGGTCCGCCGGTGACGCGGTTCGCCGGGGGTTGGCGCTCCATCAGGCGGGTCGGCTCGCCGAGGCGGAGGAGCTGTACCGGGGCGTCGTGGCGCTCGCCGACTACCCGGTCGACGCCGCCCACCTCCTCGGCCTCGCTCGGCTGGCCCACGGCGATCACCGCGATGCGGTCGTCTGGATCGAGCGAGCGTTGACCCGCCGCCCCGGAGACACCGTCTACCTCCAGAGCCTGGGCAACGCCCGGCTGGCGGGCGGGGATTTCGCCGGTGCCGAGGCGGCGTACCGCGCCGCGCTCGCCGCCGCGCCCAACGCCAGCGCTCGATCCAGCCTCGGCTTGCTGCTCCGCCGGACCGGCCGTGTCGATGAGGCGGAGCGCGAGCTGGAGGAGGCGCTCGCCCTGGAGCCCGGACTGCCCGATGCGCTCGTCAATCTCGCCCTGATCCGGCTCGATCGCGGTCGTCCGGAGGAGGCCCTCGATCTCCTCGGCGAGGCCGAGCGGCTGGCGCCCCGGAACTCGGGGGTCGCGCTCGCGCTGGGCGCCGTGTGGAAGTTCCTGGGCGACTTCGGCCGCGCGGCGGAATACTGTGAACGGGCCTGCCTGGCCGACCCCGGATCGGCACCCGCGCACCGCGAGCGGGGTGTGGCTCTTCAACTGGCCGGGCGTCTGAAGCCGGCCGTCGACGCCTACCGCCAGGCCATCGCCCTCGACCCTCGCGACGCCGATGCCCATACCAATCTGGGCGTGGCACTCCTGGCCCTTGGCGATGTGGGTGGGGCGGTCGCCGCCCACGACGCAGCCCTGGCCGTGGAGCCCAGGCTCGCGGCGGCCTGGCTCAACCGGGGGACCGCGCTTCAGGCCGCCGAACGCACGAGCGAGGCACGGGCAAGCCTGGAGCACGCGGTGGCGCTGGGCCAGGGGGCATCGGCCTGGACCGCGCTCGGCCTGGTGCTGGCGGAGCAGGGCGACGCCACGGCCGGGCGGGAGGCCCATCTCCAGGCCCTGACGGTGGACCCGGATCACGCCGACGCCCACTGGAATCTCTCGCTCGGTCTGCTCCAGACCGGCGACCTGGAACGGGGCTGGGAGGAGTACGAATGGCGCTGGCGTGCCTCCAATGCGTCCGCGCAGTTGCGCGCGTATCCCTGGCCCCGCTGGCGGGGCGAGCCGGTGGCGGGGCAGCGGGTGCTGGTGTGGCGGGAGCAGGGG
>CAZFSA010000242.1:0-2486 GCA_964521535.1 uncultured Gemmatimonas sp.
CCCCGGGCGGCCAGCGTGCGGGCCAGGCGGCGCGCCTCCGGCATCGGCCCCGCGCACTCGACGCCCAGGGCGAAGAAACGATTGCGGCGTCCCACCACCGCGGCGCGCCCGTCGGAAGCGCCGGGCACCCGCTCCACCCCCAGCGCCTCGAGCGCCAGCTCGTGCCACTGAGGAGCAAGCCCCAGTTCGCGCGCCAGGCCCGGCAGCTGCTCCAGCCCGCGGACGGCACTGAGGTATGGACGCAGCGACATCGAGCCGGCCCGGTGGAGACCGGACCGACGTTAGGGCAACCGGGGCGTCCGATGGGAACCGAAACAGCGCGAACCGGGCTGGATTCGCGCGAAGCGGCTCAGGCGCGCTGGCGAGCCAGGATGTGGCTCAGCTCCTCCCGTGACGCCAGCAGGTGTCGCCGCATCCCCTCGGCGTCCGGCGCCTTCGGTGGGTCGTCGTCCTCGGCTCGGGGCAGGAGCGTCGCCACCATCTGGTCGGTGTAGCCCACCACCGCCATCGCGATGCCCTTGTCCACCAGCCGGTTGAGCCGGAGCAGGAGCGCCATCCCCTGCCGCGGCCGCAACGCCGCGATCGCCGGGGCCAGATAGCGGATCAGCAGCTCGCGAAGGTACTGCAGCTCCTCGACCACCTCTCCGGCCGCCAGCCCGCGGCCGGCCGCGTGGCGCCCGTAGCGTTCGGCCACCCGCTGCCAGATCGGGCGGGTCTCCCGCCGGAGGGGCCCTACCAGCGCAGAGAACACGTCGAGGATGAGCCGGAACTCCTCCTCCACCAGCTCCCGCGGCGCCGTCCGGGTGCCGGTCACCCGGTCGCCCAGCCACTCCAGCCACCGCGCCACCATGGCCTCGCGTTGCTCCGCGATGGCCCGGCTGGCCGCCATCAGGGTTGGGTGAGAAGCGCGCACGCCCCGCTCCCGGTTCGCGTGGACAACGCACTAGGTGGGTCGATCGGGCTCCAGCGTAAGGGCCATCGCCACGGCGCTGGCCGGGCATCCGCCACTCCACTCCGCCGACGCCGCCACTCCGGGCGGAGCCGAATCCCGCGGCACCCGCTCGAAGCCGAAGCGCGGCCAGTAGTCGGCAGCGGTCTCGGTCAGGAGCCAGAGCCGCTCGAGTCCGTTGGCTCGGGCCCAGGCGATCCGGTCCCACGTCAATCGCTCGCCGAGGCCCCGTCCCCGAAAGTCCGGATGCACCGCCGCCGAGCGGAAGAGGCCGTCGCCTTGATACCGCTCCACGCCGGCCACACCGACCACCCGGGCCCCGTCGACCGAGGCGATCACGAACCCGCTGCCGAACTGGCGATCGATCCCGGGCGCGGCCAATTTGCAGGCCGCCAGGAGTTCCACCACCGCCTCGAGATCGGCCGGCTGGGCCGCGCGAAGGGACACGGACATTGGCGTTGCTGCAAGCTCGCGGACCGACCACGGCGAAGCAAGCCTTGAGCAGGAAGCCCGGCAATGGCCACGCCTAGCCTCTCCCGCGTGGTGCTCCCCGGCACGCTGGGCGAGATCCTGGTGGACGTTCGCGCTGCGGATCGCGCCACGCCGGGCCCCGCCGTGATGGTGGTGCACGGCTTCAAGGGGTTCAAGGACTGGGGGATGTTCCCGCCCTTCGCGGAGCGGCTGGCCCGCGGCGGGTTCAACGCCGTCAGCTTCAACCTGAGCGGGAGCGGGGTCGACGACCGCGGCGAGTTCGCCTATCCCGAACGGTTCGGTCACAACACCTTTTCGGCCGAGCTGGCCGACACCACCATGGTGCTGGAAGCCCTGGTGGCGGGCGGGCTCGGCATTCCCGCGCCCAGCTCGATCGGGATCGTGGGGCACTCGCGCGGCGGCGGCATCGCCATCCTCGTCGCCCGGCGTCACCGCCGGATCGGTGCGCTGGTCACCTGGGCGGCGATTGCCAGCGTGGAGCGGTGGTCCGAGGAGCAACGGCGGCTCTGGCGCCGGCAGGGCCGGCTCGACGTGGTCAACGCCCGGACCGGCCAGGTCCTGCCGCTCTACCTCGACGCCCTGGACGACCTCGAGGCCCATGCGGCCAACACGCTGGACATCCTCGGCGCCGCCGCCGCCGACGGACCGCCCTGGCTGATCATCCACGGGGCCGCCGACGAGACCGTCCCGGTGGCCGAAGCCGGGCGGCTCCACGCGGAAGCCAGGGGCCGCGCCGAACTCCTGGTGGTCGAAGGGGGAGGCCACACCTTCGGTGGGGTGCACCCCTACGCGGGTCCCACTCCGGAGCTCGAGCGGGTGTTCGACGCCACTATCAGGTTCCTCGGTGCCCGCCTCGGCTGACACGACTCCGGCTTGACCGGCCCCACCGGATCGACAATTCTCCAGCCATGCCGATCTACGAGTACCGCTGCGACGCTTGCGGCCGCCAGTTCGAAGAGCTGGTCTTCAGCGAAACCCGGGTGGCGTGCCCGGCCTGCCGGACCGAGGCCGTGACCCGCCAGCTCTCCGTGCCCGCACCACCGGC
>CAZFSA010000243.1:0-2431 GCA_964521535.1 uncultured Gemmatimonas sp.
GAGGGCGAGGCCGGCCGCCTCGGGGCGGCGGCCGGCCCAGCGGAGGACGCGGCGCCGGGTGGTCACCGATCCGGCTCCAGGACCTGGCAGTCCTCGGGCAGCCATGCCGCCAGAGCCCGGTCGCCTGCGCGCCAGGGGAGGGGCTTGATCAGCTGGCCCTCGTTCCGGAGGGCCACCTTGAGCTCGGCACCGTCATCGAGGGTCAGCAGCACGTGCATCGTCTCGCCGAGGTAGATCACGTCCCGCACCACGCCGGCGAGAGCGTTCTCGCCCGCCGGGACCTCGCCGGGAGGGAACAGGTCCATCCATTCGGGACGGATCGCGATACAGGCCGGCTGCCCCTCGCGCAGCACCGGGTGATCCGGCATCGGAAACCGGTCGTCGCCCCGCGCCAGCACCCAGGCCCCGCCCGGCGCCCGGTGCGGCACGCCTTCCAGCAGGTTGGACTCTCCGATGAACGTCGCCACGAACCGGGTCCGCGGATCCTCGTACACCTCCGCCGGGGAGCCCACCTGGGCGATCCGGGCCTGGCTCATGACGGCGATCCGGTCGGACATGGTGAGCGCTTCTTCCTGGTCGTGGGTGACGAAGATGAAGGTGATCCCGAGCTGTCGATTGAGTCCCTTGAGTTCGAGCTGCATCTCCTTGCGAAGCTTCAGATCGAGGGCGCCGAGCGGCTCGTCGAGCAGGAGGATTCTGGGCTCCAGGACCAGGGCCCGGGCCAGCGCCACCCGCTGGCGCTCCCCGCCGGAGAGCTGGGAAGGCATTCGCTCGCCGAAGCGGACCGGGTCGAGGCGTACCAGGTCCAGCGCCCGCCGGACCCGCTCCGGGATGGTCGATCGCGGCGCCCGGTGCTGCTCCAGGCCAAACGCGACGTTGCGCGCCACAGTCAGGTGGGGAAACAGGGCATAGTTCTGGAACACCATGCCCACACCGCGCTCGTAGGGGGCGCGCCCGTTCATGGCCTGCCCGCCGATCCGGATTTGACCGCCGTCGGGGTCGGGGGATTCGAGACCGGCGATCAGGCGGAGCGCGGTGGTCTTGCCGCAGCCGGACGGGCCCAGCAGCGAGAAGAACTCGCCATCCCGGACCTCGAAGGTGAGGCCATCGACCGCCTTCCCGCCGGGCCAGGTCTTGCTGACCGCCGCGAACTCGACGACCGGGCGACGGTCGTTCATCCCGGGAGGGCGGCGGCGACCGCCTTCTCCAGAACGTCGAGTCCCTCCGTCAGAACGGCGTCGTCGACGGTCAGGGGCACCAGGAAACGGATCACGTTGCCAAAGGTGCCGCAGGTGAGCAGCACCAGGCCGCGGGCCAGCGCCTCGGACTGGACCCGCTGGGCCAGCGCCTTGTCGGGTTCCCTGGACTGGCGATCGACGACCAGCTCCATGGCGACCATGGCCCCGAGGCCGCGGACGTCACCCACGGCGGGATAGCGATTGGCGAGTTCGCAGCATCGGGTCCGGATCGCCGCCCCGATCTCCCGGGCCCGGTCGGCGAGGTGATCGCGCTCCATGACGTCCAGCACCGCGAGTGCGGCCGCGCAGGCCAGCGGATTGCCGCCGTAAGTACCACCCAGGCCGCCCGGGTGCACAGCGTCCATCAGCTCGGCGCGCCCCGTGACCGCGGCGAGGGGCAACCCACCCGCCAGGGACTTGGCGGTCACGATCAGGTCCGGGACCAGACCGTGGTGATCGCAGGCGAAGAGGCGGCCGGTTCGGCCGAATCCGGTCTGGATCTCGTCGGCCACCAGCAGGATGCCGTGGGTCCGGGCGAAGGCCGCGAGCGCGGCCACCGCGTCGGGCGGCGCGGGAACGAAGCCGCCCTCACCCGCCTCCAGCTCGATCACGAAGGCCGCGACCTGGCTCGGGTCCACCAGGTTGGTCAGGATCCGATCCCAGTAGCCGGGGGCGGCCTGGCAGCAGGGTCCCTTGCCGTCCGGAGGACGGCGATCGCAGCGGTAGCAGTACGGATACGGAGCCCGGTAGATCTCGGGGGCGAAGGGCCCCATCCCCCTCTTGTAGGGCATGGGCTTCGCCGTCAGGGCCATGGTCAGGTTGGTCCGGCCATGAAAGGCGTGCTCGAAGGAGACGATGGCCGGCCGCCCGGTGGCGTACCGCGCGATCTTCACGGCGTTCTCGACCGCCTCGGCTCCGGAGTTGACAAGCAGGGTGCGCTTCTCGTGGCTGCCAGGGGTGATCCGGTTCAGGCGTTCGGCCAGGGCGACGTACGGCTCGTAGGTGGCGACTGCGAAGCAGGTGTGGGTGAGCTGGTCGAGTTGATCGCGTACCGCGGCGACCACCGCCGGGTGCCGGTGTCCGGCGTTCAGGGTCCCGATGCCGCCGGCGAAGTCGACGAGCTGGTTGCCGTCGGCATCGACGAGCAGGGCGTTCTCCGCCCGGACCACCGCGAGGGCGCTGGGAACGGCCAC
>CAZFSA010000244.1:0-2384 GCA_964521535.1 uncultured Gemmatimonas sp.
AGCCAGGCACGGGCGCCCGACTCGTCCGGGGCGACGGCGGGCTTTCGATTCCGGCGTCGCTCGTCCTCCGCGAGCGCGGCGGCGATCGCCAGGCGGAGCACGACCTCGTCCGGCGGCGGGCTCGAGACCAGGTCGGGGCGACGATCCAGGAACTGGATGTCGATGGCACCGGCCCGGAAGTCGGGGTCGGCGAGCAATCGAAGGTGGAAGGGCTGATTGGTGGCAACGCCGACCACCACCAGCTCGGCCAGGGCCCGTTCCATGCGGGCGATGGCCTGGGCCCGGGTGGGCGCGTGCACGATCAGCTTGGCCAGCATCGAGTCGTAGTGGAGGGTGACCTCGTCGCCCGGTTCCACCCCGCTGTCCCAACGGACGCCGGGGCCAGCGGGCACCCGGAGGTACTCGATCCGGCCGGCCGAGGGGAGAAACCCGTTGGCGGGGTCCTCGCTGGTAATCCGACATTCCATCGCCCATCCTCGCGGCACCAGCTTCCCGCGGGGGACACTCATCGGGAGACCACGGGCAATCCGGAGCTGCTCGCGCACCAGGTCCACGCCGTACACCAGCTCCGTGACCGGATGCTCCACCTGGATCCGGGTGTTCATTTCGAGGAAATAGAACGACCCGTCGGCGGCGAGCAGAAACTCACAGGTTCCCGCGCTCCGATAGTCGACGGCCCGGGCCGCCGCCACGGCGGCTGCTCCCATCCGGGTTCGCAGTTCCGGCGTGACGGCGACCGACGGCGCCTCCTCGAGCAGCTTCTGATGGCGGCGTTGCACCGAGCACTCGCGCTCGCCGAGATGGATGGTGCGCTCGTGGTCGGCGAGGATCTGGATCTCCACGTGCCGGGGGCGTTCGATCAGCTTCTCCAGGTAGACGCTGGCATCGCCGAAGGCCTTGCGCGCCTCGGACGCGGCGGCGTCCAGGGCCGAGGCCAGATCGGCTGGCTCCCGGACCACCCGCATTCCCTTCCCCCCGCCGCCAGCCGCCGCCTTGACGAGCACCGGATAGCCCAGCTCCCTGGCCAGGGCGGCGGCCTCGGCGGGATCCTCCAGGGCTGCCATCGCCCCGGGGACCACGGGCACCCCGGCGGCCTGCATCCGGCGACGGGCTTCGGTCTTGTCTCCCATGGCGCGGATCGCCGAGGCCGGCGGCCCCACGAAGACCAGGCCGGCTCGCGCCACGGCCTCGGCGAACGGAGCCCGCTCGGCCAGGAACCCGAAGCCCGGATGGATCGCCTGGGCCCCCGAATCGAGTGCCGCCGCCACGATCCGATCGATCGCGAGATAACTGTCCGAGGGGGCCGGCGGCCCGATCGGCACCGCCTCGTCGGCGGCCCGGACATAGGGAGCGAGGCGGTCAGCCTCGGAATAGACCGCCACGGCCTCCAGGCCTTCCTCGTGGCATGCCCGGACGATCCGCAGGGCGATTTCGCCCCGGTTCGCCACCAGCACCCGGCTGACGCTCATCCGGCCTCCTCGACCAGCCCGAGCACGATCCCCACCAGCACGAGCCAGATCACCTCGGGCACCCGGGTCCGTCGAACGACGATCCCGCCCAGCGCCCCGACCATGGAGATCGCGGCGCTGGTGACCAGCGACAGGGCAAGGGGTGACACCGGCGGCGCCTCGACCGTCAGGGCGAAGCCGGCGGGACCGGAGGGGGCATCACAGCGGAATGTTCCCGTGCTTCCGGGGCGGGTTGGTATCGCGCTTGCCGCGGAGCGCGCGAAGGCCGTCGATCAGCCGCGGCCTGGTGTCGCGGGGGTCGATCACGTCGTCGATGAACCCGCGGGCGGCGGCGCGGTAGGGGTTGGCGAAGGTTCGGGTGTACTCGGCGATCCGCCGCTCGGTCTCGGCTGCCGGGTCCGGCGCCTGGGCGATCTCCTCGCGGAACAGGATCTCCACCGCGCCCTTCGGCCCCATGACCGCGATCTCGGCCGTCGGCCAGGCGAGGTTCAGGTCCCCGCGGATGTGTTTGGAGCTCATGACGTCGTACGCTCCGCCGTAGGCCTTCCGCGTGATCACGGTAAGCTTGGGCACCGTGGCCTCGCAGTAGGCGTACAGCAGCTTGGCGCCATGACGGATGATGCCGCCGTGTTCCTGGGCCACGCCGGGAAGGAAACCGGGGACGTCGACAAACGTCACCAGGGGAATGTTGAAGGCGTCGCAGAACCGGACGAACCGGGCGCCCTTGGTGGAGCTCGCGATGTCGAGGACGCCGGCCAGGACCGCGGGCTGGTTGGCGACGATGCCCACCGGGCGGCCGCCAAGCCGGGCGAAGCCGACCAGGATATTGCCGGCGAAGCCTTCCATGATCTCGAAGAACTCGCCGTGGTCGACCACGGCGCGGATCACCTCCCGCATGTCGTATGGGGTCGTGGG
>CAZFSA010000245.1:0-2303 GCA_964521535.1 uncultured Gemmatimonas sp.
GGATTTCACCACGTGCCGGATGCCGAGAAAGGGGCCGTCGCGCCGCGCGGCGTCGAGCGCCTCGACGGCCTTGTCGCCCACGCCCCGCACGAAGCGCCAGCCGAGCCGGAGCGCCGGAACGCCGGCAAGTGAGGGGGACGTTCCCGGCCCCGCTCCGCGCTCCCCACCGACCATCTCGACCGTGCAATCCGCCGCCCCCCGCGCCAGGCACGGCGGCAGCACTGTCACCCCCGCCCGCCGGGCGTCGTGGATCAACGTGGCGATCGGATAGAATCCCATCGGCTGCGCGTTCAGCAGGCCAAGCAGGAACTCGGTGGGGTAGTGACACTTGAGATACGCCGTGGCGTAGGCGATGAGCGCGAAGCTCCAGGCGTGCGACTCCGGGAACCCGTAGTTGGCGAAGCTCATCAGGTCCTCCTCGATCCGCTCCGCCACGTCTGGCGCGATCCCGTTGCCCACCAGCCGCTCCCGGAGCCGCGCCAGCGCCTCGACGAGCCTGGTCTTCTTCCGCTGGTGCCCCATCGTCCGCCGGAGGAAGTCGGCCTCGGCGGCGCTGTAGCCCGCCAGCGCCATGGCGATGGCCATCGCCTGCTCCTGGAAGATCGGAATCCCCTGGGTCCGGGCCAGGATCGGCTCCAGCGCCGGATGCAGATAGGTCACCGGCTCCTCGCCCCGGCGGCGCCTGGTATACGGGTGGACGAACCTGGCCTGGATCGGCCCCGGGCGGATCAGCGCCACCTGCACCACCAGGTCATACAGTCGCTCCGGTCTGGTATGCAGGATCGACGCGATCTGGGCCCGGCTCTCGATCTGGAAGGTGCCGATGGTCTCGCCCCGCGCGATCATGGCGTAGGTGGCGGGGTCGTCGTCCGGCAGATTGTACATCTCCAGCCGGGTGCCGGTCCGGGCCTCGATGGCGTCGAACGCCCGCCGCACCAGCGCCAGCCCGCCCAGGCCCAGGAAGTCGAACTTGGGAATCCCCACCGCGTCGAGATCGTCCTTGTCGAACTGGATGATGGTGCGGCCCATGGTAGTGGACTCGATCGGCAGCCAGTCGCCCAGCGGCTCCGACGAGAGCACGAAGCCGCCTGGATGGGTGGAGCGGAGCCGGGGCAGGTCGTCGAACGCGCGCACCGCCCGGAGCACGGTGCGGGCCGTGGGCTGGTCCAGATCGAAGCCCTGGTCCCGCGCCAGGCCATCCTCCAGCGCCCGGGCCCCTTCCAGGCAGCCGTAGCGGTGGAGCCGCTTGGAGAGCGCGAAGGCAAGCTGGGCCGGGTAGCCGAAGGCCCGCATGGCATCCTGCACCGCGGTGCAGGCGCTGTAGATCTGGGTGACGGCGGTGATCGCGGCATGCTCCCGCCGGTAGCGGCGGTACATGTAGTCGAGCACCTCTTCCCGCCGGTCGTGCTCGAAGTCCACGTCGATATCGGGGGCCTCGGTGAGCCCGTCCACCCGGGCCTCCGAGAGGAAGCGCTCGAAGAGGAGCCCGTGCTTCACCGGGTCCACCGCCGTGATGCCGAGACAGTAGGCCACGGCCGAGTTGGCGGCGCTGCCCCGGCCCTGGGCCAGGATCCGGCGCTCCCGCGCGAAGCGCACCGCGTCCCACATCACCAGGAAGAACCCCGCGAAGCCGAGCCGGCCGATCACCGCCAGCTCGTGCTCCAGCTGCGCGATCTGCCGGGGCTCCAGCACGCCCCACCGGCTCCGCGCGCCCTCGAAGGCAAGCTGTCGGAGAAAGGAATCGTCGGTGTGTCCGTGGGGCACCTTGAACCGGGGCAGGGGAGGGCGGATCCAGCGAAGCTCGAAGCCGCACTCGGCGGCGATCCGCTCCGTTTCGTGAAGGCCCGCCTCGGCGCCGTGCCAGCGCGCGGCCATCTGCTCCGGCGCGAGGAGCCGCCACTCGCCGTTGGGGTGGAGGAGCCCCTGGCGCGTGGCGGTGACGACCTCGGTGCCGTGGCGGAGCGCGGTGAGGATCTCGTGGACCAACCGGGAATCGTCGTCCAGGTAGCGGGGATCCTGGGTGGCGATCCAGGGCAGGCGCTCCCGGCGGGCCAGGTCCACCAGTGCGCCCGCAAGGGCGGCCTCGTCCCGGCCGGCATGATGGAGTTGCACCTCCACCGCCAGGCGGCCCTCGAAGGCCTCAGACCAGCGGGCCAGCAGCGCCGCGGCCTCGTCGCGCTGGCCCTGTCGCACCAGGGTGGCCAGCGTGCCCGACGCGGGCCCGGTGAGGAGCTGGAGCCCCGCCGATCGCTCCGCCACGTCGCTCCAGACGAGCCGCGGCCGGCCCCGGCCTCCGGTATCCC
>CAZFSA010000246.1:0-2160 GCA_964521535.1 uncultured Gemmatimonas sp.
CCCGGATGCCGGGTGATCGGCCGGAGTTCGGCCGGGAGCTGGTGAAGGCGTTGGAGAAGTAACCTTGGTTTTTGCGCTAGCGCGCAAAAATCAAGATTCTCTTTCGCCACCAGTTAGCCCGCATTATTCGGCGCGCCGTGAAAGGCGCTGTGTTCTAGCCGGTGCAAGTCCGGCCTGGGGAATTGTCGGTACATCTCTGTAGCTACCGTGGCGATGCAACGGGTAACCAATGCGTCGAAGCCCACGGGACACTGGCCCACCACGGGTGGGTCTGCAAGCTGGCGGGCCGTAACATGCGTGAAGCCCGAGCAGGCCTCGAAAGTGACGATGCGAGCGCCGACCGGCCCGAATAACCGGGAAGGCCGCCGGGCTCAGCGCGAGCAACCGACCGAGGACCGCTGAGCCGCTCGCCGGGGTAGGGGGCATGGCACGTCGGCACAGAGCCCAGCGCAACACGGGAGACCCAGGGCCGCAAGGGGTCGCGCCCCTCACCCCATCCGTGGGATGGGGGCAGTCCTGGGAGTCGGAGGGGTCCACAGTACCGCTAGCACCTGTCGGACAACAGAACCGGCAGGGAGGGAGAGGACCCTGGTTCGGGGTGCGTCTCGCCGAGTCAAGGGGTGGGAGATTGGCGTGAGCCTGGCAACTCCAGCGAAGCTCCGGCGGCTCCAAGAGGCGCTGTACACCAAGGCCAAGCAGGAGCCGGCCTACCGCTTCTACCTGCTGTACGACAAGGTGTACCGAATGGACATCCTGGCCCACGCCTACGCCCTCAGCAAGCAGCACGGGGGCGCGCCGGGGGTGGACGGGGTGACCTTCGCGGACATCGAGGCAGCCGGGGTGGAGCCATGGCTGGCCGCAGTGCAGGAGGCGCTGCGCATGGAGACGTACCGCCCGCACCCGGTGCGGCGGGTGATGATCCCTAAGCCGGGCGGAGTCGGCGAGAGGCCCCTCGGGATTCCCGTGATTCGGGACCGGGTGGTCCAAACCGCCGCCCTGCTGATTCTGCAACCGATCTTCGAAGCGGACCTGGAACCCACGGCCTATGGCTATCGGCCGGGCCGCACGGCCTTGCAGGCCGTCCAGGCGGTGCACCGGGAGCTGTGTGCCGGGCACACTGAGGTGATTGACGCGGACTTGTCGAGCTACTTTGACTCGATTCCGCACGCCGACCTCATGCAGTCGCTGGCGCGCCGTCTGAGCGACCGCCGCATGCTGCGGTGGCTCAAGCGGTGGCTCAAGGCGCCGGTGGCGGAAGCGGGGCCGGGCGGCGGGTGGCGGGTCACGGGAGGGAAGCGGGCGACGCGCGGGACCCCCCAGGGTGGGGTGGTCTCGCCCCTGCTCGCCAACCTGTACATGAACCGCTACCTGAAGGTCTTTCGCCTCCGGGGGCTCGACCGGCGCTACGGGGCGCGGCTCGTTGCCTATGCGGATGACTTCGTGGTGCTCTGTCGGCAGGGCGCTTCCGAGGTTCTCGCACAGAGCCGCCGCTGGTTCACCCAGATGGGCCTGACGCTCAACGAGCGGAAGACCCGGGTGTGTAACGGGCGGCAGGAGCCGTTCACCTTCCTGGGCTACACCTTCGGGCCGATGCGCTACCGGAAGGATGGGCATTGGTACCTGGGGGCGGCGCCCGCGAAGAAGGCGGTCCAGCGGATCAAGGGGCGCATCCGGGAGATCCTCCGACCCACCAACCAGGCGCCGTGGGAGGAAGTCGTCGCCGACCTCAACTCCGTGCTGCGGGGTTGGGCGCACTACTTCGCCTATGGGACGCGCCTCATGGCCTACCGGGCGGTGGAGCACTACGTCTACGAGCGCGTGCGGCACTTCCTGCGGCGTCGGCACAAGGTCCCCTCGCGAGGGACGCGGCGCTTTCCCCGCGAGCAGGTCTTCGGGGAACTGGGTGTGTTCCAGTTGCGGCGCTTTCATCTTGGGTCGCCTGTGCATGCCGGGGTGTGAAACCCGTCCGAGAGCCGGATGCGGGAAAACCGCACGTCCGGTTCGATGAGCAGGGTGGGGAAACGGCTTGCCATCTCGTCGTGGTCTCCAGTAGCCGCGTGCGGCGACCGACTCGGGGACGGAGGCAGGACCGCGCCCGACTTTGACTCTACCGAGCCTCTCGCTCGCGAATAATGCGGGCTTAATGAGAAACCCAAGTAC
>CAZFSA010000247.1:0-2109 GCA_964521535.1 uncultured Gemmatimonas sp.
TCCTCGTACCGCTTGCGGGCCAGCCGCACGCAGGTGCCCAGTTCCTGTCGCATGGCGTCGGCGGGTGCCTTGTTCATCTCGGTAGTGTTCACGGGTGTTTCCTTTCGTGCGCCGGGCTAAACCGGCGAGGTGTAGTGAATGAGAGAGTCATACGTTAAAGGGTTAGCGGCCCATAACGGCCCCGAGTCATGCGGGGACGTCCGCGAGGGCGTCGTCGAAGCGTTGACAGGGGTACGCGCAGGCCGGGTATTCAGCCGCGAAACAACCATTCCTCCGGGATGCCGACGCCGTGAAAGGGAGCGGAAGGCAACATCCGATGCGTTGCTATCGCAAGACGCACCGGAATCCCGCGCGGTCAGAGACCCCGAGCATGTGCGGAAACACCTCGCGCGAGAACCGGGAGATCCCATGTTCACCGGTCCCGATGGCCGGGCCGGTCGTGTCGGGAAGTCCAAGGACACACGCCGATGATGAACGAACATGGGAAGTCGGATGGTCCCGTAGTACCTGCGAAGCCCCCGAACAACGGCGAAGGCGCTAGGCTCGACCTCGGTCGCCCGAGGCCGTCGCCCGCGGAGGGAGCAGAGGGAAGGGGACCAGTCAAAGGGAACCCGCAAGGGCACAACACGCTCCGGGCACAGAACCGGGACGGCGTGCAACAGGCGCTCGCGCGGGTGCGTCAGGCTGCAAGCAAGGATAAGAAGTTGCGGTTCACCACGCTCCTGCATCACATCTACAACCCTGCCATGCTCCGGGAGGCTTACTTCGGCCTCAAGCGCGACGCCGCACCGGGTGTGGACGGGCAGACGTGGCGGCAGTACGGGCAGGCACTGGAAGCAAATATCCAGGACCTCTCGGCACGGCTGAAACGCGGGGCGTACCGGGCCAAGCCCGTTCGCAGGGCGTACATCCCCAAACCCGATGGCCGGCAGCGGCCACTGGGCGTGACCACGCTGGAGGACAAGCTCGTCCAGCGGGCCACGACGGAGGTGCTGAGCGCCATCTACGAGACGGACTTCCTGGGCTTCTCGTACAGCTTCAGGCCGGGACGCAGTCAGCACAACGCGCTGGACGCCCTGTACACCGGACTGCTGACGAGGAAGGTGAACTGGGTGCTCGACGCGGACATTCGCGGGTTCTTTGACGCCATCAACCGCGACTGGCTGATGAAGTTCGTCGAACACCGGATCGCGGACCAGCGTGTCGGTCGGCTCATCCGTAAATGGCTGAACGCCGGCGTGCTGGAGGACGGGGTGCGAACACACAGTGAAACTGGTACGGTGCAAGGCGGCAGCATCAGTCCGCTGCTGGCCAACATCTACCTGCACTATGCGTTCGACCTGTGGGTCCAGCAATGGAGAAAGACGCAGGCGACCGGCGACGTGATCGTTGTTCGCTATGCCGACGACTTCATCGTTGGGTTCCAGCATCGTGCCGAGGCGGAGAAGTTCCTGGCCGCCTTGCGGCAACGGTTCGCCAAGTTCGGGCTGGAATTGCACCCGGACAAGACACGGCTGATCGAGTTCGGACAGTTTGCGGCTAACAACCGGCGGAAGCGAGGGCAGGGCAAGCCGGATACCTTCAACTTCCTTGGATTCACGCACATCTGCGCGACCAAGTGGAGCAACGGGTACTTCACCGTCTTGCGCCAGACCATGCGGAAGCGGCTGACGGCGAAGCTGGCGGAGGTCAAGGCCGAGTTGAGAAGGCGAATGCACGACCCCATCCCGGCAGTTGGCAAATGGTTGGCGAGCGTCATCGACGGGCATTGCCGCTACTACGGGGTGCCCATGAATGGCCCGGCGCTGCATCGGTTCCGTTTCAGGGCGGTCTGGCTCTGGCAACGCGCGTTGTGCAGGCGTAGCCAGGCGGGCCGCATCACATGGGACCGCATGAAGCGGCTGGTTGCCCGCTACCTGCCTGTCGCGCGTCTCTATCATCCTTATCCTCTGCGGAGGCTTCGCGTTGTCACCTGAGACAAGAGCCGGATGCGGTAACTCCGCCAGTCCGGATCCGTGGAGGGGGTGCCCCGTCAAGGGGCATCCCTACTCCGACGTGCGCCGGGCTAAACCGGCGAGGTGTAGTGAATGAGAGAGTCATACGTTAAAG
>CAZFSA010000248.1:0-2103 GCA_964521535.1 uncultured Gemmatimonas sp.
CCAGCCTCAAAATGCAGCCTTCGGGCCTTGGGTAGCCGAAGACGCTAGCAGGCCGATGAAAAACGCGGCCCACGTGGACGTGGACCTGGAGTGCGCCAGGCAAGCCTGGGCTGAGAGGAGAGCTTCGATGAAAGCCTGAAACTCGGCGTGGTGACCCAGCGGGTGAGAGGCCCGCCCAGCAAGGTGGCCAGGCCACTGGAAGCGAGTCTTGCGCCGGCCGATGGCGACACCGGCGGCGAAGCGTAGACAGCGAGGACGTAGGCTGCGTGATTGAGCCCCGAAAGCATGACATTGTTGGGGCCGTCGTTTTTCCAGGTGCGGCGGCAACAGGATCGGGTCGGCAGACTGGTCGAGATCCGATCCCCCGGCCGGGGTCGAAGAGCGCAGGGCGCGTTCAAGGGTCACCCAGGAACCTGGGAATGATCTCCGTGCCTCCTTCGAAAGGTCCGGCGAGGTCCACCGGGTGAACAAGGGACCAGGCCGCGGAGGCGAGGGAGACGAGCGCACCGCGGAGCGAATCAAACGTCTCACGAAGGAAACCGAGTGCCGAGGGAGACCACAGGCGATCGGCGATGGGCTCGGAGACTGCGGAGCGTTTCGTAGTACCGACGAAGCTGGGGAACTCGTTCTCGGAGGACCCAGTCGAGGGAAGGGGACGCCGAAACAGCGAACGGATGCACGTCCTGACAACACGACCTCACAGGCGGTCGGAGACTGGCAGGAGAAGCTGCATCAGATAGCCGCACGGGCGGCAGAGGACAAAGAGGTACGGTTTCGATCCCTCTCACACCTGGTGGACATCGAGTTCCTGCGGGAGACGCATCGGCGCACCCGCAAGGATGGCGCGGCGGGCGTCGATGGAGAGACTGCAGAGTCGTACGAGCAAACGCTCGAGGCGAACCTCGCGGCGCTTATCGAGCGGCTGAAGGCTAAGACGTATCGCGGCCCGCCGGTCCGACGAGCATACATCCCGAAAGCAGACGGTAAGCTGCGCGCGATCGGGATTCCAACGTTCGAGGACAAGATTGTCCAGCGCGCCTACGCGATGGTCATCGAGGCCGTATTCGAGCAGGATTTTCGTTCTTGCTCGTACGGCTTCCGTCCGGGACGCAGTGCACACGGAGCGCTGGAGGCTCTGTGGCGTGGATGCATGAACCAGAACGTGGGATGGATCCTCGAGGCGGACATTCAGGACTTCTTCGGAACGCTCGATCACGCGCATTTGCGCGAATTCGTAAGCCGGCGGATCACCGACGGTGGCGTCCGACGGCTCGTGAGCTTCTGGCTCGAGGCTGGAGTCATGGATGAGGGACGGATGCTTCACCCTGCGACGGGCACGCCACAGGGTGGAGTGATCAGCCCGTTGTTGGCGAACATCTATCTGCACTACGTCCTCGACGAATGGTTCGAGGATGAAGTGAGGCCTAGGCTTCGAGGCCGGGCGTTCCTCGTCCGTTATGCGGACGACTACGCGATCGGCTTCGAGTGCGAGGAAGATGCGCGCCGCGTTCAGGAAGTCTTGCCAAAGCGCTTCGCGCGCTACGGTCTGAAGCTTCACCCGGATAAGACACGCCTAGTGCGCTTCCATCGTCCGAAGGACGACGGAGACGACGAGGGACCGGGGACGTTCGACTTCCTCGGCTTCACGCACCACTGGGTGAAGACGCGCAAAGGTCGGTGGGCGGTGAGCCGACGGACGACGAAAGACAGGCTCTCACGGGCGCTGTCCCGCGTCGGGACGTGGTGCCGGATGAACCGACACCTCACCGTGGAAGAACAACACCGCAGCCTGAGCCGCAAGCTGCACGGCCACTTCGGCTACTACGGGATCACAGGCAACATCGCTCAGCTCGTCGCGTTTGCTCGCGGCGTTCGCGAGCGCTGGCGCAAGTGGCTCCATAGGCGGAGTCAGCGGGGCAACATGACCTGGCAACGCTTTAACAACCTGCTTCGGCGGTATCCGCTGCCACGACCTCGGGTCGTGCACTCGGCCGTCGGCGCGACGAGAACAAGGTGAATCGCTATTTCGAAGAGCCGGATGCGGTAGTGCCGCACGTCCGGATCCGTGGGGGCCGGGGCCGATAAGGCCCCGGCTACCCGACC
>CAZFSA010000249.1:0-2081 GCA_964521535.1 uncultured Gemmatimonas sp.
GGCTACAGCAACCGCGTGGTCGATCTGGTCCAGTTCATGGGCAAGAAGGACGGCGTGCTGTAAGAAGCCCCGTGCCTGGCCGTCAATCTGGCAGGAAAAACGGCCGCGCCGGATTCCACCGGCGCGGCCTGATTATGGTGTGCCGGGCATGGCTCGATGACTTGGAGGTGCAAGTCCTCTGGGGACCTATGTGACGGGAACCCCTAGCCGAACAGCAAGGGCTGCCGCCGCGAGGCGGGGTCTGAAAGAAGCTGTAAGCAAAGCTCCGGTCCGAGGAACACGAACCGCATGAGGCGACGACGCGCGGGCGAGAGGGCCATAAGACTCGAAGCCCGATGTCACACGGAACGCGTCGGCGTAGATGCGGCGGATATGTGGAGCGAAGGTCATCAGGTCTTACCCCGGGAGATCTGCCGGTCTGTCCTGTGAGGCCAAGTCACGCCGCAAGACGTGACGAAGGGCCGGCAGAAGTCAGCAGAGGCCACAGTAGCTTCCCGCACCGGAAGCCAAGGGCCGAACGTGAAGCGCCGAACCGGACCGAAGCGTTCGCGGCGTGAGATAGACGCAGCAAGAGGGCTGAGATGCCTACCCCACCCCGAGAAGCAAGCGACGGAATCGCCCAGGGTTCGGACTTGGGGCGTCAAACACGCCCGGTACACAGCGGAATAGCCGGGGACACGGCGACGATGTCTCTGATGGAGCAGGTGGTGCAACGAGGCAACCTGCTCGCAGCGTTTGAGCGTGTCCGTGCCAACAAGGGAGCACCAGGCGTAGACGGCTTGACCGTAGACGACCTGGCCGGCTTCTGTCGTCAACACTGGCCACGCATCCGGGAGCAACTGCTCAGCGGAACGTACGCCCCGCAGCCGGTGCGGAAGGTAGAGATACCCAAGCCCGACGGCAAGGGCGTGCGGATGCTGGGCATTCCGACGGTGCTGGATCGTCTGATCCAGCAGGCCCTGCTCCAGGTCCTGACCCCCCTCTTCGATCCCGGTTTCTCGGACGGCAGCTTCGGCTTTCGTCCGGGCCGCAGCACGCACCAAGCCGTGGTGCGTGCTCGCCAGCACATGGCGGCGGGGCATCGCTGGGTGGTGGACATGGACCTGGAGAAGTTCTTCGACCGGGTGAACCACGACATTCTGATGTCGCGGGTGTCCCGGAAGGTGAAGGACAAGCGCGTGCTGCTGCTGATCCGGCGATACCTTCAAGCCGGGATCATGGAAGGGGGCGTCGCCAGCCCCCGGACAGAAGGCACGCCGCAGGGCGGCCCGCTCTCTCCCTTGCTCAGTAACATCCTTCTGGATGACCTGGACAAGGAACTGGAGAAGCGTGGCCACCGGTTCGTGCGGTACGCCGATGACTGCAACGTGTACGTCCGGAGCCAAGCAGCGGGCGACCGAGTACTCGGCTCGCTGGAGAAGTTCCTGGCGGAGCGTTTGCGGCTGAAGGTGAACCGAGCCAAGAGCGCCGTGGCGCGGCCGTGGGAGCGCAAGTTCCTGGGTTACAGCGTGACGGTGCATCGAGAGCCGAAGCTGAAGGTGTCCGAGCAGTCGGTGAAACGACTGAAGGGCAAGCTGCGTCCCCTGCTGCGGGCCGGGCGAGGCCGAAGCCTCGCGCGGGTGTGCCGCGAGTTGGGTCCGGTGCTTCGGGGCTGGGTGGCATACTACCGGTTGTCGGAGGTGAAGGCGGCCTTTGAGGCAGTGGACGAATGGCTGCGACGAAAGCTGCGCTGCATTGTGTGGCGTCAGTGGCGTCGGGCCCGCACCTGCTTCAAGGAGCTTTGCCGGGCCGGGCTGGATCGTGTGCGTGCGGCCACTTCAGCGTACAACGGGCGAGGCCCGTGGTGGAACGCCGGGGCGAGCCACATGAACCAGGCCCTGCCGACCCGGACGCTGCGGGAATCCGGATTGCTCAGCCTGCTTGAGGAACATCGCCGTCTGGCGAGTGCTTGACGAACCGCCGGATGCCGAACGGCACGTCCGGTGGTGTGGCGAGCCGGGTAGGGCAACCTACCCGGCTACCCGATGTGTGCCGGGCATGGCTCGATGACTTGGAGGTGCAAGTCCTCTGGGGACCTATGT
>CAZFSA010000250.1:0-2037 GCA_964521535.1 uncultured Gemmatimonas sp.
GCGTTTATCGGTGCGCCAGGCGAAGCCTGGGTAAGGAGGTGCAACGTGAAGTCATGAAGCTAAACCTTACAGTGGAACCCGGCAGGTAGCCAATCCTGCCCGGCCAAGGAGGCCGACCGCCGGAAGCGAGTCTTGCGTGGTCGCGGGGTGACCCGTGCTGCGAAGCGTAGACAGCGAGTGGGCAGGCCGCGTGATAGAGCCCCGAAAGGCTCGTACTTGTGGGAGCCGACGATGTCGTTAACTCGGAAGGCCGCATCAGCGTACCGAGATCGGCCGGGTCCGCTGGTCCCACCGGGGTCGAAGAGCGGGGCATGCTCACACCGGGGTTCCCCAGGAACCTGGGAGGCCCTGACGTCTCCACGCGAAGAAGCCGGAAGGGGCCACCGGCAACGAAAACCCCCGGCCGGATCGTTCGGCCGTGCGAACGATTCGGAGAGACGAAACCGCCACGGCACGCAGGGTACCGCCAAGCGAAGGAAACGAAGCGCGGCGGCAGGGACGTCAGGGAGTCGGAGCATCTGATAGTACCGACGAAGCAGGGGAACGTTTCCACCGGACCCTGCGGAGGGAAGCGGATGCCGGATCGAGGAATTGTTCGAGGGAAACATGGCAAGGACATCGAACCTTGGAACCGTGTCAATGCGACAAGAACGGATAGCGACATTGGCTCGGCAAAGTCCGACGATGGGTTTTACCTCGTTGGCGTATTTCATCGACGAGGACTGGTTGACAGAGGCGTACCGGCGCACCCGCAAGGACGGCGTCCCGGGCGTGGACAACCGGACGGCCGAGGACTATGCAGCGGACCTGGAGGCGAACCTTCAGTCGCTGCTGGATCGGGCCAAGTCCGGCCTCTACCGAGCGCCGGCGGTCAAGCGGGTCCACATTCCCAAAGGCTGCGGCCCCGAGACTCGGCCGATCGGCATTCCGACGTTCGAGGACAAGGTGCTGCAACGGGCGGTGACGATGGTGCTGGAAGCGGTGTACGAGCAGGACTTTCTGGATTGTTCGTACGGCTTTCGGCCCGGCCGCTCGCCGCACCAGGCCCTGGAGGCCTTTCGAGACCGGATGATGTCGATGCGAGGCGGGTGGGTGCTGGAGCTGGATATCGAGAAGTTTTTCGATCATCTGGACCACCGGCATCTGCGGGACTTTCTGGGCCACAGGATACGGGACGGTGTATTGAGACGATTGATCGGGAAATGGCTGAACGCGGGGGTCCTGGAGGACGGATGCTTGACGTATCCGACCAGCGGCTCGCCTCAGGGCGGGGTGATCTCCCCGATGCTATCGAACGTGTATCTCCATTATGTGCTGGACGGTTGGTTCGAACAAGAGGTCCGTCCCCGCATGCAAGGCGAGGCATTTCTAATCCGCTTCGCCGACGATGCGGTGATGGGCTTTTCGAGCGAACAGGACGCGCGACGCGTGCTGGAAGTGCTCCCGAAGCGCTTCTCTCGCTACGGGCTGAAACTGCACCCCACGAAGACACGCCTGGTGGCGTTCGAACGACCGGCCCGCGAGGGTCCCCCGAGGGGGCCGGGACGACGAGAAGGTCCGGAGACGTTCGAGCTTCTGGGCTTTACCCACTACTGGGGACGGTCCCGCCGGGGCTCCTGGGTGATCCAGCGCAAGACGGCCTGCCGTCGCTTGAGTCGCGCCACGCGCGCCCTGAACGACTGGTGTCGCCGTCATCGCCACGAGAAAGCCCGCAGTCAGCATCAAGCCTTGTACCGAAAACTTCAGGGCCACTATGCCTACTATGGCATCACGGGCAACTATGCGTCGCTTCATCGGTTCTATGAGGCGGCCCGGCGGATCTGGAAGAAGTGGCTGGGGCGGCGTTCGCAACGAGCGCATTTTGACTGGCCCCAGTTCGAGAGACTTCTCCAACGCTATGCGCTGCCTCGCCCGAGAGTGGTCCATTCGATCTACCGATCCGCAGCGAATCCTTGATTCGAAGAGCCGGATGTGGCAATCCCACAAGTCCGGATCCGTGGGGGGCCTGGGCGGGCAACCGCCCAGGCCTACCCGACC
>CAZFSA010000251.1:0-2034 GCA_964521535.1 uncultured Gemmatimonas sp.
GCTCGAGAACGAGCAGGAGGTGTTCGAGCGCTGCGTCGGCGCCATCGTGCGCTCAATCCGTGGTCCGGGGAGGATTCGGCGCTGCTCGAAGTCATCGCCCGCGGGGAGTGGACCATCCAGGGCTTCCGCAACCGCGACCTGCGGGCCTCCCTCCTTCCCGCCACCAGCGATCCAACCGAGCGCCGCCGCAATGCCGCCCGCGTCACGCGTCTTCTCAGCCTGCTGCGCGCCCACCGGGTCATCCGCAAGATCAGGGGCACCCATCGCTATATCCCAACCCGGCGGAGCCGGCACCAAAGCTTGATGGCGTTCGTGGATCACCAGACGTTGCGGGTGGGCCTTCCCCGCCGGGTTGGTAAGCGCCTGGCGTTGCCAGGCGCGACGGCTGCGGGAATGCTTGGCGCATGAGTACGAAGGACAGCCTCCTCACCCGTTACGCCGATAAGATCGTCGGAGTTCTCGGCTGCTATGACCGGTTGGTGCTTTCAGGTACATTGATGGCGATCGCGCATCCCGATGCCATGGCCGGAGTGCTACGTCGAGCCGGTGTTCGGTGCTTCGACTTGGGAGAGTACCTGGAGCCGATCCGCGAACAGATCCGGCAAAACGCCGAGCGGCTCGCGGCCGAACACGGGCTCGAGATCGAGTTTCTGCGCAAGCACACCACGCGGAAGGAGGCCATCGTGGCTGAGGTGCTCGCACGGCGCGGCCGGCAGCCCGGATTGGTTCACATCCTCTCGGCAATGGAAAGCTGCACGACTTACCAGCCGTGGCACGACAAAGCCACCGGCCGTACCGGCGTGAAGTTCAAGTCCGGCAAGTGCCTCCACTACTACTTCTACTTCATCGATCCCGAACTGGGGCTTTGCTATGTGCGAGTCCCGACCTGGGCCCCGTACCGGCTCCAAGTCTACTTCAACGGCCATCACTGGCTGGCCAGCCGGCTGAAACAGGCTCGCATCGAGTTCCGGATGGATGACACGGCCTTCGTCGAGATCCAGGCTTGGTCCCGGGCCCAAGCCTTGAGCGATGACCTCGCGGTGTTGGGCCTGCACCAGAAGCTCGCCGCCTTCGCCCGGCGCTACTGCCCGCCGAGCACGCGATTCCCCGAGGGCTATCACTGGTCGGTCATGCAGGCCGAATACGCTTTGGATATCGTGTTCCGCCGGGCCGAGGACCTGCATCCGATCTACGACGAGATCAGCCGCCAGGCGGTGCTCGCGGTGAAGATCGACGATATGGCCCGCTTCTGGGACAAGCGCCTCAGCCCGGAGGCCGCCGCCAGCAGCCGGTTCTCCACCCGCGTCGAAGGCACCTGCATCCGTCACCACCTCGGCAAGCAGTCCATCAAGATGTACGATCGCGGCGGCCGCATCCTGCGCATCGAGGGGACTTCGAACGACATCACGTTTTTTCGCCACCACCGCAAGGTGGACCATCGGGATGGCAGCTCGGAATACAAAGTGGCCCCGCTCAAGAAATCGATCTACAGTCTGACCGATTTGGACGGGTTGATGGCCGCGGCGTGCCGTCGCTATCTCGATTTTGTCGGCACGCTGGAGGACCGCAGCGCCCAGCAGCACGACCTCGACCACATCAGCCGCCCGGCCCGCGACGAGCGGGACCGCAGCTGGCGTGGCTTCAACTTCTTCCTCACGGAAGACCTGACCGTCCTGCTCGCCCTGCTGCGGGGTGAGTTCGCCCTCCACGGCCTCAGTGGCCGCCGCCTGCGCGCCCACCTCCCGGGCAAGACCCCCGCTCAGATCGGACGCATCCTCAAACGCCTGCGCCTGCATGGTCTGCTCCGGCGGGTCGGACGCACCTACCGCTACTACCTCACCCGCCTGGGGCGCTGCGCCCTGATCGCCGCGCGCAAACTGACCAACCACCTGATCGTCCCTTCCCTCCAGCCCTGCACCTGATCTCCACACTATATCGAAAATCTTGCGCATTTTGCGCGGGATTGCGGCGGTAAGCGACTAATGCACGTAGGCCACCGTACCACCGTGGATTTGGAGTGGACGGTCGCGAAGA
>CAZFSA010000252.1:0-1960 GCA_964521535.1 uncultured Gemmatimonas sp.
GGTCGCCCCGGCGGTGGCCAGCAGCCCCGCGGCCACCAGCCACCGCCTCCGGGTCACCTGCGGGTCGGGTCGCTGGCCCGCCCGCGGCGACACCTCGCCGCGGAGGGCCGCAGCGAACTGGTCGATCGAGTCGAATCGCCGGCGCGGGTCCTTTTCCATCGCCCGCTCCAGCGTCGCGACGAAGGCGGGTGGCAGATCGCGCACCAGCTGGTCGAGCCGGGGAGGGCGCTCCAGCAGCTGCCGGGTGATGATGGCCCGCGCCGTCTCCCCGTCGAACGGGACCCGCCCGCTCACCATCTGGTAGCCCACCACCGCCAGCGAGTACTGGTCGGTGCGATGGTCGACCGAGATGTCGCCGCTCGCCTGCTCCGGGCTCATGTACTGGGGGGTCCCGACCACCACCCCGGTCCCGGTCAACTCGCGGTCCCCGCTGTCCATCGCCTTGGCGATGCCGAAGTCCATCAGACGAACGTGCCGGTTCCTGCCCTCCAGCACGATGTTCTCCGGCTTGATATCCCGGTGGACGACGCCCGCCTCGTGCGTGGCGGCCAGGGCGCTGGCGGCCTCCAGCAGGATCCGGCGGGCTTCCTCGACCGGGAGCCGCCCCTCACGGGCCAGTATGGCCTTGAGACTCTCGCCCTGAACCAGGGGCATCAGGATGTAGCAGATCCCGCCCGCTTCGCCCACATCGAAGACCGGGACGATGTGCGGGTGATGGAGGGCCGCCACCGCCTCGGCCTCGCGGCGGAACCGCGCCAGCAGGTTGGAGGTGACGATCAGGTCGGGCCGGAGCACCTTGATGGCCAGGTCGCGCCGAAGCCGGAGGTCGCGGACAGCGAACACCTCCGCGTAACCGCCCCGCCCGATCAGGCGGCCGAGTTCGTAGTTGGGTCCGAGGGCCTGGCGGAGCCGGTCCGGCTCCGATTCGTAGCTGGCACTGGGTCGGTCTGTCGACCGGAGCCCCGAGAGGGTATCGCCAAGAATCTGAGTGTCTGTGGGCGCCCCGCACTGCGCGCAGTACGCAGCGTCCCCGGGCAACTCGGACTGGCAGGTCGGACAGGAGCGGGTCGAGACGCCCACGGGATGCTCAAGTTGAGGCGCAAAAAGCAATTATCACGCGGGGCGAGGACGGAATCAAGGACGCCGGCGGCGCTCCACCTCCCTGGTCGCCTCGGGATGACCCTGGTTTGCCGCGCGCTCCAGCCAGAGCAGGCCGAGACTGTCTGACTTCGCGACACCTCGGCCCCGGATGTATGCCATCCCGAGCTCGAACTGCGCGGCCGTGTGCCCCTGCTCGGCCGCCCGGGCGTACCACTCGGCCGCTTCGGGCTCGCTCTTGCTCACGCCTCGGCCCCGTGCGTACATCGAGCCGAGATTGTACTGGGCCGCCTGGTTGCCCTCGGCGGCGGCCTTGCGGTACCAGAACGCTGCCTCCTGATCGTTGCGTCGTACCCCGAGCCCCTGCTCGTAGCGCTCCGCCACCACCGGCCAGGCGTCCCGGATGTTGGCGTCCGCAGCCTGCCGGAGGAGCCGGGTTGCCTCGGCTTCCCGGGCGGGGTTGCCCGGAGTGGCTGCAAGCATCAAGCCGAGGTCGTAGGCCGACTGCCCGTCACCCGCCGCGGCGGCCCGGCGGAACCAGGCGGCGGTGGCGGAATCCGATGCCGTGACGCCTGATCCCCGGCGATAGAGGGCGGCCATCTCGCGCATTGCGGAGACGCTGCCACCCTCTGCCTCCCTGGCGCACAGATCCAGGGCCAACTCCCAGCTGGATGCCCGGACGGCGGTTGCGCAGGTGGTCGGGACAGCGGGCCTTGGCGGTGGAGGAGGGGCGGGCGCGGACTGGATTCGAGCTGGCGCGGTAGCGGCTCGCCCGGGCGGTGCCATGGCTGCAGGGGGAGGGGGTCCCGGGAGGACCGGGGCCGGCTCCGCGGCAGCAGGCCCGGCGGCGAGGGCCGTTCCC
>CAZFSA010000253.1:0-1871 GCA_964521535.1 uncultured Gemmatimonas sp.
ACCGCGGCGCCGAATGGACCGCCGTGCACGTGGCGGACGACCTCCATGCCAGCGCCATGCGGAAGCACCGGTTCCCCGGGCGGCAGGTGGCCGAATACTACCGCTCCGAGGAAGCGCGCCTGCGACGGGAGATCGCGGGCGACCTCCGGCGCGCGTTCCCCGACCTCAAATGCACGGTGGCGATCGAGTGGGGCGAACCCCGGTTTCTGGTGCCGGACGCCGCCGTCAAGCACCGCGCCGATCTGATCGTGGTCGGGGCCCGGACCCGCCGCTCCCTGGATCGCAGGCTCCTCGGCACCGTGGCGGAATCGGTCCTGCGGCGAGCCCAGGCCGATGTCCTGATTGCGCCGGCCCCCGCCGGGCGGACGGAGCGCGGGTAGGCGTCCTGTGCCTGTCGCCCGCGGCGCCTTCTGGATCCTGGTCTACCTGGCGCTGGTGCTGGCGCCGCTCTTCGCCATGCTCGTCGGCCCCACGCCGCCGGGCCGCGGGTTCTGGTGGGAGTTCGCCATCGCGGTCGGGTTCGCCGCGACCTCCATGCTGGGCATCCAGTTCGCCCTCACCGCCCGCTTCCGGCGGGCCACGGCGCCGTACGGCATCGACATCGTCTACTACTTTCACCGCTACCTCGCCCTGGTCACCGTGGCGGTGCTCCTCGCCCACCCGATCGTGCTCTGGGCGGTGGAGCCGGCGCTTCTGGGCATGCTGGACCCACGGTACGCTCCCTGGTACCTGACGGCCGGCGTGATCTCGGTGATCGTGGTGCTGGTGCTGGTGGGCGTGTCGGTGGGCCGCAAGCGGCTCCGGATTCCCTATCAAGTCTGGCGCTGGACCCACGGATTCCTCGCGATCCTCGGCGTGGGCCTCGCGCTCGCCCACATTCAGGGCGTGGGCTACTACGTGGCCGTCCCGTGGAAACGGGTGCTCTGGACCGTGATTGTCGGCACCTGGATCCTGGTGCTGCTCTGGGTCCGCCTGGTGAAGCCCTGGCGACTGCTTCATCAGCCATACCGGGTCACCGGCGTCACCCCGGAACGGGGCGATGCCTGGACGCTCGCCGTCGAACCGGTCGGTCATGCCGGTCTCAGCTTCGAGCCCGGTCAGTTCGCCTGGGTCACGGTTGGCCGATCGCCCTTCTCGATGAGCGAGCATCCGTTCTCGATCGCCTCGAGCCCCGCGCCGGACGGCCGGGTGGCGTTCACGATCAAGGAACTGGGCGACTTCACCCGCACCGTGGGACGGATTCCGGCGGGCGAGCGAGTGTACCTCGACGGGCCCTATGGAGCCTTCACCATCGACCGGCACCCCGCCCCCGGCTATGTCTTCATCGCCGGCGGCATCGGGATCGCACCGCTGGTGAGCATGCTTCGGGCCCTCGCGGACCGGGGCGACCGACGGCCCCTCCTGCTGGTCTACGCCTATCGCCGCTGGGAGCGCCTGACCTTCCGGGAGGAACTGGATCGTCTCGCTGAGCGACTGAACCTGCGGGTGGTGTACGTTCTGGCGGAGCCGCCCGAGGGCTGGCAGGGCGAGGTGGGACTGGTAAGCCCCGAGCTGTTCGACCGCCACCTGCCTTCCGACCGCCGATCGCTTCACTACTTCATCTGCGGCCCCGTGCCAATGATCGAGTTGGCGGAGCGAAGCCTGCACCGGCTGGGCATTCCGCGGAGCCGGGTGCACGCCGAACTGTTCGACCTGGTATAGCGAGGCCCCGATGCGCCGTCGCCTGGCACTCCTGCTCGCCTGGACCACGGGCCTCCTGGTGGTGGCGCTGTCCGCGGTGTTCGCGTTGGTGCGGGGGGGCGAATGACGGACCGGGGGCCCGGAGCCGGAGCGTGAACGTCCGCCCCGCGCGGCGGCCGGAGGCCGGGCCG
>CAZFSA010000254.1:0-1738 GCA_964521535.1 uncultured Gemmatimonas sp.
GGGCGGCGGTGATCTCGGCCAGGATGGCGAGCGCGATCTCGGCCGGCTCCCGGCCGCCGAGGTCCAGGCCGATGGGCCCGTGGATCCGGGCGATGTCCGCTGGCGTGAAGCCGGCCTGGGCCAGCCGCTCGCGGCGCAACTGCTGGGTCTTCCGCGAGCCGATCACCCCGATGTAGGCCGCATTGGAGCGAAGGGCCGCGTCGATCGCCGGCTCGTCGAACTTGGGGTCGTGGGTGAGCAGGACCAGGCAGGTGGCCGAATCGATTCCCACCCGGGCAAAGACGTCGTCGGGCCAGCCGACGATCAGTTCGTCGGCGTCGGGGAAGCGCTCCCGCGTCAGGAATTGCTCGCGGGCGTCGGCCACCACCACCCGGAAGCCCAGCGGCCTGGCCAGCCGGGCCAGGGCCATCGCGATGTGGACCCCGCCGAACACGAGCAGGGTTGGGGTGCGAGGAAAGACCTCGAGCAGCACCCGGACCTCGCCTTCCGGCGTGGTGACAGTCTCGGTGCGGCTCGCGAGCCCCCGAAGTGCCGCGGCGGCGGGGCCGGCTACCGCATCGACGAGGGCGGCTGGCATGTCATGGACCTCCCGGCTTCCATCCTCTCTCACCACCAGCGCCGAGCCGAGCGGGGCCGCGCCGCCCACTACCGAGGCCACCACGCTCGCTTCCCGCCGGCGGGCGGCATCGAGCAACTCGGGGCGAACCGCGGGTTCCACGAACATCGAGATGGTCCCCCCGCAGGAGAGGCCGAACTCCCAGGCCCGCTCGTGGGTGATGCCGTACTCGAGGGTCTTCGGTTCCCCCCGGCGGAGCGCCTCCTGGATCTCCTCCACCACCGCGTTCTCCACACACCCACCCGAGACCGAGCCGGCCATCCGACCCTCGGCGGTGGCCAGCAGCACCGCGCCTTCTGGTCGAGGGGCGGAGCCCCAGACCTGGGTGACGACCGCGCGGCCCACGGGGCCCAGGCGGCTCAGGCGGTCGTATTCGGCGAGCAGGTCACGCATGATTGATTGCGGCCACAAGGTTCCAGGAAGCGCCCGTTCCTGGCGGGGCTGCCAGGAGTCGAGGATAGCACGACCGCAGCGCCTTGGCCACCGCGGCCGCATGCCCCGATCCGGCCAGCGTCGCCCCAAGCCGCTCGGCCAGCGCCTCGAGCGAGGCCACGCTGGCGCAGGGGAGCAGCGCATCCACGTGTGGCAGCGCCGCCCGCAGGCCCGCCACCTCCGGCGCAAAGCCTGGCTGCCCGGCCAGGGGGTCGAGCCAGTAGATGCGATGGCACGACCGCCTGAGCCGCGCCATCTCGGCGGCCAGCACCGCCGGGTCGCCCCGCTCCCAGCCGTCGGAACAGAGCAGCACCACCGCCCCGCTTCGGATGGCGCGCCGGACCCAGCGGCGATTGAGCTCCCGCAGGCTCTCGCCGATCCGGGTGCCGCCGCTCCAGTCCACCACCGTGCCGCCCACCCGGCGGAGCGCTGCGTCCGGGTCGCGGGTGCGGAGCAGGCGAGTGATCCGGGTGAGCGTGGTACCGAAGACGAACACCTCCACCGGCGCACCGGACTGGGCCAGCGTGTGGGCAAAGCGGAGCAGGAGCCGGCTGTAGCGCTCCATCGAGCCGCTGATGTCGCAGACCAGAACCAGCGGTCGGGGCCGCCGGGGGTGGACCTGGCCGTACCAGCGGAGCGGCTCGCCCTGAGTGCCGAGGGCTCGGCGCAGCACCCGGGCGCGGGCGGGGC
>CAZFSA010000255.1:0-1725 GCA_964521535.1 uncultured Gemmatimonas sp.
GAGACGCCGCTCGAGCGCCGGGCCGAACGCCTTGCCCGCCCGCTGGCCGTGGCCGCGGCCGGGTGCGCGGTGTGGTGGGCGTACCTGGTGTGGCAGGCGCCCGTGGACCAGATGCAGGGCGTGATCCAGAAGGTCCTCTACCTGCACGTGCCGGCCGCCTTCGCCGCCTACGCCGGCTTCTTCACCACCGCCCTCGGGAGCGCCCTCTACCTCTGGACCGAGCGCGAGGAGTGGGACCGGCTGGCCTACGCGGCCGCCGAGGTGGGCGTCGTCTTCTGCACCCTCGTCCTGGTCACGGGGCCGATCTGGGGCAAGGGTACCTGGGGCCGCTGGTGGTCCTGGGATCCCCGACTCACCGTCACCCTCCTGCTGTGGTTCGTCTACCTCGCCTATCTCCTGCTCCGGAGCTTCACCGAGGGGAACGAGCGGACCGCCCGCTTCGCGGCGGTCTTCGGCATCGTGGCGGTGCTGGGGGTGCCGCTCAACTACCTGGCCATCGACCTCTTCGGTGGCCGCGCCGTCCACCCCGACAACCTGGGCCGTGGGAGCCTCGGCGAGGGGATGGGGCTCCCGTTCCTGGCCGGGGTGGTGACCGCGCTGGTGGGCTTCGCCTGGCTCCTCGGCGTGCGCTTCCGGCTGGAGACGCTCCGGATCCGGGCGGCCCGCTCCGAAGCGCCCCGGCTCGCCCTGTAGCCATGCAATACCTGGTCGCCGCCTATGGGATCGCGCTGGCCACCCTCGCCCTCTATGCCGCCAACCTGATCCGCGAGAGCCGCGCGTTGCGCCGGCAGCTCGCCCGTCCACCGGATCGAGATCGCGGTTGACACCACCGGCCCCGGGGAGGTAGAAAGCCAGAGGCCCGGCGGTCGCGGCGGCCGTTTCCCGGACGTTGACCGGAGAGCGGCTTACCCGGCTCGAGTCTCCTGATCCCAGAGCTTCGCAGACGGCATCTCCATTCCTCGCGCCGGTCCCTGGCGGTCGGCGTGTCGCTCGGGTGGGAATCTGCGAAGCAGATTGCGGGGTGGGAGGCCCGGACCCCGACGCGGGGCGCCTGGTTGTCCCGAATCGGACCGACACGGTGCTCCGGAGCGCGGCTCCCGCACCGCGGACAGAGGCAGGGAACCAGCAGACGACCAGCACACGGCACGGACAACCCTTCTGACGACCGGTCCTTCCGGCTCCCCCCACCGGCCCTTGGCATGGGGCTTGCGAGGATCGGTTCCGAGATCGGCTCCCGCGCGCGCGGTGAGGCCGACCACGCGAAACACACACACCAGGGCCTTCGAGGGCGGTCCGGAGAGGATGGCCACCATGAAGCGCGGCGTCGGGTACTGCGAGAACACCGACTGCGAGGACTACGCCAAGGGCGTGTTCCTGCTGAACCACGGCGACACGTTCTACTGCCCCCGCTGCCGTCAGCTGGGCAAGGTGGAGAAGGAGCGGGGCTTCTACACCGGCAACTCGGACATCTTCAAGGAGGTCCGGGTCGAGTACAACTTCGACCCCGTGAACGGGCTCTACCGCGAGATCGCGATCGTGCGGGACGAGAGCCTGTGGGGTCGCAACAACGTCTACACGCTGCAGTCGCCGTTGATCAAGACGGAGAAGCGAGCGCTCAAGGTCGCGGAGGCCATCCTGGCCAACCTGAACCGCTACCGGGGCCTGCTGGCGGGCGACGACATCCCGCGCACCACCGAGATCATCCTCTCCTTCGACGACCCCTTC
>CAZFSA010000256.1:0-1718 GCA_964521535.1 uncultured Gemmatimonas sp.
ACCGGCGAGGCCGGCCAGTCCGGCGGCCGCTCCCTCCCGTCCGGCGGCGCCGGCCGTCCCCCCGGGAGGCGAGGAGACCCGGGAGGAGCGGCTCCGCCGGAAATCCACGCCGCTGGTCCGGCGCATGGTGGCCGAGCACGGGCTGGACCTCGCGGCCATCCCCGGCACCGGGATCGCCGGGCGGGTAACCCGGAACGATGTGCTCGGATTCCTGGAGCGCGGCGCACCCGCTCCCGAACCCGCAGCCGCCGCACCCCCCAGCCGGCCCATTCCGCCACCCGCTCCGGCGGTCGCCGGCGGCGTGACGGTGATCCCGGGCCCGGTGGTGGAGCCGTGGGAAGGCGATCGCGTCGAGCCCTGGTCCCGGATCCGGAAGCTCACCGCCGACCACATGGTCATGTCACGGCGGGTCTCACCGCATGTCCAGAGCGTCATCGAGATCGATTACACCCGGGTGGCGGAGATCCGGAGGCGCCGGAAGGCCGAATTCGCCGAGCGCGGGGTCAACCTGACCTATCTGGCCTTCATCGCCAAGGCCGTGGCCGACAACCTCAGGATCCACCCCGTCGTCAATTCCGCCGTGATGGGCGAGAGCACCATTCTCCGACGGGAGATCAACCTCGGGATCGCGGTTGCCCTCGATTGGGGGCTGATCGTCCCGGTGATCCGCCGGGCGGACGAGCTGTCGCTGCTGGGGCTGGCCCGCGCCATCCAGGACCTTGCCGAGCGGGCCCGGAGCAAGAAGCTGAGCCCCGACGAGGTCCAGAAGGGCACGTTCACGATCACCAATCCCGGGATCTTCGGCACGGTGGTGGGCCTGCCGATCATCAATCAGCCCAATGCCGCGATCCTGGCGGTCGGGGCGATCGAGAAGCGTCCGGCGGTCATCACCCACCCGGACGGGACCGACGCCCTGGGAATCCGAACCATGGGGTATCTGGCGATGTCCTTCGACCACCGGATCGTCGACGGCGCGGACGCCGATCGGTTCCTGTCCGATCTCAAGAAGTCGCTCCACCAGTTCCCCGACGCCGCCGCCTGAGGGCCCGAGTTCAGCATGCCGATGCGCATCATCGAGGTGGAGGGCGAACGATGGACGGTGGCGTCGACCGGCCGGCGCACTCCGTACACTCGCGACGAATTCGGGGTGGTCTTCACCCGGGTCGGCGGGGGAGCACGGGAGCAGCGCGTCGCCCGCTACTCCCCGCTCGGCGCCAAGGATCGGGAGACCTCGCTCGCGGAGCTGACGGACGGCGAGCTCCGTGACCTGCTCCGCCGGTCCCAGCCTTCGTGGACAACTCCCGAGCTGGGGTACCGCTCCTGACCGGTCCCGCCGCCGACCTCCACCTCCACTCGACCGCATCGGACGGCGTCCTGTCGCCGGCCGAGGTCGTTCGCCGGGCCGCCGCCGCCGGGCTCGCGGCCATCGCCCTCACGGACCACGACACCGTGGCCGGAGTCGCTGACGCCGAGGCCGAGGCCCGTCGTCAGGGCATCGGGTTTCTGGCGGGCGCCGAGCTGTCGGTGGCGGCCCCCTGGGGCGAGATGCACCTCCTGCTGTACGGCCCCACCCTCGACCACCCGGTGCTGCAGGCCTTCCTCGGCAACGCCCGTGCGGCGCGGGCCGAGCGGGGCGCCACGATGGTGAGCCGGCTCCGGGCGCTGGGGGTGTCACTGACGCTGGAGGACGTGGTGGCCGCGGCCGCCGCCGCGCCGGT
>CAZFSA010000257.1:0-1708 GCA_964521535.1 uncultured Gemmatimonas sp.
CGGTCGGGGGGCCCTTCGGAGCGCCTCTGCCATCGCGGCGGAGCCCCCGGCCGGCGGGCCCCCGTTCGCACCCACCGGCCCGACCGGTCGGGGCGGGGCGCAGGAGCGGGAGTGGTACCGCGGGATCCCCATCGCCCCGGACGACTCCGCCAGGTTCACCCGCCGGGCCAACGCCAACTACATGCAGACCGCGGTGCTCTCGGCGCTTCAGCTGGCCTCGATGTTTCCGGCGACCGTGCTGGAGAACTTCTACGTCAAGACCCGGAACTCGATCGAGGAAGGCAGGAGCAAGGCGCCGTTCGGCTACGTGATCCCGGTGCAACGCGACATGACCCGCGCCGCCGAGCTGGTCAACATCCTCCGGCGGCAGCGGATCGAGGTCGGCGTCGCGGACCGTCCGTTCCGGATCGACACCGTGACCTACGCCGCCGGGGCGTACGTGATCAAGCGCGACCAGCCCTACGGCCGGCTCGCCAAGAATCTCCTGGAGCGCCAGCGGTTCCCTGACGCCCGGCTCACCACCTACGACGACAGTGGCTGGACCATGGGCCTGGCCATGCTGGTGGACGTGGTGGAGGTGGCCGACTCGGCGATTCTCGCGGTTCCCACCACGCCGGTGGATCGGGCGGTGGCCGCGGGGCGCTTCACGGGGTCCGGGACCGCGGGCCTCGCGGTGGCGCACCACGGCTCCAACAACATGGTCACCTTCCGCTGGCGGCTCCGCGACGTGCCGATGCGGATCGCGCAGCAGGCGTTCACGGCCGAGGGCGTCGAGTTTCCCGCGGGCTCGTTCGTGATCGACGGCACGGCGAACGCGGCGGCCGTGCGGGCCGCGGCGCAGGACCTCGGGCTCACGGGCGCCGCACTCACCGCGCTGCCGTCGGTCCCGATGCACAACGCCGACCTGCCCCGGATCGCGATCTACTCCCAGTGGACCGGGACCCAGAACCTGGGCTGGTACCGGCTCACCTTCGATGCGTTCGGGATCCCCTACGACCTGATCTACAAGGAACAGCTGGTGCAGGGGAACCTCCGCGCCCGGTACGACGTGATCCTGGCCGCCGAGCAGAACCTGAGCCGCCAGACCGTGATGCAGCAGCCCAACTTCAAGCCGGTTCCCTACCGGAAGACCGACAAGTACCAGTTCCTCGGCATGTACGGGGAGAGCGACGACATCACCGGCGGGTTCGGCCAGCAGGGGGTGGACGCGTTCGCCGATTTCCTGGAGGCGGGCGGCACCCTGATCGCCATCGGCGACGCGGCCCGGCTGCCGATCGAGTTCGGCTGGGCGGGAACCGTGGAGCGCACCCCGGTGCCCGGGCTCCGGGCCCAGCGGCCCCTGGTCCAGGCCGAGATCGTCCGGCCCGAGCATCCGGTGTTCTACGGGTACGCGGGCAGGCAGTTCCCGGTGAAGTACGTGGGCGGCCAGCCCTTCCGGGTTGGAGTGGCGCACCAGGAGAACGTGCTCGCGCGCTACGTGGGTGGCGACGCGTCGGTGCTGTCCGGGCTCATGGTCGGCGCGGATTCCCTCCGGCAGCGGCCCTTCGCGGTGGACATTCCCCGGGCGCGGCACGGGTCAGGGCGGGTGATCCTCTTCGCCAACAACCCGATCTACCGCTGGCAGAACCACGGCGAGTTCAACCTGGTGTTCAACGCGCTGCTCAACTGGAATGACGTGGTGGGCGGCCCGCGCGCGGCGGGCGCGGTC
>CAZFSA010000258.1:0-1706 GCA_964521535.1 uncultured Gemmatimonas sp.
GCCACCCAGGTCTTGCCCGACCCGAGCGGATCGGCGAGCAGCGCACACCCGTGGAGCCGGAGCGCCGCCAGCGCCCGCCGGAAGGAGGCCTCCTGTTCGGGCCGGAGCCACGCCGGGGGCGGGTCGGTTGCCTCAGGGGGCAGCAGCACCCGGCCGATCAGGGCCGCGACCTGGGCGCCGCTCCGCTCAGGACCCCGGTCGAGCGACTCCAACAGCAGGTCGCGCGGCGCCACCAGCGACTCGGCCACCAGCCGCGGCACCCCGTCACCCCACGCGCCGAAGCGCATCGCGCTCCTTCGCGCCCAGACCGAGGATCTCGGCTCCCCGCTCGTCGGCTGCGGACTGATCGAACCCGCCGCCGTCCGCCGCGGCCCGTCCGATCCTGAGCAGCTCGGCATCGGTGAGGGCCGGGTCCGGAAGCGGCAGCGCCTCCACCACCGCCGCGTTGAACCGGGCGAATCCCGACGCGGCCACCGTGGCACGGCTCCGGGCCAGGGCCCTGACCCAGGTGAGATTGAGCCATGCCGCGAGCCGGAGAAGGGTGTCGGCGTCGGGGAGCGCCAGGATGTAGACCGTGTTGAGCGGCACCGCCCGATCGAGACCCGGTCCGGCCAGCGGAGCTGCCTCGAGACGCCTGGAGAGGTCTGGCCACACCAGGCGGTACGGCCGGCAGGCGAGCCGGGTCCGGAAGAGCGTCCAGTATGGACCGTCCCGATAGTCGGCCCGGCGCCGGAGCGTCGCAGCGTGGGCGGCCAGGTGCCGGGCCGCTCCGGGTGGAAGGTGGGGCAGGGGCACGCCCAGCCGGTCGGCCGGCCAGAGGAGCCGATGCGCCGGCCTCACCCGGAAAGCCCGCACGTCGCGTCCCCGGACCGCTGGACGGATGGTCGAGGCTTCGACGTCGCGCGGTGGGTCGAGGAACACGGCATCGGCGCCGGTCTTGACGCCAAGGCCGGCGCGGAACCGGTCTCCAATCGTTGGATGGCGGTGCAGTGCCGTCAGGCCGGACGCACCAGCGGGAACGGGGACCCAGGGGCCGGCCCCGAGCGGAGCCTGCGCCGTGCTGTCACCGCCGCCAAGCGCCAGGTCCACGCGATGCCCCGCGGCCGGCGGGCCGGACCGGAGCAGCAGGGCCAGGGGATAGGTGGTGGCGTCGAACGCCTGCCGGGCCCGGCTGGTCAGGTCGTCGAGAACCAGCAGGGTAGTCCGACGCGACAGCTCGCTTCGCAGCGCCGCGGCATATCCCGCCGTCAGCAGCTTGGCGGGCACGAGCATCCCGAGCACGCCTTCCGGACGGAGCAGCTCCACTCCGCGCTCCAGGAAGGCCACGGACAGGTCCGGAAGATGGGCGTAGCCGCGACCGCCCCCGGATCGAAACCACCGAAAGCGCTCCTTGAGGGCGCGCCGTTCGGCCGCCCCAAGCGCCTCGGCCCGCACCCATGGTGGATTGCCGAGCACCAGGTCGAACCCACCCCGCGCCATCACGTCGGCGAACTGCGCCCGGTAATGGAACCAGGGCAGCTCCTGCGCGTCGCGGAGCCGCCGGGCCAGCGCCCGAAGGCGGGTCCGCTCCCGCCGGAGGCCCTGGAAAGCGCGTCGGACCGCGACCGAGGGGCGGCCCGGCTCGGCGAAGAGGTCGGGCGAGCGAGAGGCGGAGCGGATTTCCCGGAGGCGCTCGTCGAGCGCCCCCACGCTCCGGTCCACCGCCT
>CAZFSA010000259.1:0-1654 GCA_964521535.1 uncultured Gemmatimonas sp.
CTCGGCGACTCGCTCGCCGCCGGTTCGGGCAACGCCGCGGGCCGGCTCCCGGTCGTGCGGAGGCTCCGGCCGCTCGGCCAGCTCCCGCTCGAGCACCGCCCGGGAAACCCCGGTGCATTCGGCCACGCGTCCCAGGTAGAGGTCGCGGGCGATCGGGTCGGCGGCGGCCCGGACCGTCGGGAGAAGCCGGTCCAGGGCGTCGCGGCGGCGTTCCACGCCCGCGAACCAGCCCTTCCGCTCCAGCAGCTGGATCTTGCGCTCCAGCACGTCGACCGCGTCGTTCAGGATCGGCGCCAGCGCCTGCGCGCCACCGCGCTGCACCAGGCTGTCGGGATCCTGCCCCGGCGGCAGCGTCCCGACCCGCACCCGGAGGCCGTGCCGAAGGCATTCGTCACCGGAACGAAAGGTGGCGCGAAGGCCAGCCGGATCGCTGTCGTAGACCAGCACCACGGCGCCGGCGAATCGTTTCAGCAGCGCGGCCTGCTCACCGGTGAGGGCGGTGCCCAGCGGCGCGACCACGTGTTCGACGCCCGCCAGAGCCAGCCGGAGGACGTCGAAGTAGCCTTCCACCACGATGGTCTCGCCTTCCTTCCGGATGGCGTGGCGGGCCTCGTGGAGGTGGTAGAGCAGCCCGCCCTTGTGAAAGAGGGGCGTCTCCGGGGAGTTGAGGTACTTGGGCTCGCCGGGTCCGAGCAGCCGGCCGCCGAAGGCCACCACCCTGCCCCGGAGGTCGCGGATCGGGAAGAGGAGCCGGGCCCGGAACCGCGGCATGAGCGAGCCGTCGTCCCGCCGCACCAGGAGCCCGGCCTCCAGCAGGATCTCCTCGGCCACCCCGAGCTCCGCCATGGCGGCGGCGAACGAGCGGTCAGCGGGGGCGTACCCGAGCCCGAGCTCCGCCGCAGCGGTGAGAGGCAGCTCCCGCGATTCGAGGTAGGCTCGCGCCGACGCGGCATCGGCCCCCTCGCGGAGCCGGGCCGCAAACCACTCCTGGGCCACGGCCATCGCCCCGAAGAGAGGCTCCCGGGGATCCGGGCCCTGCCGTTCCGTCCGCTCCGGCACCGGGATCCCGACCCGGCGGCCCACCTCTCGCACCGCCGACGGATAGTCCAGGCCCCCGCGCTTCATGAGCCAGGTGAACGCGTCGCCCGCTTCGTGGCAGACGTAGCAGTAGTACATCCCCTTGCGGGGGATGACCGCGAAGTTCCGGTGGGTGCCCCCATGAAACGGGCAGGGACCGCGCCAATCCGCGCCGGTACGCTTCAGGGGCACCGTTTCGCCGATCAGGCCCACCAGATCGGCTGCGTCCCGGATCTGCTCGATCAGCTCGTCCGCGATCATTCGCCGTTCCCGAACTCCACGACGGTCACGCCGGTGCCGCCCTGGTGGCGCGGCGCAAACTCGAAGCGCAGGACCCGGCGGTCGGCCTGCAGCACCCGCCGGACCCGGTCGCGCACCACGCCGGTGCCCATGCCGTGGATGATGCGAAGCCGCGGGCGGTCGGCCAGAACGGCTGCGTCGAGGGCCGCGACGGTCGCAGCCTCGGCCTCGTGGCCGGTGAGCCCCCGGAGATCCACCTCACCGGGTGCGTCGGGGAGCGGCGGCGCGCCGCCGCGTACCGCTGGCTTGCGCAGCGGTTGCGGGGCGACGGGCGTCA
>CAZFSA010000260.1:0-1647 GCA_964521535.1 uncultured Gemmatimonas sp.
TGGAGGATGCTTGGCCGCGTGGGGTGCCCTCATCCCCGCTTCTCCCGGCAGGGGCCGGGAGAAGGGCCGGAGCGAGCCCGGATGACGTTGGCGAGGGAGCCATGAAGGATGTTTGCCGCGTGGGGTGCCCTCATCCCCGCTTCTCCCGGCAGGGGCCGGAGAAGGGCCCGGAGGCGTGGCGGGCGACCTGTCGCTGCTCAGTGACTTTGTCCGCTTAGTTGCTCAGTGATTTTGTCACAGCGGGGTAGGTGCGCCATGGGTGGCCGGGTGCTGGCCTGGCGGGTGGCGGTGCAGCGAGGGGCATGGGCGCCGGCGGCGAGGGTGCTCGCCGGGGCAAGGGCTTCGGCGTCAGGAGCTTGCGCAGGGGGATGAGCTTCGAGGGCAGCTGGCGGCCTTCGAAGTGGACGGAGAAGCGGCGGTCGAGCGATTCGTGGATAGTGACGGTGGCCTTGCTGTAGCCGACCCGGTTGGGGCCGGGGAGCAGTTGAAGGATGACCTGGCCCAGCCTGACGGTGTTGTCCTTGCTAACGATGCGCTCGTGCTTGAAGCAGAGGATGTTGTCCAGTTCGGAGGCCTTGAGCCGGGGCCGGTAGGCACTGCCGGGAGCGGCTGCTGGCACCGTAAAGCTGCGGTTGAAGCGGGCGAGAAAGCCGGGCAGGAAGGCGTTTGCCTCTTCGAGGGTACTGACGCCGGCAAGGCGGAGTTCGGCTACGAGGCGGTCCTGGAGGGTGCCCCAGAGGCGTTCGACCCGGCCCTTGGCCTGGGGCGAGTGGGCGGGGATGAGCTGGATGCCCAGTTCGGCCATGGCCCGGCCGAACTGCGTCGGCGAACGACGCCCGGCAAGCTGCTCCTTGAGCGTCTCGCCGTTGGTTGGCCAGAAGATGCTGTGGCGGTCGCTGTAGAGCGCCTGGGGGACGCCAATCCTGCGGCAGAGCTCGCGCATCAGGAGGAAGTAGCCGCGGGCGTCCTCAGTCTCGTGGAAGCGGGCCACCGGGACCTTGCTCGTGGCGTCATCGACGAGGCCAAGGAGTTCAATGCGCGGGCCGCGGCCCTGGAGCCAATCGTGGTCGCTGGCGTCGACCTGCAAGAGCATGCCTTCTTGCGGGTAACGCTCCCGCCGCGAGCGATGGCGGGAGCGCCGCCGCTGTGGACGGGGGGAGCGGATGCCAGCTTCCTTGAGGAGACGCGCCAGCGTGGAGCGGGCGATGACCAGGCCTTCTCGTTCTGCCAGCAGCTCGGCGAGGTGGCTGTGGTTGACACCGGCATATGGTCCGGTTGCCAGGGTGACGGCGGCGCTGCGTACCTCCTCGCTCAGCGCGTGGGCCGGTCGTCGCCCACGGTTGCCGTGGACGATGCCCCGCGGCCCGTCTTCCCGGTAGGCCGCCAACAGCCGGCGTGCCTGCCGCTCCCCCACCCCGAGCAAGGCGGCCGCTTCGGCCGTGCCCAGCACTCCTGCGAGGACCCGGTTCAGGACCTCGACCCGTCGTTCGTCGTTCGTGCTCAATGTCAGTCCGTCTCCCATGGACGGACATAGTCACTGAGCAGTTAGCCCGGTCATTTTCTCCGAGCAGCGACACCGCCCCCCCCCCGCCGCCTTCCCGGCCGCCGCACCGAACCCCGGCCCTCAGTCCCCGCACCCCCGGCGCC
>CAZFSA010000261.1:0-1603 GCA_964521535.1 uncultured Gemmatimonas sp.
CCTGCGGGTTTGTCTTTTGGGGCTTGCAGATTTGCGCACTAGCCGGGGGCTCGTAGGGTGCGCTGGTGGCGTACGTGCGCACCGTGAGGACCAGCTCGGGGGCCACCGCGGTGCAGATCGTGCACTCCTCCCGGCGGGGTTCCCGGCAGATCGAGCACCTGGGCTCGGCGCACACGCCGGAGGAGGTCGAGGCGCTGAAGGCGGCGGCTCGGCAGCGGCTCGCGGCGGGGCAGGCCGAGCTCGACTTGGGGTTGAGTGTGGCCGCGGTGGCTGCCTCCGGGGGGCCGTTGGAGATCGCGTCCTCGCGGATGGGGCATCTGTGGGACGCGCTGTGCCGGGCCTACGACGGTCTCGGCTTCGGCGAGGCCGCCGGCGGGGACGAGGTGTTCCGACAGTTGGTGTTGGCCCGGATCATCGAGCCGACCAGCAAGGAGGACTCGCTGCGGGTGCTGGCCGAGGTCGGTGTCGCGCCGGCGTCGTATCGGACGGTGAAGCGTCGGCTGCCGGTCTACGCCGCCGAGCAGTGGCGCCGCGGCCTGGCGGCCGCGTGTGCCACGCACGCGGCGTTGGGGCCGGCGTCGCTGGTGCTGTATGACGTGTCCACGCTGTACTTCGAGACCGACGCCGGGGACGGGTTCCGGGAGCCGGGGTTCTCCAAGGAACGCCGCCTGGAGCCGCAGATCACCATCGGGCTGCTCACTGATGCGACCGGGTTCCCGCTGATGGTCGAGGCGTTCGAGGGCAACAAGGCCGAGACCAAGACGATGCTCCCGGTGATCACCGCGTTCATGGCCGCGCACCGGCTGGCCGACGTCACCGTGGTCGCGGATGCCGGAATGGTCTCGGAAGCCAACCGCAACGCCCTGGAGGATGCCGGGCTGTCCTACATCATCGGCGAGCGGATCCCCGAGGTCCCCTACCAGGTCACCAAGTGGCGCAAGGAGAATCCGGACCAGGAGATCCCCGACGGGCACGTGTTCGTCCAGCCCTGGCCGGCCACCGCCAAACAGAAGGCCCAAGGCCGTCGCGACAAGGTCATCTACTACCAGTACAAGGCCGACCGGGCCCGGCGCACCCTGCGCGGGATCGACGAACAGGTCGCCAAAGCCGAGAAGGCCGTCGCCGGGAAGACCCCGGTCAAACGCAACCGGTTCATCAAGCTCACCGGAGGCGACAAGTCCGTCAACCGGGAGCTGGAAGCCAAGGCCCGTGGGATCGCCGGGTTGAAGGCCTACATCACCAACATCGACCACCCCACCCCGGGCCTGGTGATCGGCGCGTACCACCAGCTCTGGCGGATCGAGCAGTCGTTTCGGATGTCCAAGCACGACCTGCGGGCTCGGCCGATCTACCACCACAAGCGCGAGTCGATCGACGCGCACCTGACCATCGTGTTCGCCGCCCTGGCCATCACCCGGCTGATCGAGGACCGCACCGGCTGGACCATCAAGAAGTTCGTCCGCACCGCGAGGCGCTACCGCACCGTGCAGATCCGCGCCGGTCAGCACATCCTCACCGCCGAAGACCCGCTCCCGAACGACCTCCGCGACGCACTCGCGCAGATCAACTGAGCAAGGTACGCACTAGGTTGGCCCGACTCGGG
>CAZFSA010000262.1:0-1553 GCA_964521535.1 uncultured Gemmatimonas sp.
AGGGTGGCCCGGCGCTCAGCCTGACGCTCCAGCTCGCCGCCGTGCCGCGGCCCGTGGCGGTACGCCTCGCGCCGCGGCGCGGCGGCGAGGTCCCGACGAGCTACCGGGACGGAACCTCGGTGTATCCGCTGGCCGAGATCCTGGGCCCCGACCGGGTGGCACCCGCAGGCGACGAGGGGCCGGCGCGGGAGTACTTCCAGGGGGTACGAACGGACGGGATGGTGGTGCTGCTCTACCGCGACCTCGGCGAGGACCGGTGGTTCCTCGGCGGCTGGTGGGATTGAACGTCACCAACGATCACCTGACCAATGACAACCTCTCTGCTCCCGTTACCGGTTCCACCTGGTCCAGATGGCGATCACGGCGCAGCCGTCCCAGTGATAGACTCCCGGGATCTGGCTGGCGCCTCGATACACTTCGAGCATCTCGACCTCCGCCGGATTGATCCGATCGAGCATCTCGACCACCGGGTCCTCGCTCAGCAGGGCGCTCGGCGACGGCGGCATCAGGCGCGCCCCGTCGAGAAACACGGCCACCGCCCGGCTCCGGTCACAGCGGACGAACCGAATCCGCGTCTGGTCCCGGGCTCCTGGCGCCCCTACCGCAATCCGGACTCCCGGGACGCCTTGCAGCAATTCGACCGTGGACATCGCGGCCCGCCGGTCCACGTCGTCACGAGAGACATAACTCCCCACACCGAGCCTCATGCGGCGAAAGACCTCGTCGTACTTGCTGGTGCCAGCGTAGCGAAGCGGCTTGATCGCCGGCGCAGACACCACGAGATCCGGGAGCTCGACCGGGCTCGGTCGCAGTTCGACCACCACAGTGTCACTCGCTTTGGGACGCGGGGACATGGTGAAGACCGCCGGGGCGTAACCGATCCGGCGAAACCCAACCGTGGTGTCATGCGCGGCAGCGTCGAACAGAAAGAGACCCGCCGAATCTGTCACGGTCCGGACCCGGTGCCTGTTGACGACAACCTCCACCCCGGCGAGGGGTCTTCCGGTCGGGTCCCGAACCCGACCGACGATCGGAGGCGGGGGCGCCGGTTCCTGCGCACTTGCCGGGAGCGCGCCAATCACGAGCATCACGCCAACCATCGGGCACCGCCGCCAGCCAGGCCTTCGCTGGGAGTGCACCGGGGACACGGCGACAGCAGCAGGTCCACGCATCGTGCGCCGGAACGATGGCGGGAATGACAAGCGTGGACAAGGGATAATCGCTCCGAGAAGCACAGCACCCGGTGCTTGCCATTCCGTTCACCGAACTCCGCGCCCACTCCGCGTACTCCTTCGGCGACGGGGCCGTGAGCCCCGAGGCCCTGGCCCGCCGGGCCGCGGCCCTGGGCTATGCCGCCCTCGGCCTCACCGACCATGCCGATCTGGGCGGGCTGGTCCGGTTTGGCCTGGCCTGCCGGGAGCACGGCATCCGCCCGATCGCCGGCGCCGAACTCACGGTAGACGGCCGGCCGCTGGCGCTGCTCGCCCGCTCGGCCGAAGGGTTCCGGAACCTGGCGGCGCTCGTCACCCGGGCCCGGGTGGGGAAAGAGTGTA